>DATHUD010000121.1:0-26571 GCA_035462575.1 Thermoanaerobaculia bacterium | reverse complement strand
TCCTCGCCGCGGACAAGACCCGCCTGCAGGACCTGGATGAGGCGGCCCGCAGGTATCTCGCCTGGGAGTCGATCCTGGCCGAAAAGCTGGTTTTGAACCTCGACCCCCAGCAGGTCAAGCAGGCCGAGACGCAGAGAGCCGCCGCCGACACCGTCGTCACCGCCCGCATCCCGGAGACCTACCAATGGTTGCTGGTGCCCGGGCAGGAAAAGCCGGAAAACGCGGTCGAGTGGCAAGCCCACAAGCTCACCGGCCAGGACACCTTGGCGGCGCGCGTGAGCAAGAAGCTGCGGAACGACGAACGCCTGCTCACCGTCTTTGCCGGCACAAGACTCCGCATGGAGCTCGATCGGGTCCCCCTCTGGCGCGGAGACCACGTGGAAGTCAAGCAACTCGCCGAGCACTTCGCGCGCTATCTCTACCTGCCGCGTCTCAAAGAGCCCGCCGTCCTGTGGGCCGCCGTGCGAGACGGAGTCAGCCTGTCGTCCTGGGCCCGGGAGTCCTTCGCCTACGCCGACAGCTTCGACGAAGCCACCGGCCGCTATCGCGGCCTCCGCACTGAAGATCTCGTCCACTCCGCCGCCGACAACCTGGCCGGTCTCGTCGTACGGCCCGAAGCCGCCCGGAGGCAGCTCGAAGCCGAAGCTGCGGCAGCAGCCACCATCGCCAACGCCTCCAGCGGAACCCCGAGACCAGCCCTTTCGACCGGCGGATCGAACGTCGGCACCGGCCTGACAACGCCCCCCGGCCCTGCGCCGGCGCCCATCCCCAAGCGCTTCCACGGCAGCGTCACTCTCGATCCCACCCGCGTCGGCCGCGATGCCTCGAGGATCGCCGACGAAGTCATCGCCCACCTCTCCAGCCTTCTCGGCGCCACCGTCAAGGTGACGCTGGAGATCGAGGCCGAGATTCCTTCGGGCGCTCCGGATCATGTCGTGCGGACGGTCACGGAGAACAGCCGGACGCTGAAGTTTACGAGCCAGGGCTTCGAGAAGGAGTGAAGGACGAGCAGGCACGACTTCGGTTATAAGATCCCCTGGATGAGACGCGCCGAGCTCACCGAGGACATCCGCCGGTTCATCCTGACCAGCGTGCCCTCGGTTCCGTACCTGGAAGCCATCCTGCTTCTGAGGACCGATCCCGAGGTGGGCTGGGACGTGCCGCGGCTGGCTGCGCGCCTCTACGCGGCGGAGAGGCAGGCCGCCGAGGTGCTCACCGCGCTGGCCGCGGCCGGCATCGCGCGTGGCGAGGACCATGGAGGGACGACCCTGTTCCGCTATGCGCCCGCCACCGCCGAGCTGCGCGAGCGGCTCGACGCCCTGGCGCAGGCGTACTCGGCCAACCTGGTCGGGGTGACCGACCTGATCCATTCCCGGATCGACAAACGGGCACAGCAGTTCGCCGACGCCTTCCGCTTGCGCAAGGACAGCGGAAAAGAGGACTGATATGGCACCTGTGATCTATTCCCTCTGCGCCCTGACCAGCCTCGCCTGCTGCGTGCTGCTGTGGCGGGGCTGGCGCGCGGGCGGCAACCGTCTGCTGTTATGGAGCGCGCTGTGCTTCGCTGGCCTCACGGTGAACAACCTGCTGCTGGTGATCGACAAGGTGGTCCTGCCGACGCAGGTGGACCTGTACACCCCGCGGCTGGTTTCGGCCCTGGTCGCGGTGTCGCTGTTGCTGTTCGGCCTGGTCTGGGAGGAGGAGTAGCGATGGAGCCGATGCTGATGGGGGCCATCGCTCTGGGCTGGGCGGTCGCGGGCCTGTTTTTCTTCCGCTTCTGGCGGTACACGCGCGACCGGTTTTTCCTCTTCTTCGCCGCCTCGTTCTGGATCGAATCGATCAATCGCTTGGCGCTGGGACTGTGGACGAGCGCCAGCGAGACCAACCCGGTGTTTTACGGGATCCGGCTGGTCGCCTACGGCCTGATCCTGCTGGCGATCTGGCAGAAGAATCGTCCGCACCCCTGAAGCGGCCACGGCTTTGGCGGATTCTGTGCACGACGGTGGCTCGGCGAAGCTCAGGCCGGCTCCTCCATCCGCAACTCGATCATGAGCTCCCGCTCCACCTCCGCGAAGCACTCACTGAGGTGCCGCGCCAGGACGCCGACGGCGAGCTCATCCATCAGGGCGGTGCCGTGGTTTCCCGGGATGTCGAAGACCGGCATCGGCTGGGGGGAGAACAGGGTCCAGCCGGCGACGTGGTCGATCTCGTTGATGCGCGGGAAGAGCCGGTGGAACTCGCCGAAGTCGGTCCCTTCGGTGCAACGGAAGTAGCTCAGGCGCCCCGGATAGGGCTCGGCCCGATAGTCCAGGATGGCTTGCAGGTTGGCCATCTCGACCGTCAGCAGGCGCCGGGCCTGGTCCCTCCCGACCTGTGGGGGGATCGCTCCCCGCTCGAACGCGAGGTCGACGATCCGGTCGAGCCGGGCGTCGAAGCCGGCCAGGCCTTCGAAATCCTCCGGCCCCATGGCGATGTTGAACCTCCAGGCCTGCCACAGCAGCATCTGGAGCTCGTCGAAGCCTTCGCTCACCTGCGGCGCGTAGGTGTCCATCAGCGCCACGAGCAGGACCTCCTCCCCCATCCGGTGGAGCTGCTGCGCCATCTCGAAGGCGATGGTTCCGCCCGCGGACCACCCGCCCAGCAGGTAGGGTCCGTGCGGCCGGAGGGTACGGAGGGCGGCGACGTGGTGGGCTGCCAGGTCTTCGAGCCGGGTGAAGATCTTCTCGTCCCCCTGCTCGACCCCGGGCGCCTGCAGCGCGTACACCGGACGGTCGACCCCCAGATGCCGGGCCAGGTTGTAGTAGCGAAGGACATTGCCGCCCGCGGAATGCACGGTGAAGAAGGGCAGCTTCTCCGGGCGGCCGGCCTGGATCTCGACGAGAGTGTGGGAGGTCTCCCGGACGCGCGCCTGGGCTGCGCGGCGGGCGAGCTCTTCGCCGACCTTCGCTGCCAACCGCGAGACGGTCGGGGCCTCCAGGACGACCCGGAGCGGCAGGTCGACCTGCCAGGCGTCCCGGATCTTCGCCGTGAGGGAGAGCATCGCCAGGGAGTCCGCCCCCTTCTCGAAGAAGTCGTCGTGGAGCCCCAGGGGGGTGCCGAGCAGCTCCCGCCAGATCTCGGCGATCCGGGTCTCGACCGCGTTCCCCTGTTCTTGCGGCCGGCTCTCGCTCGCGGCAGAGGCGGGCTCCGCGGTGAGCGCCTCGTCCGGGCCGGGGGAGACCAGAACCTCGGTCACCTCGCTGGCGAGAGCTCTCTCCAGGACCTCCACGACCTCGCGTGGGGAGGGTCTTCCATTCCAGCGGAGGAGCCGCAGTCTGCCCTCCGGCCGCGCGGCCAGCGTCCCGAGAGACGCCACCACCCTCCTCTCTACGATTCCTTCAGGACGGGAGCAGGAGACCGCCACCATCTCCCCGGGCTCGTCCAGAAAGGTGGCGAGATCCGCGAGATCCGCTGCGCCCGGGTCCACACAGAGCACCCCGCGCAGGCCGCCGAGCCGCCGTCGGGCTTCCAGGACGGCGCCGCCGAGCCCCTGGGAGGCGAGGAGGAGGGGGGCATCCCCGAGCTCCTGCGGCGGAGCGGCGCTCTTTCGGCCGAGGATCAGACCGAAGTCGCGGCGGCTGCGCTCGGCCTCCTCCTCCGGGAGGCCGACGACGCTCTCGAGGCCCTGCTCGCGCAGCACGCGCTCCCAGGTGTCCAGGCTGACCAGAGGCGAGAGCTGCCGGATCTCCCGGTCGGTGAACGACCACCAGCCGTCGGCCAGCCCCCAGACCAGGTCGACCCAGGGCGCCGCCTTCACCGGCTCGATCAGGGCCAGGATCCCGCCGGGCCCCAGGAGCCGCTTCATGTGGCCGACGCTCTCCCCCAGGTCTGCCGTCGCGTGCACGACGTTGAAGCCCAGGACTGCGTCGTAGGCCTCCTCCTCGAAGCCCTGCGCCTCGGGGGCCGCGGAGATGTCCAGCACCCGGAAGCTCATGCCGCTCACGCCCTGGCGCTCCGCTTCGAGCTCGGCGGCGCGGACGAAGGTGCGGCCGATGTCGGTGAAGGTGTAGGAGACGCGGCGGCCGGCGAGCGCCGCGAGCACGGCGCGGGTGAGGGACCCCGTGCCGGCTCCGACTTCCAGGATGCGCAGCTCGCGGCCGGGGTGGTCGTCGGCCAGCCGCGTGAGGAACCGGCGGAGCAGCTCGATGTAGAGGCCCTGCCGGTCGCGCGACGAGCCGTCCTCGTCCAGCGCCGCGGAGCGCCGGCCCTGCGGATAGAGAACTTCGATCGCGGGGATCTCGCCGCTCAGGGCCTCGCCATAACGGCTGACGCAGCCGGAGAGGAGCCGGACCAGCCCCGCGTACCCAGGGTGCTGCCGGGCGATGACGGCCGCCAGGGTTTCGGCCGGCTCGACCTCGTCGACGGCGGGGAGGACCAGGAGGGCCGCGCCGTCCGCGGCCAGCAGCCCATCCTGCCGAAGCACCGCGAGAAGGCGGTCCAGGAAGCGGTGGAAGCCGGGGGCGATCCGCAGGATCCGGCGCAGCTCCTCCTCGCGCCAGACCTGGCCCGGCGCGACCGGGACGCCGCCGCGCCGGAAGTAGTCGAGCACCAGGCTGGAGCAGAGCCGGCCGAGCGACGCCTCCAGCCCGTCCCGGTCGCTCATCCACTCGACGTTCCTCTCGCGTCCGAGCTCCGCTTCGAGCTCGCGCAGATGCGGGGCTTCGGCCTGCGGATCGGTCCGCAGCGCCGCCAGGTTTCCGGCGAGGGCGATGCGCGGCGCGGGGGCGGGGGACCGGGAGAGCTCCGTGGCGATGGACCGGGCGGCCGGCCCGCCGGTCACCAGCCAGGCGCCGTCCTCGCGCGAGAGGCCGCCCTGCCGGTCCAGGCGGACGGGCTCCTGGGTCCGCTCCCAGCGGAAGCGTCCGCGCAAGGCGATGACCGGCTCCGAGCCCGGCCCCGCGAGCTCGGCGTCCAGCAGCCGCAGCAGGGGACCGCGGGCGCCGGGGGCGGGCAGGGCGACGTCGATGTTGCGGCAGCGGGCTCCGGGCAGCTCCGGCGGCTCGCAGAGGGCGAGCACGCCCGCCTTGACGGGGCAGAGGGCTTCGTCGCCGGTGACCGCGTGGAGGTGATTGGAGACGATGGCGATCGTCCGGGAGACTCCGGGGCTCTCCGTCTGGAAGGCCCGGGCCAGGGAGAGCACGCTGTCGAACGCCGGGTTGCGGGCTGCGGCCGGCAGGGGCTCCGCGGTCACGTTGCCCAGATGGGCGACCACCGCGGGCAGGCGCCCTTCCTCGCGCAGCCTGCGCACCAGGGACGCGTGGTCCTCGAGAGAGCCCGGGGCCACGGCGATCACCTCCTCTCCTCGCGCTTCCAGACGCCGCGCCAGCTCCTCGCCGGCGCCGCAGGCGTCGAGGAAGAGCAGCCAGGGTCCGGCCGGCTCCGCCGCGGCCGCGGGGACCTCCGGCGAGCGCACCCAGGCGGGCGCCTGGAAACGCCCGGAGGTCCTCCGTGCCGCGGGAGCCGGGCCCGGTCCGGCCTCGATCCAGTGGCGGCGTCGCTCGAAGGGATAGGTCGGCAGGGGGACCCGGCGCCGGCGCTCTCCGGCGTAGAAGGCCGGCCAATCCACGGTCACGCCGGCGAGCCAGAGCCGTCCCAGGGTGGTCAGCAGATGCCGGAGGTCCGAGCCCGGCTCCCGGGGATGGCCCAGGGACGGCAGGACCTCCCGCTCCGCCGGACGGCCCGGATGCCGGCCCGCCAGCGCGGTCAGGGTCCTTCCCGGCCCGGCTTCCAGCAGCACCCCTTCAGACGACCGCCACAGCTCCTGCAGCCCCTCCTCGAAGCGCACCGTCCGGCGCAGGTGCCGGCACCAATACTCCGGGTCCGTGGCCTGGTCCGCGGTGATCCAGGTGCCGGTGACGTTCGAGATGTACGGAATGCGCGGGGGCTGCAGGCCGATTTTGCGGACCTCCCCGGCGAACGGCTCGAGGACCGGGTCCATGAGGCTCGAATGGAAGGCGTGGGACGTGGGGAGCCGCCGCCCCTCGAGACCCCTCCCGGCGAGGAGGTCCCGCAGGGCCTCCACCGCCTCCTCCGGGCCGGAGACCACAGAGCGGGAGGGGCCGTTGACCGCCGCCAGGGAGAGCTCCCCGCCGGCCAGCGCGAGGACCTCCTCCTCGTCCAGGGGGACCGCCAGCATCGCCCCCGGCCGGGTCTCCTCCATCAGCCGTCCCCGCGCCGCCACCAGGGTCAGGGCCTGTTCCAGAGAGAGCACGCCGGCCAGGCAGGCGGCCACGTACTCTCCCAGGCTGTGGCCGATCATGGCGGCGGGAGCGCCGAGCCAGGACATCCAGAGCCGGGCCAGGGCGTGCTCGGCCACGAAGAGGGCCGGCTGGGCGAGGGCCGTCGAGCCCAGGCGCCGGGCGGCCTCCCCGGCCGGCATCTCGCGGGGATAGAGGACCTCCCGCAGGTCCAGGCCGAGCGCGGGACGGAGGAGGTCGCAGGCGCGGTCCACCTCCTGCCGGAAGACGGGCTCGGTCTCGTAGAGCTCGCGGCCCATGTCCACGTGCTGGCTGCCCTGGCCGGGGAAGAGGAAGACGAAGGGCTGGTCCCGCAGCTCGCTCTCGCGGGAGAAGACCTGTTCCCCGGCGGGGGAGCCGAGGGCGGAGGCCGCCTCGTGCGCGTCGCGGCAGACCACCACCCGGCGGTGGGAGAAGACGCTGCGGCCGGCCTGCAGCGTGTACGCGATATCAGCGAGAGAAGGGGCCGGCGGGGTGTCCGGCCGCCGCCGCAGGTGCTCGCCCAGGGTGGCCGTGGCGGTCTTGAGAGCGCTGGCCGTCCGGGCCGAGAGCATCAGCATCTGCCAGGGCCTGGACGGCGCGGCGGCCGGCGCTTCCGGGGCCTCCTCCAGCACCACGTGGGCGTTGGTGCCGCCGATCCCGAAAGAGCTCACGCCGGCGCGGCGGGGCGTCTCTCCCCGGTCCCAGGCGGCGAGCTTCGCGTTGACGTAGAAGGGGCTCGCCTCCAGGTCGATCTTGGGGTTCGGCCGCCGGAAATGGAGGCTCGGAGGAATCGCTTCGTGCTCCAGGCACAGGACGGTCTTGATGAGGCCGACGACCCCGGCCGCGGTGTCGCAGTGCCCGAAGTTCGATTTGACCGAGCCGAGGGCGCAGAAGCCCTTGTGGGCGGTCGTGGCGCGGAACGCCTGGGTCAGGGCCGCGAGCTCGATGGGGTCTCCCAGCTCCGTGGCCGTGCCGTGGGCTTCGATATAGGTGATGTCGTCGGCCCGGACCCCCGCCCGGCGCTGGGCCTCGCGGATCGCTCTCGCCTGCCCCTCGATCCGCGGCGCGGTGTAGCCCACCTTCGCGGCGCCGTCGTTGTTGATCGCCGAGCCGCGGATCACGGCGTGGATCGTGTCCCCGTCGGCCAGCGCGTCGCGCAGGCGCTTCAGCACGACGACGCCGGCCCCGCTGGCGCTGATCGTCCCTCCGGCGTCGGCGTCGAACGGGCGGCAGTGGCCGTCCGGCGAGTTGATCGCCCCTTCCTGATAGAGGTAGCCGGTCTGAGGCCGCGGGTTGATGGAGACGCCGCCCGCAAGGGCCATGACGCAATCGCCGCCGAGCAGGCCCTGGCAGGCGAGGTGGACGGCGACCAGCGAGGTCGAGCACGCCGTCTGCACCGTGACGCTCGGCCCCTCGAGGTCGAACACGTAGGACACGCGGGTGGCCAGGTGGTCCTTCTCGTTGAGGAGGCTCGTCTGCAACAGGCCCACCGACCTCATGATCTCGGGGTTCGAGAAGAGGTTGAAGACGTAGGCGTTCGACCCCTTGCCGGCGTAGACACCGACGGGCCGGCCGAGGGCGCCCGCGCCGTATCCCGCGTTCTCCAAGGCCTCCCAGGCGCACTCCAGGAAGAAGCGCTGTTGGGGATCCATGAGGGCGGCGTGCATCGGGCTGAGGCGGAAGAAGTCGGCGTCGAACAGGTCGATTCCGTCGAGGCAGGACCTCGCCTTGACATAGCGGGGGTCGCGCAGCCGGTCGGGGCTGACTCCCAGGGCGAGCAGCTCCTCGTCCGTGGGAAACTGGATCGATTCGACACCGGCGCACAGGTTGCGCCAGAGCTCCTCCGGGCTGATCGCTCCGGGGACCCGCAGCGCGAGGCCGATCACGGCGACGAACGAGTCTTCGGCCGATGCGGAGATCGGCGAGGCCGCGGGCAGCGCCTCTCCGGTGGGCGGCTCCGGGGCCTCGGGCGCCGGGTTCGGGGTCCCCATCAGCTCGTCGAGGCGGGAGGCCAGCGCGCTGACGGTCGGATACACGAAGAGGTCGATCAGAGTGAGCTCGGCTTCGAAGAGCGCCTGCAGCCGGCTGTGCACCTGGGCCAGCAGCAGGGAGTGCCCCCCGAGGTCGAAGAAGTTGTCGTGGGCCGCAACCCGCTCGACTCCCAGGACCTCCTGCCAGACGCCGGCCACCGCCCGCTCCACGCCGGTTCGCGGAACCAGGGAGCCCTCCTCCGCGGCTCCGCGTCCTGCCCCGGGGTCCGGCAGGGCCGAGCGGTCGATCTTGCCGCTGCTGTTGTGAGGCAGCTCGTCCATCCAGACGAACGCGGAGGGCACCATGTAGGCGGGCAGGCGCTCGCCGAGGAAGCTCTTGAGGTCCGGCTCCTGCGGTGGCCGGGGCGTGACGTAGGCCACCAGGCGTTTCTCACCCGGCCTCCCCTCGCGTGCCAGGACTGCGGCCTGCTCCACCGCCGGGTGCTCCCGGAGCGCCGATTCGATCTGGCCCGGCTCGATGCGAAATCCACGGATCTTGACCTGGTGGTCGATGCGGGTGAGGAAGTCGAGGCTCCCATCGTGGCGGTGGCGGACCAGGTCCCCGGTTCTGTACAGCCGTCCTCCGGGGCGGCCTCCGAAAGGATCGGGGACGAGCTTCTCGGCGGTCTGATCGGGACGGTGCAGATATCCCCGGGTCAGCCCCTCGCCGCCGATGCAGAGCTCGCCCGGCACCCCGATGGCAACGGGCTGCAGCCGCGCGTCGAGGACATAGACCCGGACGTTCGCCAGGGGCCGGCCGATGGCAGGGATCCTGCCGTCGGCGACGCAAGGCGAGAAGGTGGCGGCGACGGTCGCCTCGGTGGGGCCGTAGGCGTTCCAGAGGTCGCGGCCTCCGGCCCAGCGCGCCACCAGCTCGGCGTTGCAGGCCTCGCCGCCGACCACCAGAGTCCGCAGGGCGGGCAGCTCCCCCGCAGGAAAAGCCGCCAGCACGGAGGGCGGAACCAGGAGCGTGTCGATCTCCCGCTCCCGCAGCAGCGCCAGGAGAGCCGGGCCGGGGAGGAGTGACTCGGCGGGGGACAGGTGGAGCGTCCCTCCCCGCAGGAGCGCCGTGAAGATCTCGTAGACGGAGGCGTCGAAAGTGGGCGAGGAGAACTGGAGGACCTGCCCGCCGCCCGGGAATCCTGCGATGAAGTTGGCCAACCCGCGGTGCGTCATGCAGGTCCCCTTGGGCCTGCCCGTGGAGCCGGACGTATAGATCACGTACGCGCGGTTGCCGCCCCCGGTCCGGGTCGGCGGTGGGGCGGCTGGCGCGCCCATCTCGTCCCAGCCCGCGTCGAGGCGGATCTGGTGCGCCCGCGTCTCCGGCAGCCTCCCGGCCACGCGCCGGGACGTCAGGAGCACGGACGCCCCGGAGTCCTCCAGGAGGAAGCTGAGGAGGCCCGGGGGAGCCTGGACATCGAGCGGCAGATAGGCCGCGCCGGCCTTCAGGGCTCCCAGGATCGCCAGGATCATTTCCGGCGACCGCTCCAGGAAGATCCCGACGAGGGGCTCGGGCCCGAGGCTCAGGGCGCGCAGGCGGTCCGCCAGCCGGCCGGCGCGGCGGTTGAGCTCCCGGTAGCTGATCCGTTCGTCCTGGAACGAAAGGGCCACGGCATCGGGAGCCCTCTCCACCTGCGCCTCGAACAGCTCGTGGACCCCTCCGTCCCAGGGCTCCTCGCCCCGGGTGTCATTCCACTCCACGAGAACATGGTGCCGTTCTTCCTCGGTCAGCAGCGCCAGCTCCGCGACCGGGCGCTCCGGATCGGCGAGAGCGCTCCGCAGCAGGACCTCGAAGCGCCGGGCCAGGCGGACGATCGTCGCGGTGTCGAACAGGTCGGTGTTGTGCTCGAAGCCGCCGGCCAGGCCCTCGCCTCTCTCGCGCAGAGCCAGGCGGAGATCGAACTTCGCCGTCCGGGTCTCCGTTGTGAGAGCGCGCAGATCCAGACCCGCCAGGCCCGCGGCCTCCGCCGGGGTGTTCTCCAGGTCGAAAAGCACCTGGAAGACGGGGCTGCGGCCGAGGCTGCGCTCCGGGTGCAGGGCCTCGACCAGCTTGTCGAAGGGGAGATCCTGGTGGGCATAGGCGTCGAACGTCACCTCGCGGACCCGATCCACGAGTTGCAGGAACGAGGGGGCGCCCGAGAGGTCGGTGCGCAGCACCAGGGTGTTGACGAAGAACCCGATGAGCGGCTCGATCTCGGCCCGGTTGCGATTGGCGATGACGGTCCCCACCGGCAGGTCCGTCTGCCCGCTGCAGCGCAGGATCAGGGCCTTGAAGGCGGCCAGGAGGACCATGAAGAGCGTGGCGCCCCGCCGCGCTCCGAGAGCCCGGAGCTGCGCGGTCACCGTGCCCGGCAGAGCCAGCGGCTGGAAGGCGCCGTGGAAAGTCTGAACGAGGGGGCGCGGGCGATCCCTGGGCAGCTCCAGATCGGGAGGAGCGCCCGCCAGCCGCTGCCGCCAGTGCTCCAGCTCGGCTTCCAGGCGCTCCCCCCGGAGCCACTGCCGCTGCCAGCGCGCGAAGTCCTTGTACTGGATCGGCAGGCCGGGCAGGGGCGACGGCCGGCCGGAGCGGAGGGCCGGGTAAAGGGCGGAGAGCTCCCGCAGGAAGACTCCGACGGACCAGGCGTCGGAGACGATGTGGTGGAGTGTCAGGAGCACGATGTGCTCCTCGGCTCCGAGGAGCAGGACCGCGAGCCGCATCAGCGGGCCGCGGCCGAGGTCGAACGGGCGGACGGCCTCCGCCGCGGCGATCTCCTGCGCCTCCGCCTCCCGCAAAGCTGCCGGCAGACCGGAGAGGTCCGCCACGGGCAGAGGACGGAATTGCGGTGGCGAGACGACCTGAACGGGGTGGCCGGCCAGGGAGGCAAAGGTCGTCCGCAGGACCTCGTGCCTCCTCACGATCTCGTTGCAGCTCGCGGCGAGAGCCCCGAGGTCGAGGGGACCCGAGAGCCGCACGGCCGACGGCAGGTTGTACAGAGAGGTGCCGGGGACCAGGCGATCGAAGAACCAGAGCCGCTCCTGGGCGAAGGAGAGCTGCCAGGCGTTGAATCGACCCCCCTCTTTTTCGATGAGCTGCCACAGGAGCTCTTGCTTCTCCGGAGGGAGGGCGGAGACGCGGGTTGCGAAGTCGCTCATCAGGTCCAGATCCTTTCCTTGTCCCAGGCCGGCTAGCGCTTGAGGCGCAGCGACTCCGACCGCGAGGAGACCTCTTCGGGCGAGAGCTGCTCCAGCTCGGCGAGGAATTCGTCCAGGCTCTCCCCTCCCTCGGCCGCGGGCCGGATGGGCTCTAAGGCCGGCTCGGCCGGGCGCAGGAGGCCTTGGTCGAGAGCCGCGCCCAGGGCGGCCACCGTGCGCGTGTCGAAGAGGATGCGCAGGGAGACCTCGCCCCGCAGCGCCCCGCGGATCCTGGTGACCACCCGGGTGGCGAGCAGCGAGTGCCCGCCGAGATCGAAGAAGTCGTCGTGAACGCCGACCCTCTCGCGGCCGAGCACCTCGCTCCAGATCGCGGCCAGCGTCTGCTCGGTCGGGGTGCGGGGAGCCACGAAGGCGCGGCCGAGCCCCATCCGCTCCGGGTCCGGCGCGGGCAGCGCGCGCCGGTTCAGCTTTCCGTTGGACAGGCGGGGCAACGCCGGCAGGCGGACAAAGAGCGCAGGCACCATGTGCTCGGGCAGCCTGCCGGCGAGGAACGCCTGCAGAGCCACGGCCTCCGGCTCCTCCCCCGGCCGGGTCACCACGTAGGCGACCAGCCGGGTCCCCACGGGCCCCCTGTCGTCCCAGGTTGCCACGGCGGCTTCCGACAGCGCCGGGAACGCGGCGAGCGCCGCCTCGATCTCTTCCAGCTCGACACGGAAGCCGCGGATCTTGACCTGGTGGTCGGTCCTTCCCAGGAAGCCCAGGCTCGCCTCCGGCAGGTGGCGCACCAAGTCCCCGGTCCGGTACAGGCGGGCTCCCGGGACATCACCGCAGGGATCGGGCAGGAACCTCTCCGCGGTCAGGTCCGGCCGCCCCAGGTAGCCCTGCGCCAAGCCGGCACCTCCGACGAACAGCTCCCCGGCCACCCCTTCGGGCACTGGCCGCATCCCGGCATCGAGGACGTAGGCCCGGACGTTGTCGATGGGGCGGCCGATGGGAACCACCGCACCCGCCGCGGCGTCCGCGGCGCCTCCCTCCCGCCGGCATCTCCAGTGGGTCGCGTCGATGGCACACTCGGTCGGCCCGTACAAATTGTGCAGCTCGGCCGCCAGGCGGGAGAAGAAGCGCTCGCGCAGGTCCGGGCTCAGCGCCTCGCCGCCGCAGAAGACGCGCCGCAGGCTGGTGCAACGCTCCACCCCGGGCTCCTCGAGGAAAACCCGGAGCATGGAGGGCACAAGCTGGAGGACCGTCGCGCGGCGTGCCACGATCAGGTCCACCAGATAGGAGGGGTCGAGATGCCCGTCGGGGCGGGCCAGCACGAGCGTCGCGCCCGCCAGCAGCGGCACGAAGATCTCCCAGATGGAGGCGTCGAAGCTGAACGGCGTCTTGTGGACCAGCACGTCGTCCGCCGCCAGAGGCAGGTGGCGCTGCATCCAGAGCAGCCGGTTGACGATGGCCCGGTGGGACATCACGACGCCCTTGGGCCGTCCGGTGGAGCCGGAGGTGTAGATCACATAGGCCGGGTGCTCCGGCGTGACCTCGGCGCCGGGTGCCTCCGGAGCCTCCGCCGCGAGATCCTCCTCGAAGGTCACGATCCGGGGGCCTCCCGCCGGTGCAACGGCGGCGAAGCGGTCCTGCAGGAGCAGGGCCGCCGGCCGGGCATCCGCCAGCATCCACTCCAGGCGCTCCCGCGGAGAGGACGGCTCCAGGGGGACGTAGGCGGCCCCGGCTCCGAGCACGGCCAGCAGGCCGACCAGCATCTCCGGCGAGCGCTCGGCGCAGACCGCCACCCGGCTCCCGGGTCCTGCTCCCAGCCGCTGCAGCCGGCGGGACAGCCGGTGGGCCCGCGACTCGAGATCGGCAAACGTCAGCTCGCCGCCCTCCCAGGCCACGGCCACCTTCCCGGGGGTCCTCGCCGCCTGCGCCTCGAACAGCTCGTGCAGGCAGAGCCCGGAAGTGCTCTCCGCCGTCGCGTTGCGCTCGATCAGCAGCCTCTGGCGCTCCGCCGGGGAGACGATCTCGAGATCCTCGACCCCGTTCTCCGGCAGGGCCGCCGCGCTCGCCACCAGCGTGCAGTAACGCTCCAGCAGACGCTCGGCCTCCGCCGGCGGCAGCGCCCGGGAATCGAAGGCCAGCTCCACCGCGACGCCGTTCTCGCGCCGGACGCAGCAGAGCTTCGCCCGGAAGCGGTCGAAAAAGGACTGGCAGTCCTCGAGGGAGAACGCCACGCCGCCGGCCGTCCAGGGCGCCTCCCGCTCCTCGCTCTCGAAGCAGAAGGGGAAGAAGGGAGCTTCGGCCGCCGGCTTGCCGGACAGGAGCTTCCAGGCGAAGAAGTCCTGCCGGCGCCGGATCTCGGCCAGCGCCTCTTCCGAGCGCTGCCACAGCGCGGCGAAACGCGGTCGTCCCTGCCACCCGGCGGAGAACGGGACGTGGCGCGCGAAAAGACCCACCGAGCCTTTCAGGTCCTCGTAGGTCCGCCCGTCGCAGGCGACGCCGAGGACGAGGCCGGGCTCGCGAGTGACGCGTCCCAGGAGAATCTGCCAGCAGGCCAGAAAAAAGCTGGAGGCGCAGAGGCCGAGCCGGCGGGCGAGACCGTCGACGGCCTCCGCCGTGCCGGTCTCCAGGGTCCGGGTGACGGCCTCGGGAGCGAAGCCGCCACCGGCGTCGCGTTCCCAGGGGAGCGAGTGCTCGAGGAGGCCGGACAGGTCCTGCCGCAGCCAGTGCTCCCGGCCCTTTTTCGTGTCCGCGGACTCCAAAAGCCCGTGGAACACCTCCGCGGCATCCACGTATTGGACCGGCTCGCCCGGCGCGGGACCACCGGTCGCGCGCCGGCGGGCTTAGCCCGCCGAGATCTCCCGGACAAGGCTCGCGAGCGCGGTGCGGTCGGCGCACAGCGCCGGCAGACCGAGCTCGAGGAGGTGGCGGGAAGGCGACAGCCGGACCAGGACGGCGCTTAGAGGAGCCCGGCTCTCCAGATCGATCTCCGCCTGGCGGACCCCGGCGAGCAGGACACCCTCGCCCTCCGGTCCCAGGTCGAGGGGGAGGAGGGGGGGCGCCGCAGCTTCGGCCGCGCCGACCACCTGGAGCGGAAACGCCATCCCCGGCAGGGCCAGGAAGCGGGTGCGCAGGATCTCGTGGCGGTCCACGGCCTCCCGCACCGCCTCCCGCAGCGCGGCCGGATCGAGACCGCCGTCGAGCAGCACCGTGCAGCGGGAGCGGTAGGGCTGCGGCGTACCCTGGCGCAGCAGCGGCCAGAGGTGCTCCTGCTGGGGAGAGAGCCGGAAACCTTCGATTTTCTGTGTCATGTGGCTCAGGCCTCCAGGACTGTAGGGCGGGCACCCCGCCGGAATGTGCGCTGGCGCGCCTCTTCGAGCGCTCTCTCCTCGTCCTCCTCGCGCCGCCGGTCCGCCGCGGCGAGGAGACCCTCCAACTCGCCCAGCCGGGCTTCCGGCCGCTCCGCCACGGCGCCCAGGAGGGTCTCGAAGCGGTCCAGGATCCGCCTCGCCGTGCGGCTCTCGAAGAGGTCCGCGTCGTACGACAGGACGGCCTCGAGCCCCTGCGGCACCTCATAGACGTTCAAGACCAGATCGAGCTGCGAGGTCTCCGCCGCGAGCTCCAGGGGGCGCAGGGTCAGGCCGGTGAATCCGGCCCCGGACCGCCGCAGGTTGTGCAGGTTCAGCTTGACCTGGAAGAGCGGCGAGCGGCTCAGGCGATCCGGCCGGAGCACTTCCACCAGCTTGTCGAACGGCAGGTCCTCGTGCATGTGCGCTCCCAAGGTGGCCTCGCGCGCCTGCGCCAGCACCTCGAGGAACGTGGGGTCGCCAGAGAACCGGGTGCGCAGCGCGACCTGGTTGACGAAGAAGCCGATCAGCCCCTCCAGCTCGATGCGGTTGCGGTTGGCGATGTCGGCTCCCAACACGATGTCGTCCTGTCCCGTCTCGAAGCGGAGCAGCGTCTGGAAGGCGGCGGTCAGGACCATGAACAACGTGCTCCCCTCCCGCCGGGTCAGGGCGCGCAGGGCATGGGCCAGCGGCTCGGGCAGGGATTTCCGCTCGCCGGCGCCGCGAGACCGGTGGACCGCCGGCCGGGCGAAGTCCCGGGGCAGCTCCAGGGCCGCCGGAGCCCCCGCCAGTTGCTCCACCCAGTACGACAGGTGGAGCTCGAGGACGTCGTCCCGCATCCACTGCCGCTGCCAGGAGGCGAAATCGGCGTACTGGACCGGCAGCTCGGGAAGGGGTGGGGCCTCTCCCGTAACGAAGCCGGCGTAGAGGGTGGTCAGCTCCCGGGACAGCACCTCGAACGACCAGCCGTCGGAAAGGATGTGATGAAGGCAGAACAGCAGAGCGTGCTGCTCTTGGCCGAGGCGCAGCAGGGAGAGGCGCAGGAGCGGCCCGGAGGCCAGATCGAAGGGCTGGCGGGCCAACCCGGCCGCGAGGGTGTGGACCGCAGCCTCCTGCGGACCGGCGCCGAGCCCGGTCAGGTCCACCCGCGGGAGGTGGACCGGCGCCGCGGGCCGCACCTCCTGGACCGGCTCTCCGTCCACCGTGGGGAAGACCGTCCGCAGAACCTCGTGGCGCCGCAGGATCTCGCTCAGGGCGCATTCCAGGGCCGCCGCGTCCAGAGCGCCGGACAGGCTGTACCCCCCCGCCACGTTGTAGGCCGTGCTTTCCGGGTCCATCTGCTGCAGGAACCAGAGACGCTGCTGGGCGAAGGAGAGCGGCAGGGGGCGGCCGCGGTCCGCGCGCACGATCGGCGGCGGGACGAAGCCGCCGCGCGCGCCCTCCACCCGCGCCGCGAGCCCCCGCACGGTCGGAGCCTCGAACAGGCTGCGCAGCGGCAGCTCCACTCCGAAGCTCTCCCGCACCCGCGACACCACCTGCGTGGCCAGCAGAGAGTGCCCGCCCAGCTCGAAGAAGCTCTCCTCGACGCCCACCCGGTCCAGGCGCAGAACCTCCGCCCAGATCTCCGCGACGATCTCCTCCACCGGCGTCGAGGGCGCCGTCCACGGCCGCTCCTCCGCGACCAGCGGGCGCTCTGCCAGAGCCCGCCGGTCCACCTTCCCGTTCGGGCTCAGCGGAAGCTGGCTCAAGCGCACGAACGCCGACGGAATCATGGGCTCCGGCAGCTTGCTCCCCACGTGCTCCCGGAGCTCCCGCGCGCCGGGGCCGCCCTCGCTTCCCCCCGCCGCCGGCACCAGGTACGCCACCAGGCGGACGTCTCCCGCCGCCTTCTCGTGCACCACCACCACCGCCTCCCGCACCAGCGCATGGCTGCGCAGCACCTGCTCGATCTCCCCCAGCTCCACACGGTAGCCGCGCACCTTCACCTGGTGATCGATCCGCCCCAGGAACTCGAGCTCCCCCCACGGCAGCCGGCGCGCCAGATCCCCTGTCCGGTACATCCGGCCTCCGGGCGCAACCGGCCATGGATCCGGCACGAAACGCTCCGCCGTCAGAGCCGGATGCCCCAGGTAGCCGCGCGCGACCGCGGCCCCGCCGATCACGATCTCGCCCGCGACCTCTTCAGGAACGGTCCGCAGATCCGGGTCCAGCAGGTAGACCCGCGCGTGAGCGAGAGGGGTGCCGAGGGCGACCGTGTCGGTCCAGGCTCCCTCGCCGCGCGGGCGGTCCGCCTCGGCCGCCAGCACGCCCACCGTCGTCTCCGTGGGGCCGTAGTGGTTGAGCACACGGCACCCCGGAGCCAGCTCCCGGATCTGCCCGATAAAGTCGCGGCGCGAGGCCTCCCCCCCGACCACCAGCCGGCGGCGCGGCAGCACCCGCTCCGGCCGGGCCGTCCCCAGAAGCGACGCGAGATGGGAAGGCACGATCTTCAGACAGTCGACCGGATGGCGCTCGAAGTAGGCGGACGCCGCCTCGGGATCCGAGGCGGTCTCCTGCGCCAGGACATGGAGGGCTCCGCCCGTGGCGAGCGCCGGAAAAATCACCGTGTTGCCCAGGTCCGCCGCAAAGGTCGAGACCAGGGCGTAGCTCGCCCCCGGCTCGAGCTCCAGCCGTCTGAGCACCGCGTCGAGATAACCCGCGATCTGCCGGTGCTCGACACCCACCCCCTTGGGCTTGCCCGTCGAGCCGGAGGTATAGATCACATAGGCGAGGCTGGCGGGATCGGTCACCCCGCCGAGCGGCTCGGCGCTCTCCTGGGACACGAGCGGCATGTCGCGATCGAGACACACGGTCCGGTGGGGCCCCGGCAGGGCGTCGGCCAGCCCGGCATGCGTGAGCAGGATCGTGGCTCCGGAATCGGCCAGCAGGAAGGCGAGCCGCTCCGGCGGATGCCCCGGATCGAGAGGCACGTAGGCGCCTCCGGCCTTGAGCACGGAGAAGAGGCCGACCAGCAGGTCGGCCGTCCGCCGCAGGCAGAGGGCGACGCGGGCTTCCGGCCCGGCCCCCAGAGCGCGAAGATGGCGGGCGAGCCGGTTGGACCGCGCCTCGAGCTCGCCGTAGGTGAGCTCCTCCCCGTCCGCCACCACGGCCAGCCGCCCGGGCGTGAGCGCCGCATGAGCGGCGAAGCGCTCGTGCACCGCGAGGCCCGGCGGCGGGACCGCCGGCCGCGGAGGATTGCTCCCGTCGATCAGCCGCAGCCGCTCGGTCTCCGGCAGGATCTCGAGCTCGCCGGCCGGAGCGTCCGGCGCCAGGGCGGCGCTCTCGAGGAGACGCAGAGCATAGCCCGCGATGTGCCCGGCGGTCCTTGCGGCGACGCGCGCGGCGTCGTAGTGGATCTCCAGGCCGAAGCCTTCCCCTCCGTCGACCACGACGAGCTTCAGCGTGAAACGGTCGCAACAGGCAAACTGGTCGGAGGCGGCCGGGGAGCGGCGCTGGGTCTCGAAGGCGAAAACGGTGGACGTGAGCTCCGCCTCGTCGAAGTCCCCCCACGCGAAATAGTCCTGCCAGGCCGAGTGCCCTTTCAGAACCTCTTCCGCGCGCTCCATTTCGGTGCGGAAGCGGTCGCCTTCGCGCAGCCGGCCGGACGCCGGCAGGGACTTTGCGAACAGGCCGATCGCCTCAGAGAGCTCCTCGTGCTTGCGCTCGTCGAGCAGGATCGAAACGGTCAGGTCCTCGCCTCCGCCGAGCCGCAGGAGGAGAGTGCGCCAGGCCGCCAGCAGGAAGGCGTTGCGCGAGACGCCGGATCTCTCCGAGCAGACGTCGATCGCGGCCAGGAGCTCCGGGGGGAGCGGCACGGAGACCCGGGCGGGCAGGAAGGCGTCCGCGTCGGCGTTCCCTACGAAGGGGGGCTCGACCGGGGCGGCGGGGGAGACGCCGTACCGGCGCCAGTAGTCGGGCCCTTCGGGGTCCTCGGGCTCCTCCAGGAGATCGTTCTGCCACTCCGAGAACTGGAGGTACTGCACGGGCTCTTCGCGGGAGGAGCCGCCGGCAGGGTCCGCATAGGCCCGGCGGATCTCCAGCGCCAGATTCTTGAGGCTGTGCGAGTCGGCACAGAGGGCCGGGAGAGTGAGGACGAGGCGATGGCTCTCGCCGCCGAGCGCAACCAGCAGAGCGCGCACCAGAGGCCCGTTTTCGAAATCGAACGGCAGCAGGCGCTCTTCCTTGAAGAGCTCCGCGAGCCGGATTTCCTGCCGGTCCGGGGGGAGGCCGCTCAGGTCGAGCTGGCGCCACTCCGGCGGGTTCCCGGCCGCCACCGCCTGGAGTGGGACGCGGATCCCGGGCCTGCGGCGGAAGACGGTCTGCAGGATCTGATGCCTCTCGACGACGCTCCCGAGAGCCCTCTCGAGGCCCTCCCGGTCGAGCGCTCCCGCGAGCGCGAGGGCCACCTGGGCGCAGTAGGCCGATCCCCCCCGCTGCAGCAGCCAGACCCGCTTCTGCTGCGGCGAGAGCCGAAATCCCTGAACAGCTTGATCCTGCATCTCTCGGTGACCTCCGGCTACGGCTGCGGGTTGTACATCTGTCCCAGCGCGACCACGATCTTCCGGGCCCCGACATAGGGATTGCGGCTGTGGGCGACCAGCATGTTGTCGAGCATCACCACGTCCCCGGCCTGCCAGGTGAACTCCACGGCGCAATCTCTGAGGACCGTGCCGACCTCGGCCATGACCTCGTCCTCGATGGGCGTGCCGTCGCCGTAATAGACGTTTCTCGGCAGGTCCTCCTCCGGGAAGAGGGAGAGCAGGGAGCGCCGGACCTCGGGATCGAGGGTCGAAACGTGGTGAATCTGGACCTGGTTGAAGAAGAGCGGCTCGCCGGTCACCGGGTGCTCGATCACCGCGCGGCAGATCTGCCGCGTGCGCAGCCCGTTGCCGTCCTTCCACTCGACTTCGGTGCCCATCTCCCGGCAGCGCGCCTCGACCTCCGCACGGTCCGTCGTGTGGAAGAAGCCGGTCCAGGAGACGTCGAGCCCCTCGGTGTAATTGCGGACGTACATCAGGCGCTTCTCCTCGAAGCGGCGGCGGGTCTCCGGCGACAGGCGCCGGTAGACCTCGCGGCAGTCGACGATCGGCGTCTCGCCTCCCTGCTCGGCCGGCCGCGCACAGTAGAAGAAGATCCTCATCGGCCAGCGCGGCAGGTGCGAGCTCTCGTTGTGAAACAGGATCGGCTTTTCCGCCGGATAGGGGGTCGAGCTGTAGACCTTGCCCCCCACCCCCTCGCGCGGCAGATCGCCGTACTCGCCGAACAGCTCGGGGCAGAGGCTCCCCGCGAAGCGCTCGAAATCGGCGATCGACGGCAGATCGAAACCGCGGAACAGGAGGCCTCCGTGCGCGAGCAGCTCGCTCTCCACGAAGCTCCGGTTCGCCGCGGCCCACTCGGCCAGGTCGAGACCCGGCGCATTGGGACGGAGGATGAGGGGGAGGGTCACGCCTGGAGCGACCGGCTCCGCGCGAACGAGGTCCTCCTGCGGCAGGCTCACCATCTTGGGCTTGATGCTCTTGAATTTCATGGGACGGACCTCTTGGCGCCGCTCTTCGGTGGGCTCCCGCCCTTCCGCCGTGAGCGTCTCGAGCGTCGAGAGCCGGGCTTCAGGCCGGGCGGCACTGCGAGAGAGCAGAGCGCAGAATTGATCGGTGATCTGGGCGATGGTCGCTGCGTCGAAAAGATCTGTGCTGTACTCGAAGAATCCGCCGATCTGCTCCCCCGACTCCACCAGGAAGGCGGCGAGATCGAATTTGGCCGTCGCCGCGTCGGAGGAGAGGGGAGACAACTGAAGGCCGTCCAGATCGAGGGCCTCGCGCGGCGCGTTCTGCAGGACGAACAGAACCTGAAAGATCGGGTTGTAGCTCGGGTCACGCCGGGGTTGCAGCTCCTCGACGAGACGCTCGAACGGCAAGTCCTGGTGTGCGTACGCCTCCAGGGACAGATCGCGCACCCGCCCCAGCAGCTCGCGGAAAGTTGGGTTGCCCGACAGATCGGTGCGCAGCGCGAGCCCGTTGATGAAAAACCCGATCAACCCTTCGAGCTCGGGGCGCGTCCGGTTGGCGATGTCCGTGCCGGCCACCAGGTCGTCGCGGCCGGTGAGACGGTGGAGCAGGATCTTGAAGCCCGCGAGCAGGGTCATGAACAGGGTCGCCCCCTCCTCGCGGCTGATCCGGCGCAGAGCTTCGCCCACCTCCTCCGGCAGCACGAAGGAGTGGCGTGCGCCCCGCAGACTGGGGTTCGCCGGCCGCGGCCGGTCCGCAGGGAGCGCGAGGAGCGGCGGAGCGCCTGCCAGGCGCCGGCGCCAATAGCGCAGGTGGACCTCGAGGGCCTCACCCTCCAGCCAGCGCCTCTGCCAGTGCGCGAAATCGGCATACTGGACCGGCAGCTCCGGCAGGGGCGAAGGCTCGCCGCGGGTGAAGGCGCGGTAGAGGGCGCCGATCTCTCGCACCAGGACCGACTCCGACCAGCCGTCGGAGACGATGTGGTGCAGGGTGAACAGGCAGACGTGCTCCGCATCGCCGCTCCTCAAGAGGCGGACCCGGAGCAGGGGGCCGCGCGCGAGATCGAAGGGCAACCTCGCCTCTTCCACGGCCAGCCGGCGGATCTCCGCGTCGCGCCGTCCGTCCGGCAGGCCGGAGAGGTCCGCCAGATTCAGCCGCACGCGGCCGGCCGGGACGATCACCTGGCGCGGCCGCCCGCGCACCGCCTCGAACCGTGTGCGCAGCACCTCGTGCCGGCGCACCACCTCGGTCAGGCTCCGCTCGAGCGCTCCGAGGTCGAGGGGCCCCGCCAGGCGCAAGGCGACGGGAGCGTTGTAGGCGGCGCTGCCGGGGTCGAGCTGGTGGAGGAACCAGAGCCGCTGCTGGGCGAAGGAGAGCGGCAGCTCGCCGTCTCTGGAGACCGGAACGAGCGGAGGGGCCTCGAGGCTGAAACCGGCCCGGATCAGCGCCTCGATGCGCTCGGCCAGGGCCGCCAGGGACGGCGCCTCGAAGAGCGCGCGCATCGGCAGCTCCACGCCGAACGCCTCCCGGGCCCGGGCGATCACGCGCGTCGCGAGCAGCGAGTGGCCGCCGAGAGCGAAGAAGTCGCTGTCGCGCTCTACCCGCCTCACCTGCAGGATGTCGACCCAGATCCCCGCCAGCATCTCCTCGACCGGGGTGCGGGGCGCGATCCAGCCGTCCGCCGCCGCCGCGGTCTCCTCCGGAGCCGGCAGCGCCTGGCGGTCCACCTTGCCGTTTCCGGTCAGCGGCAGGGTGTCGAGCAGCACGAACGCCGCAGGCACCATGTACTCCGGCAGGCGCGCCGCGACCCGGGCGCGCAGATCGGCGGCCTCCGGGCTGGCCGCCGGGGCCGGCACGACGTAGGCCACGAGCCGCTTCTCGCCGGGCCGGTCCTCGCGGACGATCGCCAGCGCCTCCGAGACCTCCGGGTGCTGCGACAGCGCGGACTCGATCTCCCCCAGCTCGATGCGGAAGCCGCGGATCTTGACCTGCTGATCGGCGCGGCCCAGGAACTCGATGGTGCCGTCCGCGAGATAGCGGCCCAGGTCTCCGGTGCGGTAGAGGCGCTCGCCGGTCTGCGGGTGCGCGAGGAAGCTCGCGCGGGTCTTCTCCTCGTCGCGGAAGTAGCCGAGGGCGACGCCCAGGCCGCCGATGAAGAGCTGGCCGGGCACGCGGATGGGCGACGGCTGGAGCGCCGCGTCGAGCACGTGGAACGTCTGATTCCACATCGGCCGGCCGTACGGGATGCTGGCCCACGACGAGTCGACCTGCCGGATGGGGTAGAGGATCGACCAGATGGAAGCCTCGGTGGCGCCTCCCAGGCTGAGGATCCCGGCGCCCTCCCAGAGCGCGCGGATGCGCCCGGGGAGGGTGACGGGGATCCAGTCGCCGCTCATCATCACCAGGCGGAGCCCGGCCGGCCGCGTCTCCGGATGCCGCTCCACCTCGTCGACGAGCATCTCCATCAACGCCGGCACCGTGTTCCAGAGGGAGACGCGGTGGCGCCCCACGAGGTCGGCCCAGAGGGCCGGATCGCGCCGCGCGCCGGCCGGCGCCAGGACCGCCGCGCCCCCGGCCGCCAGGAGGCCGAAAAGGTCGTAGACCGACAGGTCGAAGGAGAGCGAGGACAGGGCGAGCACCCGGTCCTCCGGACCGATCCCGAAGCGCAGGTTCAAGTCGCAGAGCGTGTTGACCGCGCCGCGGTGGTCGATCATCACGCCCTTCGGGCGGCCGGTGGAGCCCGAGGTGTAGATGATGTAGGCCAGGCTGTCGGGCCGGGGCCCGGGCCCCGCGTCGTCCTCACCCTCCAGGAGGAGCTCGTCCAAGGGGACGATCCTCGCCCCGGTCGCGGGGAGCCGCTCCACCAGCCGCGCCTGGGTGAGGAGGACCGGCACGTCCTCGAGCATGACCGCGAGCCGCTCTTGCGGGTACTCGGGGTCGAGCGGCACGTAGGCCGCGCCGGTCCGCAGGATGCCCAGGAGCCCGATCACGGTCTCGAAGGAGGGCTCGGTGCAGACGCCGACCAGCGCCCCCTCGCCGATCCCGAGGCGCCGCAGGTGGGCGGCGAGAGCACGGGAGCAGCGGCTCAGTTCGCCATAGGTCATCTCACGGTTATCGAAGATCAGCGCTGTCCGCTCGGGCATCCGCTCCGCCTGGCGCTCAAAGAGCTCCGGCAGCGTGGTGCTCTGCGGCAGATCCGTCGCGGTGTCGTTCCACTCCAACCGCTGGTGGAGCTCGGCCGGGGAGAGAAACGGCAGCTCGGACAGCCTCGTCCCGGGGCCGGCCGCCGCGCCCGCGGAGAGCAGGTGCAGGAAGTGCCCGACCATCCTCTGGACCGTGGCGCCGTCGAAGAGGTCGCGGTTGTACTCCAACACCCCGGCGAGCCCGCCGCCGGACTCGGACAGGAGCAGCGTCAGGTCGAACTTGGCCGTTCCACCCTCCAGGGGCATGGGCTCGAGGCGGAGCCCCGGAACCTCGACCGTGCCAAGAGGCGTGTTCTGCAGCGCGAAGGCGACCTGGAAGAGCGGCGTCCAGCTCAGGCTGCGCTCGGGCTGCAGCTCCTCGACCAGCCGCTCGAAGGGGAGGCCCTGGTGGGCGTAGGCCCCCAGCAACCCTTCGCGGACGCGCGCCACGAGCTCCGCGAAATCCGGGTCGCCCGCGAGATCGGTGCGCAATACCAGGGTGCTGGCGAAGAAGCCGATCAGCCTTTCGGTCTCGACGTGGTTGCGGCCCGCGATCGGTGTGCCGACGCTGACGTCGGCTTGCCCCGCATGGCGGGAGAGGAGCGCCTGGAAAGCCGCCATCACCGTCATGAACAGGGTGGCGCCGTGCCGCCGCGCGAGCCCCTGGAGCGCGGCGGCGAGCGGCGCGGGGATCACCACCGGACGGGCCGCGCCACGGAAGGTCTGGACCGCGGGGCGGGGGCGGTCGGTCGCCAGGGTGAGGACGGGCGGCGCCCCCTGCAGCCGGCCGCGCCAGTAGCCGAGCTGGCTCTCGAGCACCGCGCCCGTGAGCCAGCGCCGCTGCCAGGCCGCGAAGTCCGCGTACTGGATCGCGAGCTCCGGCAACGGCGAGGGGAGGCCTCGGGAGAAGGCGCCATAGAGGGTCCCCAGCTCCCGGACCAGCAGCTCCACGGACCAGCCGTCGCTCACCACGTGATGCATCGTCAGCAGGACCGCGTGCTCGCCATCGCCCAGGCGCACCAGGATCTGCCGCAGCAGGGGTCCGTGCGCGAGGTCGAAGGGGCGCCCGGCCTCCAGCACGGCGAGCCGCCGGGCCTCCCGCAGCGCCGCGGGCGCCGCGAGGCCGCCCAGATCGATCCACGGCAGCGGCACGGGCGCGGCCGGAGCGATCACCTGCACCGGCTCTCCCATCTCGCTCGAAGAGCGGCGGCCGATCGTGGTGCGCAGAGACTCGTGGCGGCGCACGGTCTCGTCGAACGCGGCCCTTAGCGCGGGCACTTCGAGGGGACCGTGCAGGTGGAAGGCCGCGAAGAGGTTGTAGGCGGCGCTCCCGGGCTCCATCTGGTCGAGGAACCAGAGCCTCTGCTGGGCGAAGGAGGCCGGCAGGGAGCCGGTGCGCGGAACCTTTTCGAGGCGCGGGCTTTCGCTCCCCTCTCCGGCGCGGAGCGCCCGCTCGGCGAGCCCCGCGAGCCCTGCGACCGTGGGCGCGTCGAAGATGGCGCGGACCGGCAGGTCGACGCCGAGCGCCGCGTGGAGGCGCGTGGCGAGCTGCACCGCGGAGAGCGAGTGCCCCCCGAGATCGAAGAAGGAGTCGTCCACCCCGGGCTCGGCGCGCAGGACCTCGGCGAAGAGGCCGGCGATCAGCTCCTCGAGCGGCGTGCGGGGCGCGGTCCCGGCCGCGCGGACGCGCGGCTCGGGGGCCGGCAGCGCCTTGCGGCTCAGCTTGCCGTTCGGCAGCCGCGGCAGCTCCTCCAGACGGACGTAGAGCGCCGGCACCATGTGCCGGGGGAGGCGCTCCTCCAGGAACCGCCGCAGCCCGGCCTCGTCCACCGCGTCCTCCCGCGGCACGAAGTAGGCGACCAGGCGGAGATCCCCGGGCGCGTCTTCGCGCGCCACGACCGCGGTTTCGCGCACTCCCGGATGGCCCGCGAGCGCGGCCTCGACCTCCCCCGGCTCGATGCGGAAGCCGCGGATCTTCACCTGGTGGTCGGCGCGGCCCAGGAACAACAGCCGCCCGTCGGGCCGGTAGCGGACGAGGTCGCCGGTGCGGTAGAGGCGGGCCCCCGGCGTGGCGCCGAAGGGGTCGGGGACGAAGCGCTCGGCGGTCAGGTCCGGACGGCCGAGGTAGCCGCGCGCGACGCCCAGGCCGCCGAGGAGCAACTCGCCCGGCGCGCCCGGCGGCACCGGCTCTCCCCACCGGTCCAGCAGACAGGCCTGGGTGTTGTCGATCGGGCGCCCGATCGAGACCGGCCCCTCCTCTTCCACCGGGTCCAGGGTGGACCAGATCGTGGTCTCGGTCGGCCCGTAGACGTTCCACAGCGAAGCCGTGCGCCGCCTGATCTCCGCGGCCAGGGCGGGAGGGAGCGCCTCGCCGCCGCAGAGCGCCACGAGGCCCGGGCTCCCGGTCCATCCGGCGTCGAGCAGCAGCCTCCAGGTGGCGGGGGTCGCCTGCAGCGCCGTGGCGCCGGAGGCGGCCAGCAGGTCGCGGAGCCGCGCGCCGTCCGTCGCCTCCTCGCGGCTCGCCATCACCAGGCGGGCGCCGACCAGGAGCGGCAGGTAGATCTCGAGCCCTGCGATGTCGAAAGAGAGCGAGGTCACCGCGACCAGCGTGTCCCGCGCCTCGAGGCCCGGCCGCGCCGCCATGGACGCGAGGAAGTTGGCGAGCGCGCCGTGGGCGATCTGCACGCCCTTGGGCCGGCCGGTCGAGCCCGAGGTGTAGATCACGTACGCCAGTTGATCGGGATCGCACAGCCCTTCCAGGCGTTCCGGGCTCTGCGCCTCGATCGCCTCGAAGTCCGCGGAGGTCAGGAGCACCCGGATGCCGGCGTCCTGGGCCATCAGCTCCAGACGCTCCGCGGGGTAGGCCGGATCCAGGGGGACGTAGGCCCCTCCCGCCTTGAGGACGCCGAGCACGGCGGCGACCAGATCGACCGAGCGCTCCAGGAGGAGGCCCACCCGCGCCTCGGGCCCGACTCCCAGGGCGCGGAGATGGCGCGCCAGCCGGTTCGCCCGCCGGTCCAGCTCGCGGTAGGTGAGGGACTCGCCTTCGAAGACCACGGCGACGGCCTCGGGCGAGCGGTCCACCTGGG
>DATHUD010000120.1:0-14960 GCA_035462575.1 Thermoanaerobaculia bacterium | reverse complement strand
TAGATCGCCGGGTCCATGTGGCCGAAGTAGGCGAGGCCGATCCGGTCGATCCCCTCGCGGTCCATGTAGGACCGGAGGCGCTTCAGGCCCTGGCCCCAGTCGAGGTTCGAATCGAGGAGGATCTCGTCCCCCCGCCCCCGGGCGAGGACGAACGGTGCCAGCCGTCCCATGTAGATGAAGAGGAAGGGGAAGACCGGCAGGATGTGCCGGATGCCGTAGTTGACTTTGTCGGTGAGGATCGAGGAGGCGGCCAGCAGGACCGCGAGCGGCAATGCGACAAAGACCTCTCCCGGAGGCCGGGGCCGCAGCCGGGCAAAGGGCGCGGCGAGCGCCAGGATGAGGAATGGGAGCGGATTCTTGTAGAGGAGGGTCACCAGGTAGTAGACCGGCGTGCCCTCCCGCGACCAGCGGCCGAAGAGGTAGTTGGGGAACTCCCCCGTCTCGGCGTCGAGCCGGATGCCGTCGAACCCTTCGAGGTAGGGGGCGGGGAGCGGCATGGGGATCCACTCCGGAAGGGCGCCGGAGATCCTCTTCAGGAAGCGGCTCTGGAATTCGAAGTCCCCGAGCGGCTGTCCCGTCCCCTGGAAGAGGTAGCCCGCGTTGAGCACGAGGAGGCTCAAGGTCACGATCGCGGCGAGACCGCCGAGTCTCATCCCGATCCCCCCGCGCTCCCCTCCCCTCCACTGGCGGACGAGGAGGATCAGAGTGAGAGCCGCGAGGATCGGATAGAGGAGGACGCCGGAGGTCTTGGCGAGCTGGGCGAGCCCGAGCCCCACGCCGCTCGCGAGGAGGCGCAGAGGCGTGGGGTCGAGCGCGTACCGGTAGAAAAGATAGAGCGCCAGCGCGATGAAGGCGGCGGCCCCCACGTCTACCGTGGCGAGGTGGGCGTGGGCCACGATCGTGGGGCAGAAGGCGAAGAGGGCGAGCGAGGTGAGCCCCCCCGCCTCTCCGTAGAGCTCCCGCGCCCAGCGGGAGACGACGATCCCCATCAACAGCCCCAGGGCCACGATCGGGAGGCGCCCCAGGAGGAAGATCCGGTCGTACACCGCCCGGTTCCGCTCCATGAAGTCCGTCCCCAGGATCCAGGGATACCAGGCGCTCTCCGCGGCCGGCTTCGTGGTGTCGATCGCCGGGTCGAGCACCAGGAGAGGGAGGGCCGCCAGGGATTTGACCAGGGGCGGGGTGCGGGCGGCGAGGTCGAAGTCGCCCGTTTTCAGGTAGAACCAGCCCACCGGGAGGTGGGTGAACTCGTCCACGGTGGGGCTGTCCCACACCAGGCCATGGACGCAGAGGATGGCGAAGGCGCCCAGGAGGAGAGCCCTCACCCCCCTCGCGGTCATCTCTACTCCAGCTCGAACAGCGGGGTGCCCATGTCGACCGCCTGACCGGGCTGGACGTGGATCGCCGTGACCGTGCCGTCGTGCTCGGCGAGGATCTCGTTCTCCATCTTCATGGCTTCGAGAACGACGACGCCCTGGCCGGTCGTGACCGTCTGCCCCTCTTCGACGAGGAGGGCGACGACCCGCCCGGGCATGTAGGCCGTGACCCTCTGGCGGCGGCGCCCCGCCTTGCCCCCGCGGGTCTGGGCGGCCAGGTGGGTCAACGGGTCGGTCACCTCGACGGCGACGGACCCGTGGGCGGTGCTCACCTGGTAGCTCCCTTCGCCTTGCCGGCGGACGGCCACCTCGTGCTGGGCGCCGTCGATCCGCAGGCTCCGGACGCCCGCATGCGGAGAGGCGGCGTCCACGTGATACGTGCGGTCGCCGATCGTGACTTCGAATCCTCCGTCGTTCCTGCGGACCCGCACCTTCTCGACGCGCTCTCCGTGGCGGACGATCAGGTCCATGATCCCCCCCGGAGAGCCCCGGCCCGGCCGGCTCCCCCCCAGCGCGTGCGCCGCGAGGCGGCGGCGGTGGCCGGGCCGGCGGTGGCGGCCTGGTGGGCGCGCTCGAAGTGGGCGAGCGCGGCGGCCAGGAGCGGCAGGTCGGGCTCGGGCTCCTCGCCGGCGAGTTGGAGCGCGCCCTCGGCCATCTTGCGGTCGAGCATGCCGATGTCCAGGTTGCCCGAGCGGAAGTCGGCGTCCGCGAGGAGCGCCCGGAAGAGCGGCACCGTCGTGCGGATGCCCTCGATCCGCAGCTCGGAGAGCGCCCGGTCCAGCCGTTCGAGGGCCTTCTCCCGGTCTGCCGCCCAGACGATGAGCTTGGCGAGCATCGGGTCGTAGTAGATCGAGACCTCGGACCCTTCGTAGACGCCGCTGTCCACGCGGACGCCCGGGCCGTCCGGCCAGCGGAGCCGTTCGATCCGCCCGGGGGACGGCGCGAAGCGCTGAGCCGGGTCCTCGGCGTAGAGGCGGACCTCGATGGCGTGGCCCTGCGGCTCGATGTCGTCGAACTCGGGGCCGAGCGGCTCTCCCTCGGCCACCCGGATCTGCGCCTGCACGAGGTCGAGGCCGGTCACGAGCTCGGTCACCGGGTGCTCGACCTGGAGGCGCGTGTTCATTTCGAGGAAGTAGAAGCTGCCGTCTCTCGCCAGAAGGAACTCGCAGGTGCCGGCGTTGCTGTAGCCCACGGCGGCGGCGGCCTTGACGGCGGCCTCGCCCATGCGCCGGCGCAGCTCCGGAGAGACCACGGGGGACGGCGCCTCCTCGACCACCTTCTGGTGCCGGCGCTGGAGGGAGCACTCGCGCTCGCCGAGCGACACCACCTTGCCGTGGAGGTCGCCCATCACCTGGATCTCCACGTGGCGGGGCTCCACGATGTACTTCTCGAGGTAGACCGAGTCGTCCCCGAAGCTCGCCGCGGCCTCGGAGCGGGCGGCGCGGTAGGAGCTCGGCATCTCCGCGGCCGAGGGGATCATCCGCATCCCCTTGCCCCCGCCGCCGGCCGCGGCCTTGAGCATGACGGGATAGCCGATCACCTCGGCGGCGGCCGCTGCTGCCTCCAGGTCCGGCAGCGGGTCCTTGCCGCCGGGCACGACGGGCACGCCGGCCGCGATCATCAGGCGGCGGCTCTCGACCTTGGAGCCCATGGCGTCGATCGCCTCGGGCGAGGGGCCGATGAAGGTGATCCCGGCGTCCCGGCACAGGCGGGCGAACCCGGCCCGCTCGGACAGGAACCCGTAGCCCGGGTGGATCGCGTCCGCCCCGATCTCCTGGGCGAGCTCGACGATGGCCTCGCCCCGGAGATAGCTCTCCCGGGATGGGGCGGGCCCGATCGGATACGCCTCGTCCGCCAGGAGGACCGGCAGCCCCAGGCGGTCGGGCTCGGAGTAGATGACGGCGCCGCGGATTCCCATCTCGCGCAGGCTGCGCAGGATCCGCACCGCGATCTCCCCGCGGTTCGCGATCAGGACCTTCCGGATGCGTTTTCTCGGTACGTTGGCCATGGCAGGGTGGGTATCTTAGCAGCGGACGAACACGGACGAGCACGGACGAGCACGGACAGCAAGGACGAAGAGGCTCATTGTGTTCGTCCGTGTTGGTCCGTGCTGTCCGTGTTCGTCCCGCCTGGAAGCCGCGAGGCCCGCCTCCCCCACCACACCAGGACCGGCAGCAGGAAAACCGCCACCGCCGCGCCCGCGAGCGAGCGGTGGAACGGGCGACGGTCGATCCCGAAGCGCACGGTGTGGCGCCCTTCGGGGATCTGTACCCCGATGCGGTGGGTATTGGCGGTGACGACCTCGGCGGGGCGGCCGTCCACGGTGGCCTGGAAGAGGAGGTTCGCCCTCTGGAGGACGAGGAGGCCGCCGCCTTTCTCGGCGACCGCCTCTACCTCGTAGCTCTCGGGGCCCCGCCGGAGGATCCGCGCCGTGCCTCCCCCCAGAACCTGGGGCGGACCCTCCTTGCCGAAGAGAAAGACATCGTTTTGGGGATCGAAACCGGGCTCGGTCAGCCGGTCGTAGCCCGCCTGGAGGTGGGGACCCCGGAAGATCCGGCGGGCGACGAAGACCTCGGGAGCGCGGTCGGCCACCTCGTAGATGTAGAGCGTCTGCCCGAAGCTCGGGATCGTGGTGAGGAGCCGGGCGCGGGCGGGCGCCGGGTTCAGGGGATGGTTCAGGAGGAGCCGGCCGATCCCCCAGGCGGCGAGGAGGCGAAGGCGCTTTTCGTTATCCGCTCTCGTGACCGCGCCCTGCGCCATCCGGGTGAGGAACGTGTCGAGCCCCTCGGGGGAGACGTTGAGCTCGTAGCGGCGGCGCCAGATCGGCCCGCTGAACCCGTAGAGCTCGTAGAAGGAGCGCCGCTCGAGCCAGCGGATGTGCTGCTCGGGGAACCGCCCCTGGCGCAGGGTCGAGGGGCCGAAGAGATAGTTGAAGTCCGGGTGGATCACCGAGAGGTCCGCCGGCACGTGCGCCAGGGCCGGCGGGGGGACGAGGTACGGCTCGACCGCGTCCATCGGGTAGAGCGGGCGCAGCAGCCAGAGCTGGGTCACCGCGTGGAAGGCGAGGAGGAGCGCTCCCCCCACGGCCCAGGAGCGGCGGGTGACCCGCAGGGCCAGGCCGATCCCCGCGAGGATCGCGAGCGAGAACAGGCAGAGCCCCGCCCAGCGCAGGCGCTCGTTGGCGATGAAGGCGGCCGTCCGCGGGATGAAGAAGTTGAGCCACGTCTCCGCGGGACCCGGAACGAAGGTAAGGAACGCCCACAGGAGCACGAAGGCCAGGGCCAGGAGCCCCAGGGTCCGCCGGAAGCGGCGCCGCGCCGGGTCGGAGAGGTTCGCCTCCCGCAGGCGCTGGTAGCCGATCCCGCAGAGGAGGGCCGCTCCCACGGCCACGGGCGGGAAGAACTTGACGGGGTAGCGGAGGAAGCTCTCTCCCGAGACCGTCATGATCCACGCCGCGACCGGGTTGAACCGCCCGAGGGCGAAGAAGATCCCGAAGCCGGCTGCTCCCCAGGCCCACCAGGCGGCGCGCCCCCGCGGCCGGCCGGAGGCGACGAGGAGGGCGAGGGCGAGGAGCCCGGGGTAGAAGGAGAGGTAGAACGGCGGGACGCCGGTGAAGTAGTCCTTGCCCCAGAAGGCGCCGTTGCCGAAGACGTCCGGCCGGCCGAAGAGGAAGGGGAGGAACCACTCGGCCGTCTGCCGGGGGTCCCAGCTCGAGATCGTGGCGGCCCTCTCGTTGTAGCCGTAATGGCCGCGGAAGGAGACCGGGAGGATACGCAGGAACTCGACGATCTGCGGCAAGGCGATCGCCGTGCCGATCGCGAAGGCGGCCACGAAGAGGGCGAGCACCGGCCACGCCGGGCGCCGCCACCCTTCCCGCCACACGGTGAGGAAGCCGGAGAGGGCGAGCCCGAAGGAGAGGAGGCCCATGAGCGGATCGCCCGCCACGACGAGCAGGGCCCAGAGGAGGGCGATCCCGGCCGCGAAGAGACCCCGGCGCGGCCCCGGCGAGGCGAAGCGGACGCAGGCGGCGACCAGGGCCGGCATCAGGACGGCTCCGGCGATCAGGTTGTAGAAATTCAGGTGCGAGAGGAAGAAGCCGGAGACGGTATAGCAGACGGCCGCGGCCCAGGAGGCGTCGCGGGCGAGGCCGAAGCTCCGGGCCATCCGGAAGAAGGCGAAAGGGGCGAGGAGCAGGTGGAGCCAGAAGTGCGCGTTGAACGCCCAGAACGTGGAGCCCACGAGATAGAGGAGGTTGTCCGGGTAGAACGGCACGGCGTTCATGTTGCCCGCGAGCGGCTGCCCTCCGGCCCGGTACGGCTCGATCATCGGGAAGTAGCCGGCCTTCATGGCGTTCGCCTGCGACCACTTCATGGGCATGTGAGAGTTCAAGACGTCCCGCAGGATCAGGGTCTGCCCGCCGTGAGCGAGGGGGAGGACCACGAAGACGGCGAGGAGGACGAAGAGCGGCACCGCCCCCAGGAGGAAGGAGGTCCAGGGGGTGCCCGGCTCGGGCTCGGGGCCAGGGGGGGAAGGTTCGGTATCCATGGAGATCGGTCTCGCGAGACCGGGGGAGACTAGCAATCTTCGCTCTCCCTTAGAATAGGAAGGTGATTCGACCTCTCATCCGCTCCCTGCGCCCGGCTCAGTGGGCCAAGAACCTCTTCGTCCTCGCGCCGCTCGTCTTCGGAGGCCTCCTCCGGGACGAGGAGGCTGTCCTCTCCGCGTTCCTGGCGCTCGTGGCGTTCTGCGCCGCCTCGTCCTCGATCTACCTCGTCAACGACATCCGCGACCGCGAGGAGGACCGGCAGCACCCCCTGAAGCGGCTGCGCCCGCTCGCGGCCGGCACCTTGAAGGTGCCCACGGCGATGGCGGCGACCGTCGTCCTGACCGGGGCGGCGCTCGCCATCGCAGCCTACCTGGGGAAGGGGTTCGCGGTGGTCCTGGGCACGTACCTGGTGCTCAACGTGCTCTACACCTTCCGGTTCAAGCACATGGTGATCCTGGACGTGATGTCGATCGGCCTCTCCTTCGTCCTGCGGGTGGAGGCCGGAGGACGGGCCACGAACGTCCTAGTCTCGCGGTGGCTCTTCCTCTGCACGATCTTCCTCGCCCTGTTCCTGGCTTTCTCGAAGCGCCGGCACGAGATCACGCTCCTGGCCGGGGCGGCCTCGGGGCAGCGGCGGGTGCTCGACAACTACAGCCCGGCCTTCCTGGACCAGATGATCAACGTGGTGACCGCCTCGTCCGTCCTCGCCTACGCGCTCTACGCGGTCGCCCCGGAGACGGTGGCGAAATATGGTACGGAGAACCTGATCTACACGATCCCCCTGGTCCTCTACGGCATCTTCCGCTACCTCTATCTCATGTATCAGCGCCCGGGCGAGCGCAATCCGACCGAGGCGATCCTCCGGGACCCCCCGTTCCTGATCAACATCCTCCTCTGGGGCTTGGCCGTGGTGTGGATCGTCTATGGCCCGTCTCTTGGTCGGTAGCGCCACGTCTAGTAGGATTCCGCGGATTGCCGAAGACCGTAGAGGTTCCCGACTTGGCTGAAGCCCTCTCCATGCGCCCCGCCGGGGTGCCCGATTCCTCCCGCGTGGCGGTGGTGATCCCCTGCCACAACGAAGAGGCCACCGTAGCCAAGGTGGTGGCGGACTTCCGCGCCGCGCTCCCCGACGCCCTGATCCTCGTGGTGGACAACGCCTCCCGCGACCGGACGGCCGAGCTCGCCCGGGCAGCGGGAGCGCAGGTGCTCTGCGAGCGGCGCCCGGGCAAGGGGTTCGCCCTCCTCTCCGGGTTCAAGAAGGCCCGGGCGAGCGCCGCCGAGTATTTCGTGATGGTGGACGGAGATGACACCTACCCGGCCGAGGACGTGGGCCAGCTCCTCGCCGCGGCCGAGGCCGGCGCCGAGATGGTGATCGGTACCCGCCTCGAAGGCGCCCAGGAGGGGGCCTTCCGCGCCGGCCACTCGCTCGGCAACCAGCTCTTCATCGGGCTCGTCCGCGTGCTTTTCGCCGCGAAGACCCGGGACCTTTTCTCCGGCTACCGGGTGCTCACCCGCCGGTTCCTGGAGGCGACGCCCTTGATCGCCCAGGGGTTCGAGGTCGAGGCCGAGCTGTCGCTCCAGGCGCTCGTCCAGCGCTTCCCCGTGGCAGAGATCCCGCTGCCGTACCGGCCGCGCCCCAAGGAGAGCCCGAGCAAGCTGCGCACGTACCGGGACGGCACCCGGATCCTCCTCGCGATCCTCACCTTCTTCCGGGACTACAAGCCGCTCACCTTCTTCGGCCTCCTGGCGCTCTTCTTCATGGCCCTGTCGCTCGCCGGGGGGGGCGTCGTCATCACCGAGTTCCTGCGGACCGGCCTCGTTCCCCGGCTGCCGCTCGCCGTCCTCTCGGCGGCGCTCTTCATCCTCTCCGCCCTGTCGTTCGCCTGCGGGGTCCTGCTCTCCTCCATCAACCGCCGCTCCGCCGAGATCGCCGCGCTCATCCCCTGGAAGTAGGCCGGGCCTTGGAAGCGCCCGCGCCGAGCCGTCCCTTGAAGATCCTCATCGTCTACGAGACCGTCTACCCCGACTTCATCGGCGGGGTCGAGCACCGCAACTTCGAGCTGGGGGCGGGGCTCGCCCGGCGGGGGCACGAGGTGACGCTCGCGGGGTTCTGCAAGCCGCTGCCGGGGATTCCGCCCCGCCTCGTGGTGCGGTCGCTGGGCGAGCTCGGCCCTCTCTACAACAGCGCGGGCCAGCGCAGCACCCGGCAGGCGATCCGCTTCGCCTTCACCGTGCCGCGGATCGACGTCTCGGAGTTCGACGTGGTCGAGACGGCGAACATGCCCTACATCCACATCGTCCCCCTGGCGATCAAGTGCCGCCTGGCCGGCAAGCCCCTCCTCGTCACCTGGTACGAATACTGGGACCACTACTGGAAGGGGTACGTCGGGCGCTTGAAGGCGCCGGTCTACCGGGCCATCGAGTGGATGACGGGCCAGCTCGGCACGGCGGTGACCGCCACGAGCCTCCTCACCCGGGAGCGCCTGGCGGCCAAGCGGTGGAAGGGGGATGTCGAGCTCGTGCCCTGCGGCATCCACGTGCACGCGGTGCGGGAGGCCGCCGGAGTGGGGACCCCGCGCCACGGCCAGGGGGCGCCGCTCATCTTCGCCGGCCGGATGCTCAAGGAGAAGCGGGTCGACCTCCTGCTGCGGGCGGTCGCCCTCCTCGCGAAGACCCGGCCGGGAGTGCTCCTGACCGTGTTCGGCGACGGCCCCTACCGGGAGACGCTGGTCCGCCTGGCTTCCGAGCTGGGGATCGCGGACCGGGTCGACTTCCGGGGGCACGTCGAGACGAGCGCGGAGGTGTGGCGGAGCCTCGGGCTCGCCCGGGTGGCCGTCCAGCCCTCGGAGCGGGAGGGGTTCGGCCTCTTCCCCCTGGAGGCGATGGCCGCCGGGCTTCCGGTCGTCTACTGCGAGTCGCCCGAGAGCGCCGTCCCCGAGCTGGTGCGGGACGGCGTCGAGGGGGTGTGCACGGAGCCGGAGCCTAAGGCCCTGGCTGTCGCGCTCGAGCGGCTCCTGGCGGACGGCGAAGAGTGGCAGCGCCTCCACGAGAACGCCTTGAAGCGGGCGTCCGGCTACGACTGGGACGAGGTCGCGCGGCGGATCGAGGAGACGTGCCTGCGGCTACTTCCGCGCCACCGCGAGGAGCGAGTCGCCGAAGGCGGGCGTGTGGACCACCCGGCCGATCACCCGTAGAGGCTTCAGGAACTTCGTCCCCTCGCCCACCGAGCAGAAGTTGGACTCGGTCGTCATCGTTTCGACCTCTAGCCCGGCGCCAACGAGCCCGTCCCGCAGCATCTTCGGCGTGAACATGTGGATGTGGGTCGAGTCCTGGTACCAGCTCCAGCGCTTCCCGAGGAGCGGGCGGGCGATGCTGTGGGCGTTCAACGTGATCACGAAGAGCTTCCCCCCGGGTTTCAAGCACCGGCGGCAGCTCGCGAGGGTCGCGTCATAGTCCTTCAGGTGCTCGATCACGTCGAGCAGGGTGATCGCGTCGAAGCGGTCGTCGGGGTAGGGGAACGGCGCTTCGGCGCCCTGCTCCACCACCTCGGCCCGGGTGCGCTTCCGGGCTTCGGCCACGGCGTGGGAGGAGATCTCCATGCCGTGCGCCTCGTAGCCTGCCTTTTCGAGGGCCGCGAGGAAGAAGCCGTAGCCCGCGCCCACGTCCAGCACCCGGCCGCCGGGTTGGACGCCGTGGGAGCGGAGCAGCCCCACGAGGTAATCCAGGTATTTGACCTTCCCCGGATGGAGCTCGAAGTACTCGCGATCGAAGTAGGAGGCGTCGTGCACGGGGCCGGATGCTAGCACCGGCCCTCGCCGCTGTGCCAACATTCGCCCCCATGTTCTTCATCGACCTCCTGGGCGCCGGGCTGACGCTCGTCGCGATCGGCTTCCTCGGGCTGGGGGGCTACCTCGCGGCGCTCCGGCTCCTCCGCAACGAGGCCGCCCGCGATCCGCTGGCGCTGGCCATCGCCACTCTGCTCGCCGCGACCGCCGAGGCCGTGGGCGTGGGGCTCCTCCTGGGCGGGCTCGGGCTCCTGCGGATCTCCTACGCCCTGGCGCTCCAGGCAGGCCTCGTCCTGATCCTGCTCCTCCCGCTGCGCAAGGCTCCGCCCCCGGGGGGCTTGAGCGGGCCGGCGCGGGCCATGCTCCGGCGCTCCTGGGAGATCGTGAAGGAACATCCGGCGCTCTCGCTCGTCACCGCCCACGCGGCCGGGAGCGAGGCCCTGCGGGGGCTGTTCCGCCCGCCGCTCTCGTGGGACAGCCTCATGTACCACCTGCTTCTGACCGGGACGTGGCTGCGCGACGGCAACCTCTTCCCGGTCTTCGGCAACATTCCGATCAACTACTACGGCTACGTCCCCGCCAACGGCTCGATCTGGTTCTGGTGGTGGATGGCCCCCTCGCACAGCGAGCTGTGGGTGAACCTGGCCTCGTTTCCCCACTGGGTGCTCCTCGGGCTCGCCGTGGGAGGCGTGGCCCGCGAGCTCGGGGCCCGGCGGTACTGGCCTTTCGCCGCGTTCCTGGTGCTCCTGACCCCCACGGTAATCCGCTTCGCGGCCACCCAGTACGTGGACATCTTCATGGGCGCGGCCCTGGTGGCCGCCGCCTTCTTCGGCCTGCGCTGGCTCCGCGACCCTGCCTGGGGGCCCGCGGTGCTCGCCGGGGCCGGCCTCGGGCTCGCGGCCGGCGCCAAGGTGCTGGGCGTGCCCTACGCGGCGGCGCTCGCGGGCATGGTGGTCCTCCTCGGCTGGGGGCGCTGGGGCCGTCGCGTGCCCCAGCTGGCCGCGGCCCTCCTCGTCGCGGTCCTCCTGGGGAGCTACTTCTATGCGCGCAACGTCGCTCTGGGGGCCGGCCCGCTCGCCCTCACCTGCGAGATGACCGCGAGCGGACCGGCCAACGCCAACGTGCCCACGATCCCCCGCAAGAACTCCGTGCTCGATCGCCCGCAGGAGATGTTCGGGGAAGAAAAGCTCCTCCAGGCTTTCCTGGGGATCTACCGGCCGCAGTCGCGGGAGCTGGGGGTGGGGCCGCAGTCGTTCCTCCTGCTGCTCGCGGCCGTGGCCCTGCCGTTCCTCCTCGGCCGCGAACGGTGGCGCGAGGGGCTGGTCGTGACGAGCCAGATCTGGCTGGAGATCCTCTTCTGGCTCGCGGTCCCCTTCGCCAAGAGCAACCACGTGTTCGCCAACATCCGCTACCTGATCCCGGCGATCGGCCTCGCCTTCGCGGCCGGCGCGGCGCTCGCGGACCGGCGGGGAGCGCGGGAGCGGTGGATGGAGGCGATCGCCCTCATCCTGGGAATCCAGGGGCTCCTCCAGCTCCACGCCGAGATGCCGATCCCGGTGCGCATCGTCCTGGGCGTGATGGACGTGGTCCTCGTGGCCTTCGCCCTCTCCCCGGGCCTCCGCGCCTTCACGGTCCGGCACCGGACGGCGGTCGCGGTCTCCGGCCTCGCCGCGGCCCTCCTCGCCGCCCCGCTCCTCGCCCGCCACCGCGTGGCGGACCGCGGGCGAGCCCTCGCCCAGGAGTACACGGCCCACACGACCTCCACCCGCTTCTTCGCCGCCGCCTGGAGCTGGCTGGACCAGCACGGCGGGGACGGCAACGTGGCCGCGGTCAGCTCGCCCAACAACTATTTCGTCTACCCGGCGATGGGGACCTACCTTTCGCGGGACGTCCGCTACGTCAACATCAACCGGGAGAACCTGCCCTTGGCCGTGGCCTATCCCCAGTGCCAGCCCCGGGTCGATCCCGAGCCCCTGGCCTGGGTCGAAAACCTCGCGAACCAGCGCATCCGCTGGGTCCACCTGAGCCGCTACCCCAACTTCCCCTATCCCCTGGAAGACCAGTGGGCCGGCGCCATGCCCCGGGCCTTTGCGCTGCGCTACGAGGACGACGCGAACAGGATCTACGAGTTTTTGCCGGTCGCGGACGCGGACGCGAGGCGTTAGAGAAAAACAAGGACGAAAAGGACCCGAAGGACAAAAAGGACGAAAGAAAAAGCCCTCGTCTTTGGTGCCCTTGCAGTCCTTTGGGTCCTTTAAGTCCTTTATGTCCTTTCGTCCTTCCTAGCCCCCCAGCCGCCCGCGCAACCGAATCGCCGCCGCGTTGCCCGGATCCAGCTCCAGGAGCCGCCGGTTGAGCTCCCGGGCACCCGCCAAGTCGCCCCGCCGGGCGAGGAGCACGGCCTTGTTGTGGAGCGCGGGGAGGTTCTGGGGATTCAACGCAAGCGCCCGGTCGAAGCGCAGCTCCGCCTCCGCCAGATCGCCCACCGCGAGGTAGACCCCGCCCAGGTTGCTCTGCACGTCGTCCGACCGCGGCTCGATCGCCGCAGCCCGCTGGTAGAAGCGCAGGGCCGTCAGCCAGTCGCCCTTCCGGGCGGCCAGGTTCCCCAGGTTCAGGCAGGCGAGGAAGTCCCGCGGGTTCAGGATGAAGGCGGCCTTGTAGTGCTCGTGGGCCTCGTCCACCCGGCCCTGCTCTTCATAGAGCCGCCCCAGGTTGTAGTGCACGAGGTCCATCCGCGGCTCGAACGCGAGGAGCGCGGGGAGCGCGAACGCCGCGAGGCCGAGCCCGGCGATCGCCACGGTTTTCCTGTTGGCGAGCGCCGCGCCGCCGAGCAGGAGAAGCGGGGGGACCACCGGCAACCGGTAGCGCGAGAAGAGGAAGAAGATCACCGTCGAGAGCATCCACCCCAGGGCGAAGAGGAGGGCGGGGGCGAAGGGGCCGGGGCGCCTGCGGAGGAAGAAGAGCCCGGCGATCGCCAGGATCGTGGCACCGCCGAATTCGAGGAGCGGTAGCCTGAGGACCGGCGAGAGGGTCTTCACGTAGTAGTAGTCCACCGCGTCCGGCCACTCGTACCAGCTCCAGAACATCCCGAGCTTTCGGACCTGCAGCCGGAGGAAGTCTCCGGGGTGGGAGGCCGCCCAGGCGAGCGATTTGTCCAGCCAGAAGCGGGAGACCTCCGAGGGGGCGAGCTTCCGGCCCAGCGCCTGCTCGGCCACCCGCACCGGCTCGCGCCGTTCGAGCGCCGGGATCTGCTTGCCGGGCACGATCGGCTGGTACGTGCCGTCCGCCTCCGGGTTGTTGCCGATGTAGAAGTTCGTCCCGCCCTGGAACGTCGTGGGGAGGAAGTCGCCCCCCACGAGCCCATTGCGCAGCATCACGGGGAGGAGGGCGAGGACCACGCCGCCCACGAGCGCCCCGCCCCGGGAGAGCAGCCCCGCCATTCTCCCCTCCCGGCTCCAGGCCAGGGGAAGAAGGAAGGGGATCACGAGCAGCGCGTTCTCCCGGAGCAGCACGAGAACGCCCAGGAGGACCCCGGCCCCGAGCCAGCGCCCCACCCTGGCCTCCTTCCGCGCGGCCGCGAGCGCCCAGAGCAGGAAGCAGGTCACCGAGACGGCCGGAGACTCTTTGAGGAGCTGGGCGTCATAGAAGAGGAACGGGCCGTAGACCGCCGCGAGCCCGGCCGCGGCGAGGCCCACCCGCTCGCCGCCCATCTCCCGCCCGGCCCGGTAGAGCGCCCAGACGCCGGCCACCGCGAGCGCGATCTGCGTCAGGTAGGCGGCGTCCGGATTCCGCCCGAAGAGGGTATAAAGGACCGCCAGAAAGTACGGATAGAGCGGCGCCTGGAAGAACACCTGCGAGCCCAGCCAGTCGCCCGCCGCGACCTCGCGGGCCCAGCGGTCGTACTCCTGGCTGTCCATCGCGAGCCAGGAAAAGAACGGCTCGTCCCGGACGGCCCACCAGTGAACGAGGCGCAGGGCGAAGGCCAGCGCCAGGATCGCGGCGAGGAACAGCCGTTGCGAGCGGTCGCGGGGGTCCATGGGCGCCCGCTACTTTGGCACAGATCGCGCACGAGGCAAGGAGCCGATGAGCGAGAGACGAAAGCCGGAAAAGCGGAAGATCGGAGAGAGCCTCGTCAACCGGAGCGACCTCGCGGGGCTCGAGCGCGCCTGGAAGGAGAGAAACCTCGTCCTCTTCCTGGGCAACGGCGTCTCCATGCCCTACGGCATCCCCGCCTGGAAGGACCTGGTTCTCGAGATCCTCTTCGACCAGACGGACGTCGCCCGCCGCCTGGAGCCCATCGAGCTCCCCTACCGGCGCGCCCTCGCCTCCTGGCTCGTCGACTACTACGGCTACGACCCCGTCGTCCTCGCCCGGGTGGTCAAGAACGAGATCCGGCGGCGGGCGAAGCGGCGCCGGGGCGGCAGCGCGACCGAGGGGGAGACCCTGTTCCTCGAAAAGGTCCGGGAGCACCTCTACCCCAAGCCGCCGCTCGATCCTCCCGAGCCGACCACGCTCACCGCCGTGGCCGACCTCATCAAGAAGTCCAGCGAGGACGCCGGCGTGGCGGGCGTCGTGACCTTCAACTTCGACGACCTCCTCGAAAAGAAGCTCGCCGGCAGCGTCGACGTCCGGCCGGTCTGGAGCGGCCGGCGCCAGGAGGGCGACGGCTTCCCCATCCTCCACCCGCACGGCTACCTCCCGCAGGACGGCACCGTCGAAAATTGCAACCTGGTCTTCACCGAGGACGACTACCACGAGCTGACCACGGCCGTGTTCCACTGGGCGCTCACGTCGATCGTCTCCTACCTCCGGCACAGCACCGTCCTCTTCATCGGCCTCTCCATGCTCGACCCGAACCTCCGCCGTCTGCTCGACGCCTCCTACGTCCATGGCGACGTCCCGGCCCACTGGCAGGTCCAGAAGCGGCACAAGATCCCGGAGGATCGGATGCCCGGGATCCTGGAATCCATCGAGCACCGCGCCCGGCGCTACGGGGAGGTGGACGCCCGCAAGGACGAGCCGCGGCTCGAAGAGGCCGTCTTGGCCGTCCTCCACCAGGCGGACTCCTACGACCGGAACCTCTTCGAGTCCATGGGGGTCAAGACCATCTGGGTCGAGGACTACGAAGACATCCCCGCCCTGCTGGAGCGCATCCCGGGCGGCTGATCGGGCCGGTGAGTGCGGCACCCCCACGGCCACGCGGTTCTGCCCGGAGTGCGGGCAGAAGTTCGCGTAGGAAGAACACGGACGAGC
>DATHUD010000119.1:0-4716 GCA_035462575.1 Thermoanaerobaculia bacterium | reverse complement strand
CCTCCATGGACGCATGGACAAATAACTTTGCCCCACAAAGCAGACGGACGCGAAACGGCGCTCTCTCACCCTTCCCGCGTGGCATGGATGATCGCCTCCATGTGGTCGAGGTAGCGCTCGAGGGCGCTCCGGCCGGGCGGGGTCAGGCGGTACTCGGTCTTGGGCACCCGGCCCTCGAAGTACTTTTCGCAGGTGATGTAGCCCGCCTCTTCGAGCTTGCGGGCGTGGACGCTCAGGTTGCCGTCGGTCGTCTTCAAGAGCTTCTTCAGATCGTTGAAGCTCAGGTGATCGTTGACGGCGAGCGCGCTCACGATCCCCAGCCGCATCCGCTCGTGGATGACGCGGTCGAGGTCCAGGGCCGATTGCTGCACCGTCCGGGAAGGCTCCATGGCGTCCTCCGAGCCGGCGGTTCCGTCGTCCTCGCGGGTGAGCGGGCTGCTCTTAGCCACCATGCCTCCAGGCGATGACGATCCCGAACACCACGTGCAAGCCCCCGAACCCGGCGGCGAGGAAGGCGTCTCCCCAGACGGGGGGCGCCACCAGGGCGAGCGTGCCCAGGCCCATGAACGCGAGCCCCATGACCGGCACGGTCCGCACGGAGTAGGAGCCGCCGGTGACGACGCCCGTGCCGTAGAGCAGGAGCCAGAGCCCCGGCAGCACGTCGAAGTTGCCGTCCCGGACGAGGACCGGCGTCAGGAGCGCGCCGGCGATGAATGGAGGAAAGAGAGCCAGGGCGAAGCGCCGCACCGGCCGCGAGAGGAGGCTCAAGTCCACCCGCCGGGCCTTCCACCCGATCGAGCCCAGGGTGATCAAGGCGGCGATCACCGCGTCGATCAGCCAGACGGAGAGCCAGGCCAGCGGATTTCCCTGCTGCGAGGCGATCCACGCGGCGCCCAGGGCCGTCACGCCCACCGCCACCTCGCCGATCCCCGAGACCGCCGTGAAGTACGCCGCCCCCTCCATGGTCTCGCGGATGAACCGCAGGTTGTCCATGGCCCGCAGGTGAAGGGCGGGAGGGGAGACGAGCCGGGGTCGCGCGGGCTGCGGTTCGGTCACGGAAACAATCTACGCCTGGGGGGACTGGGCGTCAAGTACTTTTTGGCGCAAAGTTGGACAGGAGGCCCTCACCCCTATCCCCTCTCCCATCGCCCCCCCGCCACCCGGGAGAGGGGGACGCCTGCGAGCGGCTTTGCCGTAGGGTGCGCTGTACGCACGGGGAGGGCAGGGGAAAACAACACGTGCGCAAAGAGCACCCTACAAGCAACAACGGTTCTGGAGCGTCCCCCTCTCCCGGCGGATGGGGGGGCGATGGGAGAGGGGACAGGGGTGAGGGGCTACCCCGCCTTCCGCTTCGCCAGCGCCGCCACCATCCCCACCATCGACATCAGCCCCATGGACTTGCCCATGGAGAGCTCGCGGCCGAAGACGCGGTAGACGATGTCCTGGGGGACCTGGGCGACCTCTGCGGGCGGGGCGCCTGAAAGGGTGTCGTCCAGGAGGACGGCCATGGCCTTGGCGGAGATGCCCTGGGGGTTTTCGACGGCGAAGTGGAAGCCGAGGGTGCCGTCCGGCCGCTCTTCGGTGAAGACGTAGGCCTCGGACTCGCAGGCGGGGACCTGGGCCTCCTTGGGGAAGGGCCGGTGCGCGATCTGCGGCGGCACCTCCTTGAAGCGGCCGGCGATGTCGATGAGCATCTGGATGCGCTCGCCGCGGTCCTCGATCAGGTCGAGCGCGTCGAGCGTATTGTTCAGTTTTTCGGGAACGGCCATGCGATGGGCTCGAAGCTCCTGGGGTCAGCGTTCGATGGGGACTCCGACGAGGTTGCCCCACTCGGTCCAGCTTCCATCATAGTTCCGCACGCGCTCGTAGCCCAACAGGCGGGTGAGCACGAACCAGGTGTGGCTGCTGCGCTCGCCGATGCGGCAGTAGACGACGACGTCGTCCTGGGATTTCAGGCCCGCCTCCTGCTCGTAGAGGGCGCGCAGCTCTTCGGCGGACTTGAAGGTGCCGTCCTCCGGGTTGACCGCGCGGGCCCAGGGGATGTTGGCCGCGCCCGGGATGTGCCCGCCGCGCAGGGCGCCTTCGTTCGGGTAGTCCGGCATGTGGAGCCGCTCGCCCGTGAACTCGGCGGGGCTCCGCACGTCGATGAGCGGCCTTTTCGACTGCACGTGGCCCAGCACCTCGTCTCTAAAGGCGCGGATCTTCTTGTCGTCGCGCTCCGCGGCCCGGTAGTCGCTCGCGGGGTAGCTCGGAACGTCTTTCGTGAGCGGGCGACCTTCGTTCGCCCACTTGATCCGGCCGCCGTCCATGATCTTCGCGTTCTCATGGCCGAAGAGCTGGAAGACCCAGAAGGCGTAGGTGGCCCACCAGTTGTTGCGGTCGCCGTAGAAGACGACGGTCATTTCCTTCGTCACCCCGAGCCGGCGCATCAGCGCCTCGAAGCCGTCCCGTCCCAGGTAGTCGCGCCGGATCGGATCGTTCAGGTCCCGCGTCCAGTCCACCTCGACGGCGCCGGGGATGTGCCCGCTCGCGTAGAGGAGGGGGTCTTCGTTGGACTCCACGAGGCGCACCCCGGGGTCGTTCAGGTGGTCCGCGACCCACTCCGTCGACACCAGCGCCTCGGGATGAACGTAGCCACGGCTCTCGATCTCGCTCACGGTCTTCTCCTTTCGCCCCTTCTCAGGCTCCCCACCCCAGGGGTGACCGATCCTATCACCAGGCAGAAGAGGCCAAGGACCCACTTCCCTTCGGCCATCCGGTCGTGTACCCTTTAGCAACTTCAATCAGCTTCAGGACCACGGCCCTTGTGGCTTTGGTTTTTTCTCGGATGGCAGGCGGTGCCGCCGTGGTGGCCGCACTTTGTCCTGCCGCGAAGGAGATCGTATGTCCGGCCGTACTTTCCGACGTACCATTGTTCTCGCCCTGGCGCTGTCCGCGGGGCTTGTCTCGGCTTCGAACGCCCACGCGGCCCGGGTCCGGGCCGACCGCGAGCCGGCGATCCGGCAGGAGGCTTCGATCCGTACCTTGATCGGAAGCCCCTGGACTCTCGTCCAGGGCCTGTTCGCCAAGAATCACATCGCCCCGGGCCCCAACCCGCCGCAGCCCGAGGGACCTGGGCTGTGCCCGCTCGGCAAGCCCGGGAGGACAGGACAGCCCGGCAAGGGGAATTGAGTCTCGACTCCGCAGTTTCCGAAATGAACACCCGCCCGGGGCTCCCGGGCGGGGCGCTGGGCGAGGAGGGTCAAGTGGACAACAGGCATCTCGACCGTGAGGCTCTGGAGAAGTTCCTCTCCGACGAGTTGGCGGAGGAGGAAAGCCGTGCTCTCCAGCGCCACGTCTTCACCTGCTCGGAGTGCGAGGAGCGCCTGGTCCGCCTCCTGCCCGGGACCCGGACCCGGCGAGGCGGGCGCCCCACGAATGGGGAGAGCCACCGGGAGCTGATCCGGCGCGTGGCGGACGAGAAGAAGGCGGAGTCGGTGGCGAGCCGGTCCGCTCTGGAGCTGGAGCGCAGGGAGGCTCCCGCCCTCTTCGAAGAGCTCGAAGCGCGCGGCCCGGAGGAGCGCCGGCACCGGGTCTGGAACGATTCCAGATACCAGACCTGGGGGCTCTTCGAGTGGCTGGCCGACCGTTCCCACGAGATCCTGCCCCAGGAGCCCCGGAAGTCCGAGGACCTCGTCCGGCTGGCGCTGGACGTGGCCGGGCGGTTGGACGCCTCGCGCTACGGCGCCCCGGCGATCGAAGCGGCCCAGGCGCGGGCCTCTACCCACCTGGGGAACACCTTGCGCGTCCTCTCCGACTTCCGCCAGGCCGAGCAGGCTTTCCAGACCGCCGAGCTCCACTTCGGGCGGAGCTGGCTCGACCCGCTGGACGAGGGCCTGCTCCTCGAGTCGAGGGCCGCCCTCCGGAGGGCGCAGGGCCGGTTCGACGAGGCCCTGCGGCTCCTGGACACCGCGATCGCCATCTACCGCGAGATCAACGAGCCGCACCTCCAGGGACGCGCCCTGATGATCAAAGGCCTGACGCTCCAGTACAGCAACGACTCCAGGGCCGCGGCGGACTGCTTCCGGGAGAGCCTCTTCCTCCTCGACGGGGCGCGGGAGCCCCGCCTGATCGTGATGAGCCAGTGCAACCTCATCCTCAGCCTGCACGAGAGCGGACGCTCGGCCGAGGCCGCGGCCCTCGTCGAGAACGCCCGCCGGCTCGTGGCCGAGATGGGGAAACGCTCGGACCGGCTGCGCCTCGACTGGATCGCGGGGCGGGTGGCGGCCGCGACCGGGCGGGAGACGGAGGCGGAGCGCTCGTTCCTCGAGATCCGCGACGCCTTCGTCGAGGACGACCTGGCCTACGACGCGGCCCTGATCTCGCTCGACCTCTCAGCCCTCTACGCCCGGCAGGGCCGGACCGCCGACGTGAAGCTCCTCGCGGCGGAGATCCTGCCCATCTTCCGGTCGCGCGAGGTGCACCGCGAAGCCCTGGCGGCCCTGATCACCTTCGAGCAGGCCGCCGAGCAGGAGCAGCTCACCCTGGGGCTGGTCCAGGAGATCTCCTCCTACCTCGAAAAGGTGCGCGCCAACCCGGGGCTGCGGTTCCGGGGGGAGACGGCTTCCTAGCCCCTCCGGGGCGCCGTTCGGATAGCCCAGGGCGGAAGCCCTGGGCTGGGGCGGGGGCAGGGAACGGGGCCGGGCACAGGAAATCGTCGACGCGCGCCCCCCGCCC
>DATHUD010000118.1:0-4730 GCA_035462575.1 Thermoanaerobaculia bacterium | reverse complement strand
CCGGCCGGGTCGTCGGCCAGGTGGGCGCCGCCCCATTCGCCCAGGGTGTTGCCGTTCAGGTCGGAGACGGCGGCCCAGGCGATCCCGGCGCCGGCCAGGAACACGAGCGCGAGGAGGAGCGCCACGGCCGAGCGCCGCTTGAGCATCACCACCGCGGCGACCGCGAGCATCAGGCCGAGGAAGATCAGGCTCCACTCGGAGAGCGTCGGGATGTCGCCGATGGTGAGCCCCGCCAGCACGAGTTGGATCGGCTGGTTGCCGGGCGAGCCGTTAAGGAGCGCGTCGGCCGTGCCACCGGTGGTGAGGTTCGCTCCGGTCACCCCCAGGCGGACGATCTGGGGACCGGGCGGGAAGGGCGGGAGGGCGGAGAGCGGGAAGTAGGTCTCGACGACGTCCGAGCCGCCCGTGCCGAGGCCGACGCCCACCGGCCGGTCCGTTCCGTCGACCAGGATGCGCGGGCCGAAGGTGTCGGTGACCGGGTCGGTGCACACCTGCCGCTCGATCTGGGTCACGTTGGCCGCGCTCGTCCCGGTCGTTTCCACCGTGGTGATGAGGATCTGCTCGACCCCCTGGAACACCCCGGCCGCCGTGGGCACGTCGCAACCCGAGGCCGGGCTGACGTCCGTGTTCAGGAGAATCGAGAATTCCGAGGTGACGGCGGAGGCGGCGGGTGCGAAGCCGGCCATCATCACCAGGAGGGCGAAGGCGGTCCGGATTCCACGGGAAGTCAGTACGTTCATCGAAGAGGCTCCCTCATCTTGGGCTCGAACCCCGCCGGACCCTGGACGGTCGCCGGAGGAGAAAAGGCACGGGTAGGAAGGGGGATCGGATGGATACACCCTGAACCACGGTTTTCGAGCTCGAAGTCCACACGGTTTCGTCTGCCTGCCCCGCTGTCGTCACCACTCGGCACGTTTCGGGGATCCTGCATCGGCGAGCCTTGACGAGCGCCTTGGCCGACTTGTGATCGATATTGCCCACAACCTTACCACAGCCTCGCGGGATCTACGCCAAGCCGGAGGACACTTCATCGTCGATGAAAACGCAGGAAAAGCGTGATCTGTGCTCCGGACCCTCTGGTATGCTCCCCGTCTGACGCACGACGGAGCCCCATGCCCGAGCGCCCCCAAACCGCCCCGGCCCTCGATTCGCTCCTCGCCACCAAGCTCTACATCCCCGCGCCGCGCCCCAACCGGGTGCCGCGGCCGCGGTTGACCGGCAGGCTGGAGGCGGGAGTCGAGGGGGCCCTCACCCTGATCTCGGCCCCGGCCGGGTTCGGGAAGTCGACCCTGCTGTCGGACTGGATCCACGAGGGCGGACGCAAAGTGGCCTGGGTCTCTCTGGACGAGGGGGACAGCGATCCGGTCCGCTTCCTCTGCTACGCCGTCACGGCCCTGGCGAACGTCCGCCCCGGCCTGGGGGACGGCGCGATCGCCGCGCTCCGGGAGGCGCAGAGCGCGGAGCCCGAGATCCTGGAGCCGATCTTGACCGGGCTCTTGAACGAGATCCACCGGCTTTCCGAGGACCTGATCCTGGTGCTCGACGACTACCACGCCGTCGAAAGCCCGGGCGTCCAGGAGGCGGTCCAGCTCATCCTCGACCGCATGCCGCAGGACCTCCACCTGGTCCTCTCGACCCGGGTCGACCCGCCGCTCCACCTGTCGCGCCTCCGCGCCCGGGGGCAGCTCACAGAGCTTCGCGCCAAGGACCTGCGCTTCACCCCCGAGGAGGCGGCCGGCTTCCTGAACCAGGCCATGGGGCTCGGCCTCTCGGCCCAAGACGTCGAGGCGCTGGAGGAGCGCACGGAAGGTTGGGCCGTGGGCCTCCAGATGGCGGCCCTTTCGCTCCAGGGGCGGCGGGACGTGGGCGGCTTCATCGAGCAGTTCACCGGCAGCCACCGCTTCGTCCTCGACTACCTGACGGACGAGGTCCTCTCGCGCCAGCGCCAGGGTGTGCGGGACTTCCTCCTCCACACCTCGATCCTCTCCCGCCTTTCAGGGCCCCTGGCGGACGCCGTCACCGGGCGGGACGACGGCCAGACCGTGCTCGAAGAGCTGGACGCCGCGAACCTCTTCCTGATCCCGCTGGACGACACGCGGACCTGGTACCGCTACCACCACCTCTTCGGCACCCTTTTGAGCCACCAGCTCGAGCGCAAGGCGGGCCGGGCCGGGGTGGCGGCCCTCCACGAGAAGGCGAGCGCGTGGTACGCCGCGAACGGTCATCCCGAAGACGCGCTGGAGCACGCGCTCGCCGCCGGGGCGTTCGACCGGGCGGTCGCGATCGTCGAGGAGAACGCGCTCCCCCGCCTGATGCGGGGGGACGTGGGCGCGCCGCTGCGCTGGGTGCGCTCGCTGCCGGCCGAGAAGGTGCGCACCCGGCCTCGGCTCGCCATGGGACAGGCGTGGTCCCTGGTGCTCAACCTCCATTGGGCCGAGGCCGAGACGTCGACCGCCGAGGCGGAGCGGGCCCTGGAGGTCAACCCGGATCCCGAGGTGGCGCTCCAGGCGTCCGTGCTCCGGGGCTTCCTCACCCGCATGCGGGGCGAGGCCCAGCGGTCGAGCCCCCTCCTCCGGGAGGTCGTCGGGCAGGTGCCGCGGGAGGACCGGTTCCTGCGGAGCCTCGTGACTCTCGATCTGGGGATGGCCTGCCGCGAGGAGGGGGACACGGCGGCCGCGCGGACGGTCCTCGAAGAGGCGCGGGCCCTGGCCCTCGAAGCGGACAACGTCCTCGTCCTCGTCATCGCCCAGGCGCACCTGGCCGAGATGGAGGTGGACGAGGGCCGGCTGCGCCGCGGCCTGGAGCTCGACCAGGAGGGGCTGCGCCTGGCCGGGGAGCTGACCTCCCGCGGCGGGCCGTCTCCGGCGACCCTGGGTGTCCCCTACACGGGAATGGCTGCGATCCACTACGAGTGGGGAGAGCTGGACACCGCCTCCGACTACGCCCTGCGGGCCGTCGAGCTCGGCCGCCGGGGGGGACTGGGAGGCAACATCCTCCACGGCATGGTGGTGCTCGCGCGGGTGCGGCAGGCGCGGGGGGATTTCGACGGCGCCTTCGAGGCCCTGGCCGAGGCCGAGGGGGTGATGCGGCGCACCGGCGTCCCCCATTGGATGCAGGCCCTCGATTCCTACCGGAGCCGGCTCCTCCTCGCCCAGGCCCGGGCCGAGGGGAGGGAGCCTCCTTTTGAGGCCGTCACGCAGTGGGCCCGGGAGGCGGGGCTGCTCCCGGACTGGCGCCGGCCGCTCGAAACCCGGATCTTCCTCCCGGTCTATCCGCGGGAGTTCGCCCATCTGACCCTCGCCCGGCTGTTCCTCGCCCGGGGGGACCACGAGGAGGCGCTGGACCTCCTGGGCTGGCTGCGCGGGCCGGTCGAGGAGGCCGGACGCCTTCGCGTGCTCCTCGACATCCTCGCGCTGGAGACCCTCGTCCGGAACGCGAAGGGAGACCGCGAGGGGGCGCTCTCCGCTCTCCGGCACGCTCTCGCCCTGGGAGAGCCCGAGGGCTTCGTCCGCACCTTCGCGGACAAGGGGCCGGTCCTGGGAGGTCTGATCGCGGAGGCCGCGCCCGGGCACGTGGGCCCCGACTACGCCCGCCGCCTGCTCGACGCCTTCGTCCGCCCGGAGGTCGTGTACCTGCCGGTTTCGGTGTTTCCCGCGACGGCGTCCGCGAAAGGCCCCGAGCCGGCCGAGCCGCTGTCCGAGCGGGAGGTCGAGGTGCTCCGCCTGATCGCGACCGGCCTTTCGAACGCCGACGCGGGCAAGCGGCTCTTCATCGCGCCGAGCACGGTCAAGAAGCACCTCGAGAACATCTATTCAAAGCTGGGGACCCGGAACCGGACCCAGGCGATCGCCCGGGCCCGGGAGGCTGGATTGTTGTAGGGGAAACCCGTAGCGGTCCTACCGGACCTCCTGCGCCGCTCCGCTCCGGATCGCCCGGTCCATCAGAGACTTCATCTCCTTCTCCGCCCTCTCGCTCGCGGCCTCCTGCTGGCGGCCGAGCTCTTCCTGCCGACGGCCCAGCTCTTCCTGGGGCTCGGAGTACTGCTCCTGCTGGCGGCCGAGCTCTTCCTGCTGGCGGCCGAGCTCGTCCATCTTCCGCGAGATCTCCCGCTCCTTGCGCTCGGCCTCGGCGTCGTCGCCGTCATCGCCCCGGCCCACCCTCTCGGCCGCGAGGGCGGCCATCTGCGCGCCGAGAGCGGCCTGCTTCGCCCCCAGCGCGGCCTGCCGGCCACCCAGCTCCGCCTGCTGGCCTCCGAGCTTCGCCTGCTCGGCGCCCAGCTTCGCCTGCCGGCTCCCCAGCTCGGTCACCGGCTTCCAGAGATCCTTGGCCGCCTTGAGCAGGGCCGCGTCCCGGACGACGTACTCCTTGCCGTCCCGCTCGAACCAGAGCATCTCTTCGTCCGCGCTCCCCCGCAGCCGCTTCACCCTCTTGAGCTCGTCCGAGGAGCCGCTCATGGTCACGCTGTCCTTCCCGGTCATCAGGATCCAGGAATCCCCGTCCTGCGACCAGCCGTAGCGGTAGCCCTTCCCGGGCCGGGGCGGCTCCGGTGGGGCCGGAGGGGCCGGGGGCGCGGGCGGAGGCGGGGGCACCTGCCCCTTCCCCGTCACGCGGGCGGCCGGCAAGGGGGCGAGCGCGGGCCGCACACCCGGAACCCCGGCCACGACGGCGACCGGAGCACCCGCGGGAAGCGGCGCCACCGCCGGCACGGCGGCCGGCACCGGCAGGCCGGC
>DATHUD010000117.1:0-3425 GCA_035462575.1 Thermoanaerobaculia bacterium | reverse complement strand
GTGTCGTCGTCGATCGCGAAGAGGATTGGTTTGCTCATCAGGGGTTGATGATATCCCGGACGTCAAGCCGGACGGCTCCGCCGCCCGGACCCTCACCCCAGCCCTCTCCCATCCTCCCGTCCCCCGACCGGGAGAGGGAGCCCTTGTCTTGGGTGTTGCCGTTGCAAAGGCTCCCTCTCCCGGAAGGTTGGGAGGGGGCTGGGAGAGGGTTGGGGTGAGGGCCCGGCCCCGAAGGGCCGGGAACGTCAAACCGCCTCGGCTGCGTCTTCCTCCCCGCCCCCGCCCCCCTTGCCCGCCAGTCTTTCGAGCATCTCGGTCAGATCCAGGATGTCCTGCCGGGTCGTGTTGTTGCCTTTGCGGACCAGCTCCAGGAGCTTGAACTGGAGCTGCTGGCCCTCTTGGGCGACATCCTTGAGCTCGCGGGTGGCATAGGCCTGCCGGGCTCCTTCGAAGGCGGCGCGGAGGCGCTCCTGCTCTTCGGGGGTCACGTCCTCGGGCATCTGGGCGAAAATCTGCCCCTCGGTCTGCCGCAGGGACATGTTCATGATCTTGTCGTAGTTCTTCGAGACGTACACGAGGAGGCCGACGAGACCGACTCCGACCAGCAGGAGGACGACGAGGCAACCGATGACGACGGGCTTGCCGCACCCCCCGGCCTTCCCCGGGACGGGCGCCGGCCCGGGCGTGATGGGTTGGAAGGGCGATGGAGGCGGCGGGGGTGGCGTGTTCGGGGGTTCCATTCTGGTCTCCGGAAAGGCCGTCGGTACACCCTGGCTTGTCGTCTTTGTATCACCCCCGGAGAGGGGGAACAAGCGCCCTCCTCGGTCGCCTCCCCTATAATGCAGGACTATGGAGTACGAGCCCCTGACGTCCGACCGCCCCTCTGAGGAAACTCCCGCTCCCGTCCGCCGGCGCTCCCGGCTTCTGCGCTGGACCTGGCCGGTCCTGGCCGCCCTGATCATCGGCGCGGTCGCCGGGGTGGGCGTGGCCGCGGCCATCCACATGCCGCGGGTGGACACCCTGGCCACCTACACGCCGAACCTGGTGACCCACCTCTATGCGCGGGACGGGAGCATCCTTTCGACCTACGCCACCGAGCGGCGGGTAATGCTCAAGGAGGGAGAGATCCCGCTCCTGATGCAGCAGGCGGTGCTCGCCTCGGAGGATGCCAATTTCTTCCAGCACGGCGGCATCGACGCCATGGGCATCTTCCGCGCCGCGTGGGTGGACCTCCGTGCCGGCAAGGTGGTGGAAGGTGCCTCCACGATCAGCATGCAGCTCGCCCGGAGCCTCTTTCTCTCCCGCGACAAGGTGTGGAAGCGGAAGATCGAAGAGGCGTTCCTGGCGGTCGAGCTCGAAAAGAACTACAGCAAGCAGCAGATCCTCGCCCTGTACCTGAACCTGGTGAACCTGGGGCACGGCAACTACGGGGTGGAGGCGGCCTCCCGCTACTACTTCGACAAGCCGGCTTCGAAGCTCACGCTGACCGAGGCCGCGACGCTCGCGGGCATCCTCCCGCTCCCCAGCCGCTACAGCCCCTACCGCGTGCCCGAGGTGGTGCTCTCTCAGAGGAACCGCGTGCTGCGGCGGATGTTCGAGGAGCGCTTCATCACCCAGCCGCAGTACCAGCAGGCCGTGAACCAGCCTCTCCTCGTCGCGCCGCAGCGGTCGGACGAGGTTCTGGCCCCCTACTTCGCCGAGGACGTGCGCAAGCATTTGGAGGCCACCTACGGGGCGACCGCTCTCTACGAGGAGGGGCTCCAGGTGCAGACGACCCTCGCCCCGCGGATCCAGGAGGCGGTCGAGAAGGGGGTGCGCACGGGCCTCCTGCGGCTGGACCACCGCCGCGGTTTCCGGGGCCCGATCGCTCATCTCGAAGAGGCGGAGATCGAGACGCAGCAGCTCCCCACCTGGGGCCATGGCGAGCCGGTGCCGGAGCGCTGGTACCAGGGGATCGTGCTGGAGGCGGACTCGGCGAGCGCCAAGGTGAAGATCGGCAAGGAGATCTACACCCTGGAGCCCAAGGGCGTCTCCTGGGCGGGCCGCAAGACGCCGGGGAGCCTCGTGAAGCGGGGCGACGTGGCCTGGTTCCGCTTCGCGGTGCCCGAGGCGAAGAAGCCCAAAGCCGGCGAGAAGCCCAAGGAGGACGCGCCCGAGCCCGAGCCGTACCTGGTCCTGGAGCAGGAGCCCCGCATGCAGGGGGCGGCCGTGGTGATCGAGAACCGGACGGGCGCCATCCGCGGCATGGTGGGCGGCTGGAACTTCGAGAGCAACAAGTTCAACCGCATCACCCAGGCCCGGCGGCAGGTGGGCTCCTCGTTCAAGCCCTTCGTCTACGGTGCCGCCCTGGAGAACGGCTGGACGCCGTCCGACACGCTGCTCGACGCCCCGACCTCGTTCGTGGGGGGCGACGGGCGGCTCAGCTACCGGCCGGAGAACTACTACAAGAAGCACTCGGGGATCGTGACCCTGCGCCGGGCGCTGGAGCAGTCGATCAACGTGCCGGCGGTCAAGCTCCACCAGCTCGTGGGCGGCAAGAAGGTGGTGGACTTCGCCAACCGGCTGGGGATCAGGACGCAGCTCCCCTACTGGCCCAGCGTGGCCCTGGGCTCGGCCGACCTCATCCCTCTGGAGGTGGCCGGCGCCTATGCCACGATCGCCAACCAGGGGATTCACATCGAGCCCTATCTGATCGAGAGGGTGACCGGGCAGGACGGCCAGGTGCTCGAACAGCACTTCCCCGCCACCTACAGAGCCATCTCGCCGCAGGTCGCCTACGTGCTGACCCACATGATGGAAGGGGTGATCGATCACGGCACGGCGTACGACATTCACGACCTGCCGATCGACATCGCGGGCAAGACCGGTACGACGGACGACTTCTCGGACGCCTGGTTCGTGGGCTACACGCCGAGCTACACGATCCTCACCTGGGTGGGCTACGACGTGAAGAAGTCGCTCGGGAACGGTATGAGTGGCGCCACGGCGGCGCTCCCCATGTGGCGCACGATCGCCGAGGAGGGGTTGAAGACCGGCTGGCTCAAGGAGGGGGAGAAGTTCCCCGTGCCGCCGGGGGTGAGCTCCAAGGAGGTCGAGTACTACACCGGCCTCCTCCCCGGCTCGGGCGCCTACAAGACCGTGAACGAAGCCTTCATCTCCGGCACCGAGCCCGCCCGCCAGTACAGCTCGCAGTGGTCGACCATCAACCAGCTCCCCTGGTATCAGCAGCGGGCGTTCTACATCCCCAAGGAAGGCGAGACCATGCCGGGGAAGAAGCCCCAGGGGGAAGGGCAGGGACAGCAGGCCCCGGACGGACAGCAGGGGCAGCCGCCGGTGGCGACGGACCCGGGTCCGCAGGGTCCTCCGACGGAGCCTCCGCCGGCGGAGCCCCCGCCGCCCTGACCCTCACCCCAACCCTCTCCCAG
>DATHUD010000116.1:0-11388 GCA_035462575.1 Thermoanaerobaculia bacterium | reverse complement strand
GGCAAAGGCCGCGAGGCCCGCGCCCTGGAGCGCGAGGAGGACCTGGACGACGGGGTGCCGGCTCGGATCGCGGGTGCTCTCCAGTTGCTCGGCGAGAAGAGCGAAGGGGTAGCCCGCGTGCCGGAGCGCCGAAAACGCCTCGCGCTTGGCGCGGCGCAGAAGCTCCGCGAAGGAGGGCCGGCCGGAGAGGTCCTCCCGCAGCACGGTCAGCTCCACGAAGTAGCCCAGGGCCGCGGCGAAGGGAGCCGTCCGCAGCGAGACCGGCGAGCCCAGGAGGATGTCCTCCTGACCCGTGATCCGGGAAAGCCAGGCGCCCACGGAGGCGAGGAGGGCCGCCCAGAGGGTCGCCCCCTCGACCCTTCCCGCCGCGCGGAGGGCGTCCAGGGTCTCAGGCCCGAGACGCAGGACCCGCGAATCGCCGCGGTAGGTGAGGATCGGCGGCCGGGGCCGGTCCGTGGGCAGGGCGAGGACGGGAAGCTCTCCGGAAAGGTGCTCCCGCCACCACGCCCCGCGGCGCTCGTCCGCGAGGCGCTCCTGCCTCTCGGCCCATTCAGCGGGACCCGCAGGGACCGGCGGCAGGTCCGCGGCCTCGTCCTCGAGGAGAGCGCCCAGCTCCTGCCCCAGGATCGAGAGAGACGCCAGATCCGCCGCCAGGTGGTGGACCGCCACGAGGAGCACCGGGCCCTCCGGCATCCCCGTGAAGAGCCGGACCCGCAGCGGCGGCCCGGTTTCGAGGTCGAACGGCCGCCACGCCTCCTCCGCGAGCCGCTGCCGGAGATCCTCCGGGGCGATCTCTTCCACCTCCACGTCGGGCGCCATCGCCCCATGGACCCGCTGCACGGGCTCCCCCGGGGCGGTCTCGTGGAACGTGGTGCGCAGCGCCGGGTGCCGGGCGGTCAGGATGGCGAAGGCCCGGCGGAGAGCCCCGGCGCCGATCTCCCCCAGCACCCGCCCGGCCGCCGCGAGGTTGTACGGCGCCTCCCCCGGAGCCAGCCGTTCCGCCATCCACAGGGCCCGCTGCCCCCAGGAGAGCGGATGGTCCTCCGCCGGGGTTTCGCGGGTGGTGGGGTCTTCCAGGAGGATCATACGCAGGTGAGACAACGAAGCCGGCCGGAGAAATCCCCTCAAGGGGGGCGTCGATTGTACATGAGCCGTCGTCTATAGATTCGGACGCAACTGAGCGGGGAGAGGGTTCCCCCCACTCGGGAGAGGGGTCCCCCTGCTCGGGGGAGGGGTCCCCCAGCTCGGGGGAGGGGTCCCCCTGCTCGGAGAAGGGTCCCCCTCCCTAAATCTCAGCCCTGGAGTGAGACCGCTACTCGCCCCGGGATTCTGGAAGGGCTCCCCGCGTGCGCCCCGCCCATTTCAGTGGTTTCCTCGTTCCCGGCGCTCACGCGCAGGGTTATTCACTCTCAGCACAAATTCCAGTTCTATCCCGGCGCGTCTTGAGGCCGATGCCGGACCTCTTGGAGGAAGGGAGGAGCCTGCCAGGATGTTGTTGAAGATTTCAACAACGGGAATCCAGGCCATGGCAACAGTCAACTTCAGCGTACCCGACGAAATCAAGAAGGCTTTCCAGGAAACGTTCGCGAAAGAGAACCGGAGCGCCGTCATCGCCCGCCTCATGCAGGAGGCGGTCAAAGAGCGCAAGCGGCAACAACGGCGGGCCGCCGCGATCGACGCCCTGCTCGATTTGCGTAAAGGACAGCGGCCGGTCTCGACCGCCGAGGCCGCGCGGGCTCGGAGGGAAGGCCGGCCTTGAACGTCGTGGTTGACGCAAGCACCCCGCAGGTCCAGCAGTATCGGGAGTGAACGGGGGCGCCTCCGTCCCGACACTCCACCCCCAGGCACCTTCTTTTGTAGGGACCGGACTCGCCGGTCCCGAGCCTCGGTCTTTGTAGAAGGAGGACTGTGATGCTTCGATCGAAGAGAATGCTCGTGCTGTCCATCCTCGTCCTGGCGTTCCTGGCTGCTCTGGGAGCGGGAGCGGCGTCCGCCGAGGAGGCTGCCGCTCCCACCGTTGCGGCCGGCTGCGGGCTGAACCTGGACGCTCTGGCTTCCGAGGCGGCCGGCACCTGTCCGGCGGTCACGCCCGAGAGCGCGCTGCCCGAATTCCTTTCTCCCGACGCGAATGCCCGGCAGGGCTACTGCCGTTGTGGCTGCGGCGCCCGCTGCTCGAAGGATTCCGACTGCGGCGCCGGCGGCAACTGCGTGGCTTTCGTCTCCTGCTGCTAGGCGTCCAAGGGCGCCTGTCCGAAGGGCGCCCTTTCTCTCCATCTGCCGAAATCTTCATCTCTTGGACGAGGGGGGTTGCCGACTCTCACGGCGAGTGTTCAACTACCCCGGCCTACATATTCTTCGGCAGACAGGGAAGGTGTAGAAGCCATGACCTGGCGAGAAGAGCTTCCGAAGCCGCCCTTCGACGAGGCGAAGATCCCGGCGGCCCACCGGTTCGAGCCTCGGGAGATGGTGGACTGGCTTGCCCCCCTCCAACTCCTGGGCACCGGGCTCCAGGTCGTGCTGTCCAGCGTGTTCGGGGCCTATTCCGACAAGAGGGAGATGCAGGCCGCCCTGGTCCGGACCTCCGAGCCGGATGGCGATTACTCGGACCGGCGGGAGGTCTGGTTCGATTACATCGCGGATCTGGGAGACGGGTTCCATCCCACCTATGCCATGGCCTGGCTGCTCGCCAGGGACCGGCTTCGCCCGGGCCTTTCCCCGGGGATGCAAGAGCCGGAGGGTTGGGAGAAGGGACTCCCCCGGGGCCGGTTCCTGATCATGGGAGGCGATCAGGTTTATCCCACCGCCAGCGCGGCCGAATACCAGGACCGCCTGATCGGCCCCTACGGCGCCGCGCTCCCCTACTGCCAGGACGAGTGGCCGCACCTCTACGCCATCCCCGGCAATCACGACTGGTACGACGGTCTGACCAGCTTCCTGCGGATCTTCTGCCAGAGGCCGACCCGGCCGGGCTCGGTGCTGGAATCCCGCTGGATCGGAGCCTGGGAGCCCCGGCAGCGGCGCAGCTACTTCGCGATCAAGCTCCCGGGCAACTGGTGGCTCTGGGGGACCGACATCCAGCTCAGCTCGGCCATCGACAAGCCCCAGCTCGAATATTTTTTCGAGGAGATCGTCCCGCAGATGAAGAAGGAGCAGGACCGGAGCGGGATCGCGCCGCGCGTGATCCTCGTGACCGCCACGCCGAGTTGGATCTTCCGGGGCACCGATCCCTCCCCGGAGCCGGGCGACGACGAGGAGGGCGAGCAGCCCGTAGGGGTCCGGAGGAGCGTCGTCGATCCGAAAGCCTTCGACAGCCTCGCCCACTTCGAAGGGCTGATCCGCGAAAGCGGGGCGCGGGTGGCGCTGGTCCTTTCGGGCGACCTCCACCACTTCTGCCACTACGCCCAGGTGAAGCGCGATGCCCAGGGGCACAGGACGCACCGCATCACCTCGGGCGGCGGCGGGGCCTATCTTTTCCCGACGCACCAGATGCCGGGCGAGATCGCCCTGCCCGAGAGGGGGCACGTGAAAACGGACGGACCGGGAGAGGAGGAGAAGGAGGTCCGGTACCGGCTCCGGAACGCCACGTTCCCTTCGGAAAAGGATTCCCGGCGCCTCGGGCGCGGTGTTTGGCTCCTGCCCGTCCGCAACTGGAGCTTCTCGGTTCTGCTGGGCGGGACCTACGCGCTTTTCGGTTGGACCTCGCCGAATGTCACCGGCGTTCTCCTGGGGCTTCTGATCCTCCTCGGAGACTACAAGTTCGCGAGCACCCAGACCTCCTTCCACCGCAATCTCCAGCGGGTCCTGGGAGTGCTCCACGGAGGCGCCCACATCCTCATGGCGCAGGCGATCTCGGGCTGGGTCTTCACCCAGGTCCCTCCCGAAGACCCCGGCTCCCGCTTCCTCACCGCGATCTTCCACGCGCTGCCCTACGCGGCCTCGATGCTGATCCTCGGAGGCCTCGCCGGAAGCATCCTCTTCACCCTCTACCTGCTCGTTTCGAGCCGGTTCACCGGCGCCCACGTCAACGAGGTCTTCTCGTCCCAGAAGATCCAGGACTACAAAAGCTTCCTGCGCCTCCGGATCGACGAGAAGGGGGACCTGACGCTCTATGCGATCGGCGTGGAGAAGGTCCCTCGCGCCTGGAAGGCCAACCCGAACGCCGAAGACCCCGCAGGTACAGAGCCCTGGTGGAATCCGGCGGAGGGAGAGGTGGAGAGCCGGCTGATCGAAGGGCCGGTCAAGGTGGCTTGAGGGACAGCAAGGCCGGAGCGTCTCAGGAATACCCGATCCACACCGCCACGACCAGCGCGATCGAGCCCGCCACCCAGATCTTGATCATGAAGGGGACCACGAAGCGCAGCCAGCGGTCGTAGGGGATCCCCGCGATGGAGAGGATGCCGATGAGCACCGCGTTGGTCGGCACCAGGATGTTCGTGAAGCCGTCCCCGAACTGGTAGGCGAGCACGGCGACCTGACGGCTGACTCCCACGAGGTCCGCCAGGGGCGCCATGACCGGCATGGTCACGAACGCCTGGCCGCTCCCCGAAGGGATGAAGAAGTTCGTCATCGACTGGACGATGAACATCCCCACCGCCGCGGCCGGGGCGCCGAGTTGCTGGAGGGGCTGGGCGATGCCCCAGATGATCGTGTCGATGACCTGCCCCGCGTTCAGCACCCCCTCGATGGCCCGGGCGAAGCCGATCAGGAGCGCCGTGGTCGTCAGCTCGGCCGCGCCCGCGGAAAAGGTCCGGGCCGTCGCAGTCGGTCCCATCCGGGCGAGGAGCGCCAGGAGCACCGACAGGCCGAGGAACAGCGCGCCCATCTCGACCAGGTACCAGCCCCAGGCTTTGATGCCGATGACGAGGAGGACGAGGGCCACGGCCGTGGCCACCAGCACGGCGACGTGCGTGCCGGTGAGCGCCGGGCGCTCGTCCACCACAAGGCCGGGCGGGACCTCCACGTCCGCCACGTAGCTGTTCGCCGGGTCGGCTTTCACCCTGCGGGCGTAGCCCCAGACGTGGTGGACGCCCAGGAGGAAGAAGAGCGCCAGCAGGACGAGCCGGAAGCCCAGGCCGGAGGACGGCGGCAGGCCCGCCACCTCCTGGGCGATCAGCACCGTGAACGGGTTGATCAGCGCCGCGCCATAGCCCACGCCGTAGCCGATGCAGAGCACCCCGATGGCGGTCATGGTGTCGAACCCGAGGGCGAGGAACAGGGCGACCAGCACCGGCACGAACGGGATGTACTCCTCGGCCATGCCGATCGTCGCCGAGCCCAAGGCGAAGGCCGCGACTCCGCCGACCACCAGGAGGATGGGCCGCCCCCCAAGCCGGTCCAGCAGCAGGCCGATGGCCGCGTCCACCGCGCCGGTGGCCCGCAGCACCGCGAAGGCGCCGCCGATCAGGAAGACGAAGAAGATGATCTCCTGGGCCGCCCCGAACCCCTGCGGGACCGCCGTCAGGATCGCCGTCGGCGGCAGCCGCCCGGCGTCGGGGAGGCGGGCGTAGGTCCCGGGCACCACCTGCTCGCGGCCGTGCTCGTTCTCCACCCGCTCGAAGCGTCCCGCCGGCAGGATCAGCGTGAGGATCCAGGCCAGCACGACCATGCCGAACAGCAAAACCAGCGTGTGCGGTACGCGGAACCGGCTTTTGGCCATGCTCTTCCCCCTTTCGACGCAGGGGAGGATACCGCACCGGCCCTTCGAGCGGGGCTAGGGGCTGATCGGCACGCTCACCCCTCCTCCTCCGGCTCCACCTCCCCCACCACCTTCCCCTTCCGGTCCACCAGATACATCGGTTGCACAAGCTGGTGGGTCTCCGGATGGAACCAGAGAGGCACCCCCTTGTGGCCGTCGAACTGCAGCGTCGTGAGGGCCGTCAGAAGGTCGCCGTCCGGGCTCCGCAGGGCGGCCTCGGTGACGATCTTCACGGCCATCCAGGCGCGCCAGGCGGCCTCCTTCATGGGCTCGCCGAACTTTTCGGTGTAGCGCTGGTTGAGCTGCTCGGCTCCAAAGCGGACGAGGCTCGGATGCCAGTCGACGACCTCCAGGCCCTCTTTTCCGATGAGGGCGTCGCCGCGGTGCCGCAGGCTCGAGGCGACCTGGAAGATCTTGCGGTGGACCAGCGACTCGTAAGGGGTGCTGGCCACGAGGTACGGAAGGTCGGATGTGCCGGCGCGCGGGCCGACGACGGCGAGCGCCTCTTCGGCCGGTGGCACCAGCTCGAAGCCCGCTCCCAGAAGCTCGGCCGCCCGCCGGGCCTCGTCCACCGCGAGCTCTGCTCCCCGCCCGGGCGCGGAGTCCGGCGAGAGGAGGACCGAGATGCGTACGGTGCGCTTGGACGGGCCCGCGAATCCGGCGAGCGCGCCCGCTCCGGCGAGGAGGCCGAGGAAGTCTCTTCTTGTTGGTCTCATCTCAGGGTGTAGAGGTAGGCGGCGATGTCCCGGCCGTCCTGCTCGGTCACGCCCACGTCGGGCATGGCGGTCCCCGCCTCCACATCCTGCGGGTCGCGGATCCACCGCATCAGGTTCTCCGGGGTGTTCGGGAGCTGGCCGGCCAGATAGGAGCGGCTGGCGATGGTGTCGAGAGGCGGGCCGACCTGGCCGCGGGCTCCATCGACGCCGGGGATGTTGTGGCACGTGCCGCAGCCGTACTTCTGGATGAGGTGCGGCGCCCGCTGCGGCTCGCCGCCGGTCAGCGCCCTCGCCGTCTCCTCGACGTCGCCGCGGCACGCTCCCAGGAGGAGGGCGAGCCCCAGCATCCACACGGCCCTACGTTCCATGCGCGTTCCTCTCCCGGAGCAGCCTCTCGCTCCGCGTGTGGGCCACCCGGCGCTCCGCCTCGCCGAGCCACGCGGCGAAGAGGCCGAGCCCGAGGAGGATGAAGACCACCCCCGCGGGGACCCACATGATAAGGCCTGCGAGCTGCTGGTCCTCCAGGGCCGAGAGCCCCCATGGCGGGGACCGGGAGGGATGAAAAAAGGCCGGCGAAGCACCGCCGGCCTTTTTCAGCGGATGCGAGGCCGCAGGCCTCAGAGCCCTTCGATGCCGCCGTTGGTGCAGCCGGGGCCGGTGAACGTCTGCCAGCCGTCCGGAACCACGCACGGGTTCGGGTACTGGCAGCAGTCGCCGGTGTTGGGGTTCTGGGCCCAGGTGATCACCTGGATGCAGGTACCGTTGTAGGGCTTGCGCGGGCAGGCGTCGGCCCCGGCGTTCTGCTCCATGGCGGCCCAGCTCGAGAGAAGGACGATCGCGACTCCGAAAAGACGAGACTTCATGATGCTGATCTCCGTTCGAGAAAAAACGAGGGCCGGGATCTCTCCCGGCCCTCGTTTGAGTTGACTACGGGCAGCCGCTCGAAGACGACACCCAGCCCTCGGGGACCGAACAGGGGTTCGGGTAGACGCAGCAGGTGCCGGTCTCGGGGTTCCTGGCGTAGGTGATTACCTGGATGCAGCCGCCGCTGAACTGCCGGACCGGGCACTCTTTCTTGGCCTCGGCCTGGTTCAGGGCGAAGAAGCTGAGGAGGAGGGCGGCAACGCCAATGAGTCGGAATTTCATGTTGGCTTCTCCTTGATGAATTCTTGAACCTTCTGGGTTCCCTAGGGTTCCCGCGGCTCACCGAGTGAGCCGTGCTGTGCTCGAGCAGACGAATAATGCGCCAGGAAATCAACAAAGTCAAACATTATATCCGCATGACTTACACAAGTTATATATATCGTCTCTCGCGCATAGCCAGGGAGAAGCACGGAATAGAAGCCGGGCCGCGGCGGGTTGCCAAGGTAGGATTTTCTGGACGGTGCGCACGAGCTCCTGATGGAAACCACTCCACCGGGTGGCGGAGCCGCGGAGCCCGGCCACTAGAATGATGTGCAACGACACAAGGAGAACACCATGAACACCCGATCCAAGATCTTCCTGCTGGCCGCGGCCGTCCTCCTGCTCGCGACCGGCGCCTTCGCCCAGCACGACCACGGCAAGGGCCAGGAGATGAAACAGGGCGCCTGCCCGCATATGACCGCCACCTCGGCGAGCCTCGACAAGGCCATCGCCCTCCTCGAAAAGGCGAAGACCGACCCGGCGGGCGTCGACAAGGCCCTGGCCGAGGTGCGCGCGGCCAAGACGCAGGTCACCCAGTGCCAGGAGATGTGCCAGAAGGGGATGTGCGGCGGTCACGAGGGTCACGCCGCTCACGGCATGGCCGCGGCCAAGGCCCAGCCCGCCGCCAAGAAGGTGACCGACCCCGTCTGCGGCATGGAGATCGACCCGGCGACCGCGGCCGGCAAGTCGGTCTACGCCGGCAAGACCTACTACTTCTGCTCGAAGGACGAAAAGGCGCAGTTCGACAAGGATCCGGAGAAGTACCTGAAGAAGGGCTGAGCCGGTCCAGGAAGACGATCCTTCGCCCGGGCCTTCAGGCCCGGGCGGAGCTCGGGACCGCCTCCACCCGCTCCGCCGCCGCCCGGAAGCGGCGCACGATCTCCCCCGCCGGCTCGATTTTCTCGACCCCCGCGACGCTCTTGCCCGCCTGGAGGTAGTCCTTGTAGGAGAAGGACCGCAGGGACGAGCGCTTGAGCTTCCAGACCGACTGGAGGGAGTAGATCATCCGCATCCAGTGCTTGGTCTTGCGGCCGCGCAGCAGGAACCGGCCGAGAGGGCCGGCCTTGGTCCCCACCTTCTCGATGTACGGCGTGCGGATCACCGCGACGGGGACCCCCGTGATCCGCTCGGTCAGGACGATGTCGTCCTCGTCCGCCTGGACGATCGCGTTCTTGTAGTCCTCGTGGGCGGTGCACTCGGTCGTGGCGATGAAGCGGGTCCCCATCTGGACGGCGGCGTAGCCCATCCGGAGCGCCTGGACGAAGTCCTCTTCATCTCCGATCCCGCCGGCGCAGACGACCGGCACCCCGAAATCGCCAAGCTCCGCGATCAGCGCCTCGGCGCTCTTGCCCCCGGCGTGCCCGCCGGCCCGGCGGTTCACGGCGATCAGGCCGTCCACCCCCGCCTCCAGCCCCTTGTCCGCCCACTTCTGCTCCGTGACGTCGTGGTAGACGAAGCCGCCCGCGGCGTGGGCCTTCTCCACCACCCAGCGCGGATTGCCGAGCGAGGTGACGAAGAAGCGGACGCCCCCCTCGATCGCCTGGTCCACGAAGCGCTTCATCCGCTCCTCATAGACCTTCGAGGACTTCTCGACGATGACGTTCATCCCCACGGGCTTGGACGTCAGACTTCGGATGAGGCGGAGCCCCTCGCCGAATTCGTGGCGGTGGACGTAGACCAGGGAGAGCGGCTGGATCACCCCGATTCCACCGGCCTCGGAGACCGCCGCCACCAGCTCGGGATTGCTGCACGGGTACATTGCCCCGCAGAGGAGCGGCACCTCGATGCCGAGCTGCCGGGTGACCGGGGTGTCCAGGAGGGACATCCGCCTACCGCTCCACCGTCACGCCGCGCCAGAACGCGACGTGGTCCTTGATGTTGGCCGCCGCGGGCTTGGGTTCCGGGTAGTACCAGGCGGCGTCCTTGTTCTCCTCCCCGTCCACCACCACGGAGTAGTAGCTCGCCGTCCCCTTCCACGGGCAGACGGTGTGGGTAGGGGTGGGCTTCAGGTATTCGCGGTTCACCGCTTCGGGCGGGAAATAGACGTTCCCCTCGACCAGCTCGTGCTTGTCGGTCTCCGCGATGACCTTCCCTTTCCAGATCGCTTTCGGCATGGTTCTCTCCCCTCGCGTTGTTACCTGCATGGTAGCGCGGCCCCGGATAGAATGGGGGCCGGACTTTTACCGGGAGGGAGAGACGACGTGGACCGAGACCAGCTCCTCAGCCGCTACCGCGAGACCCGCGCCCTGAGCGTGGAGCTCTGCCGCCCTTTGCAGCCGGAGGACTACCGGGTCCAGTCGATGCCGGACGTCTCCCCGCCGTGGTGGAACCTCGGGCACACGAGCTGGTTCTTCGCCAAGAACATCCTCGAGCCCTTCGGGCGCTACAACGACGAGGACAGCCGGCTGGAGTACGTCCTCAACTCGTATTACGAGACGCTCGGCCCCCGCATCCGCCGCGACCACCGGGGGCTGGTGACCCGGCCCACGACCGAGGAGGTCTACCGCTTCCGAGAATCCGTGGACCGGCGCCTCGAAGACCTGATCGGGAGCGTCGGAGACGAGGACTTCGACCGGCTCCGCTTCCTCGTCGTGACCGGCATCCAGCACGAGCAGCAGCACCAGGAGCTTCTGGTGACCGAGGTCAAGCACATCCTGGGCTCGAACGTCCCCGAGCTCCGCGAGCCCTACCGTCCGGCGCCGGAATCCAAGGGGGACCGGGCGCCCGCCGCGGAGTGGATCGAATTCGTCGAGGGGCTCCACGAGCTCGGCAATGTCGAAGGGGGCTGGTGCTGGGACAACGAGATGCCCGTCCACAAGGCATGGCTCGACGGCTTCGCGTTGCTGAACCGCCTCGTCACCAACGCCGAGTACCTGGAATTCATCGAGGCGGGCGGCTATGAGGACCCGCTCCTGTGGCTTTCGAACGGCTGGGCCAAAGTGAAGGAAGAGGGATGGAAGGCTCCGCTGTATTGGGAAAAAAGTGGAGAAAGGGAGGGAGGCCGTTGGAAAATCTGGACTCTCTCCGGCCTGCGCGACCTGGACCCCGACGAGCCGGTCTGCCACGTGAGCTTCTACGAGGCCGACGCCTTCGCCCGCTGGAAAGAGGCGCGCCTCGCCACCGAGCGCGAGTGGGAGCACGCCGCCCGCGTCTCGGGCTTCCATGGGAAGAACTTCCTCGACAGCGGCGCTCTCCACCCCCGCCCCGCGGGCGAGGCGAACGGCGCGAAGCTCCTCCAGATGGGAGGCGACCTCTGGGAGTGGACCTCGAGCCACTACGAGCCCTACCCGGGCTACCAGCCGTTCGAGGGGGCCCTGATGGAGTACAACGGGAAATTCATGGACAACCAGCGCATCCTGCGCGGCGGCTCCTGCGCCACGCCCGCGAACCACATCCGGGTGAGCTACCGGAACTTCTGGCCGGGAGACGCCCGCTTCCAGTTCACGGGCATCCGGCTGGCGAAGGACGCGGGCTAGAGGGGCTACACAGAAGAAAGGACTGCAAGGACACCAGGGACTGCAAGGACATTAAGGACAAGAAACTCGTCCTTGCAGTCCCTGGTGTCCCTGCAGTCCTTGGGGAGGGGGCCTTGAGACCGGAACGATCCGCCGAAGTCGTCATCCTGGGCGCCGGAGTCATGGGCGCCTCCGTGGCGTGGCACCTCGCCTCCCGCGGGTGCCGGGACGTGCTGGTCCTTGACCGCGAGCCCGCGCTCGGGCTCGGCAGCACGGGCCGGGCGACCGGCGGGTTCCGGGCCCAGTTCGCGACGGAGGTGAACATCCGCCTCTCGCT
>DATHUD010000115.1:0-10101 GCA_035462575.1 Thermoanaerobaculia bacterium | reverse complement strand
GGCCTCTGTTCCGGCCTCGGAGGCGGACTGGGTGGCGGAGGGCGACATGGTGCTGGCGATCGAGAGGAACGGCGAGGCCGCCGCCTACCCCGTCCGCCAGGTGGCCTATCACCACGTAGTGCAGGACGTGGTCGGCGGGGTTCCGATCGTCGCCACCTACTGAACGCTCTGTCACACCGGTCTGGTGTGGAGATCTGAAGTCGAGGGGCGCCGGTTGACGTTCCATCTGGCCGGCATCAACAACCAGAACTTCCTCATGCAGGATGAGGAGACCGGCTCCTGGTGGCAGCAGGTGACGGGCGAGGCCGTCCAGGGTCCCCTGAAAGGCAAGCGCCTGGAGCTCGTGTTCCACGACGAGCTGTCGTTCGCCCTCTGGCGGCGCGAGCACCCCCAGGGCCGGGTGCTCCGGCCGGACGATTCCGCCCCCTGGCGGGAGTTCTCCGAGAACTGGGAAGAAGAGACCGCGAAGATGCCCGTCGTCACTCCGGCCGCCCAGGGGGATCCCTTCGGGCCGCGGGAGATCGTCGTCGGCCTCCAGGTGGGCGGGGCGGCCAAGGCGTACCAGTTCTCCAGCCTGCAGAAGCAGAGCCCGGTGCTCGACGTCGTCGGGGGAGTCCCCCTGGTCCTCGTGGTGGGGGAGGACGGCCGGTCGGTGCGCGCCTTCGAGGCGAGGGTGGAGGGCCGCGAGCTGCAGCTCTTCGCCAAGCCCGGCCCGGGTCCCCTCCGCCTCGTGGACGCCGAAACGGGGAGCGAGTGGAGCTTCGCGGGCGAGGCCGTGAGCGGCCCGCTCGCCGGGCGGCGGCTCCCGAAAGTCTACGTCCTCAAGGACTACTGGTTCGACTGGAAGGCGTACAACCCGGGGACCGCGGTCTCAAGGCTCCGTTGATTCTCTTCGAAGCGGCCTCTAAACTGACCCTGTGATCCAGGATTCCCAACCGCTCGCCCTCCTGGCCGGCTTCGACAGCGGGAGCGTCGAGGTGTGCCTCCGTCTCCTGGGGCCGGAGCTCCACCTGCTGGTGGCGGATTCGGAGGCGGAGGCCCTGCGGCTCCTCGCCTCCCATCCCGTGGCCGTGCTGGCCCTGGGCGCGGGGATTCCCGGCGAGAAGGCGAGGGATCTCCTGGAACGCGCCGAGGAGACCCCGGGCACGGCCCGCCGGGTCCACATCGTGCTCGCGGGCGGGAGCGACCTCACGCTGTTCCAGGATCTGATCGACCGCGACCGGATCTTCTATCTCACCTCCGAGCCGGTGCCGGCGGCGGACGTCGTGGACATCCTTCGCGGCGCGGCCGAGCGCTGGCGCACCCGGGTGCCGACACTTGAGGGGGAGGTGCCCCGCTGGGACCCGGTCGAAGGGCGCCTGATCGCGGCGGTGCGCACGATCGCCTCGCGGCGGGAGCCGGCGGCGGCGGCGCGGGCCGCGGCCGAGGCGGTCGAAGAGCTGGCCGGCGCGGAGCGGGGCTACTGCCTGCTCTACGATCCGGCGGGCGACGTCCTCTGGTCCGGCAGCGAGGGATCGCAGGACCATCGCCGGGAGAGCGCCGCCGTGGGGCTCGTGAGCTTCGTGACGCGGACCGGCCGGCCGGTCGCGGTCGAGAGGCTCGCCCGGGATTCCCGCTTCGACCGTGAGGCGGACGACCCGCACGGCATGGGCGACGAGCGCTTCCTGGCGGTACCCCTCCTCGGCCAGAACGGCCAGGTGCTCGCCGTGCTCGCGGCCGTGCGCCCGCCGGAGGCGGAGCCCTTCTCCGAGGCCGACCTCCGGCTCCTCGGCCGCCTCGCCGAGCAGGCGTCCCCGACCTTTGTCCAGCTCCGGCTGCTCCAGAACGAGGGGGCGCCCGTCCGCCTCTACGCCGAGGGGCTCTTCCGGGATAAAGCCGTCGAGCACCACCAGGACGGCCTGCGCGGCGAGGGGGACCTCCTGCGCGCCGATCCCACCTGGATCCGCTGGAGCTACCGCCTGCTCCTCGCCGTGGTCGTGGCGGGGCTCCTGTTCAGCCTGCTCGCCCGCGTCCGCGAGTACGCCTCCGGCCCGGCCGTGGTGCGGCTCGGCGGGCGGACCGACATCACCGCCACGAGCGACGGTACGGTGAGCGACGTCGCGGTCCAGCCGGGGCAGCAGGTGGAGGCCGGGCGCCTCCTCGTCCGCTTCTACGGAGCCCGGGAGGCCGCGGATCTCGAGCGGATCGAGCAGGAGCTCGAGCTCCAGCTCATCAACCGGCTGCGGAACCCTTCGGACACCGGAGCCGAGCGTGCGCTCCTGACGCTCCGTGCCGAGCGCGAGCTCGCCCGGGCGCGCCTCGCCGAGCGGGAGGTGCGGGCGCCCCGGGGCGGCCTGGTGAGCGACCTCCGGGTGCGGCCGGGGCAACGGATCGCCCCCGGGCAGGTGCTCCTCTCGCTCGCCGGAGAGGGGGGAGATCCGGTCGTGCTCGCGCTCCTGCCGGGGCAGTACCGGCCGCTCCTGAAACCCGGCATGGAGCTCCGCCTGGAGCTTCAGGGGTACCGCTACACCTACCAGCACCTCACGGTGACCGCGGTCGAAAACGAGGTGATCGGCCCCACCGAGGCCAAGCGCTACCTGGGCGAGGAGATCGCCGACGCCGTGCCCCTCACCGGTCCGGTCGTGCTGGTCTCGGCCCGGCTCCCGTCCCCCACCTTCCAGGTGGAGGGGAAGACCCGCCGTTTCCACGACGGCATGTGGGCCCAGGCCGAGGTCCGCGTCCGCTCCGAGCGGGTGCTGATCGCCCTGGTCCCGGCCCTCCGGGCCCTCTTCGAGGAAGCCGATGTCTGAGCCCGTGGAGACCCCCGGGGCGCCGCCGCCCGGCCGGCCGCCGCTCGCCCACCGCTTCCCGGCTCTCCGGAAGCTCGTGTGGGCCCGCGGCCGGCGGGTGCCCTACGTGCAGCAGACGACGCCGTCGGACTGCGGCGCCGCCTCGCTCACCATGGTGCTCGCCTACCACGGCAAGCACCTGCGGCTGGACGACGTGCGCAAGGTCACGGGCTTCGGGCGGGACGGCGCGGACGCCCTGGCGCTCCTGAACGGCGGCCGGGCCTTCGGCCTCCGCGGCCGGGGCGTCAAGGTCGAGGACGTCGAGGATCTGAAGTTCCTGCCGCCGGCCTCGATCCTCCACTGGCAGTTCAACCACTTCCTCGTGTTCGAGCGGCTGAGGGCCGACGGGGCCGACGTCGTGGACCCGGCGGCCGGGCGGCGGCGGATCTCCCGGGAGGAGCTCGACCGCTCCTTTACGGGCGTGGCCCTCTCCTTCGAGCCGAGCGAGGACTTCGAGCCCGAAGAGGCCCGGCCGCGCGGGGTGGACCGCTACCTGCGCCTGCTCAAGGACCACGCCGCGGTCTTGAAGCGCATCGTGGTCACCTCGGGGCTCGTGCAGCTCTTCGCGCTCGCCGTGCCGCTCCTGATCGGCGCCCTGGTGGACCGGGTGATCCCCAGAGGCGACGTCCACCTCCTGGCCGTGCTCGGGGCCGGTCTCGCGGCCATCGTGCTCTTCAACTTCCTGGCGTCGCTCCTGCGCTCGCACCTGCTCCTCTACCTCCGGACGCACCTGGACGCCCGGATGACGCTCGACTTCCTGGACCACCTGGTCGACCTCCCCTACGCCTTCTTCCAGCAGCGCTCGGCGGGCGACCTCATCATGCGCCTGGGGAGCAACGCCACGGTGCGCGAGATCCTCACCTCCGGGGCCCTGTCCGCGATCCTGGACGGCCTCATGGTGACCCTCTACCTCGGGCTCCTGTTCGTGGCGAGCCCGGGGCTGGGCCTCCTCGTCCTGGGCCTGGGCGCCCTCCGGGTGGGGCTCTTCCTGTTCACGCGGAAGAAGCAGCGGGACCTCATGTCGCGCTCGCTCCAGACCGAGGCGCGGTCCCAGACCTACCAGGTGAACCTGCTCGCCGGCATCGAGACCCTGAAAGCGTCCGGCGCCGAGCACCGGGCCGTGGAGCAGTGGTCCCACCTGTTCGTGGACGTCCTCAATATCTCGCTCGACCGCGGCCGGCTGCAGGCGTTCGTCGACTCGACGCTCGCGGCGCTCGCCACGGCGTCGCCGCTCATCGTCCTCGTCTACGGCGCCGTCCAGGTGCTCCAGGGGGAGCTCACGCTCGGCACCATGCTGGCGTTGAACGCGTTGGCCGCCGGGTTCCTGACGCCGCTCTCCCAGCTCGTGGCGACCGCCTTCCAGCTCCAGCTCCTCGGGAGCTATCTCGACCGCATCGACGACGTGCTCGAAACCCCCCGCGAGCAGGACCCCGCGACCGTGTCCCAGGCCGCGAAGCTCAAGGGGGGCATCCGCCTGGACAACGTGAGCTTCCGCTACGGGCCGTTCGCGCCCTGGGCCGTGCGGGAGGTCTCGGTCGAGATCCCGCCCAACCGCTTCGTGGCGATCGTGGGCCCTTCGGGCGCGGGCAAGTCCACCCTGGCCTCTCTCCTCGTGGGCCTCTACCAGCCGAGCGAAGGCAAGATCCTCTTCGACGGCGCGGACCTCTCGGAGCTCGACTTCCGCTCCGTCCGCCGGCAGGTGGGCGTCGTGCCGCAGCACCCCTACCTCTTCGGCGCGAGCATCCGGGCGAACATCAGCCTTTCCGACCCCTCGCTCCCGCTCGCCCGGGTCGTCGAGGCGGCCGAGCGCGCCAAGATCCACGAGGACATCCTGGCCATGCCCATGGGGTACGACACGATCCTCGCGGACGGCGGCGCGTCGCTTTCCGGAGGCCAGCGCCAGCGGATGGCGCTCGCCCGCGCCCTCGTCCACCGGCCGGCCATCGTGCTGCTCGACGAGGCCACGAGCTCGCTCGACACCGTCACCGAGCGCAAGATCCAGCGCGAGCTCGAGACGCTCAAATCGACGCGCATCGTCATCGCCCATCGCCTGAGCACGATCCGGGACGCCGACCTGATCCTCGTCATGCAGGACGGGAGGATGGTGGAGCAGGGCCGCCACGACGAGCTGGTGGCCCAAGGCGGTGTCTACGCCGGCCTGATCGCCGCCCAGCTCGAAAAGGAAAAGCAGATGCGGGCGGCGGAGGTCTAGTCGTCTCTGGAACGCTGAGCCCGGAGCCACCCCGGGGAGTGGGGAAGGAGATCCCCAAACCTGCTAGAGTTTTCGCCGCAATGGAGATGCCTGTCCTCCTCGCCGGGTCGGCCGGCCTGCTCGCCGGTTTCGTCCACGCTCTGGCCGGGCCGGATCACCTTTCGGCGGTGGCTCCGCTGGTGGTCCAGGAGCCGCGGCGGCGTTGGCGCATGGGGCTGTTCTGGGGGATCGGCCACAGCCTCGGCGTCTGGGCGGTCGGGCTCCTCGCCCTGGGCCTCCGGGGAATCTTCCCGGTCGAGAGCGTGTCGTCCTGGAGCGAGCGGCTGGTGGGGGTGATGCTGATCGGGCTGGGCCTCTGGGGGCTCCACCGGGCGTTCGCCTCCCGGCTGTCCCGGCACCCCCACGAGCATGAGGACGGCCCGAAGAAGCGGCCGGGGCGGGCGGCGGTGTGGATCGGGAGCCTTCACGGTCTCGCCGGCAGCTCGCACCTCCTGGGCGTGCTCCCGGCTCTCGCGCTGCCGTCCAGCGGGGCCGCTCTCTCCTACGTGGCAGGGTTCGGGCTCGGGGCCGTGGCCGCGATGACGGCCTTCTCTTCGGCCCTGGGGCTCGTCGCGGCCCGGATCACGGCGCGGGGCGGCATGGCCTACCAGGCGCTCCTGGGATCGTTCTCGGCCGCGGCCATCGTGATCGGCGGCTACTGGCTGATCTCCTGAAGCCTGCGGCGAAATTCTCCCTCCCCTCGATCTGTTAGACTTCCCCGCCTATGCCGGAACCCATCCGCCGCCCCCGCGTGGGCATGATCAGCCTGGGCTGCCCCAAGAATCTCGTCGACAGCGAGATCATGCTGGGGGAGCTCGCGCGCCGGGGCTACGAGGTGGTCAACGACCTGGACGGCGCCGAGACCGTGGTGGTCAACACCTGCGCCTTCATCGAGGAGGCCCAGCAGGAGTCGATCGACGCGATCCTGGAGGTGGTGGGGAGGAAGGGCAAGGGGGGCGTCGAGAAGGTCCTGGTGGCCGGCTGCATGGTGAACCGCTTCGGCGACCAGCTCGCGAAGGAGATCCCCGAGATCGACGGCTTCGTGGGCCTGGACCAGCTCCGCGACGTGGGCGACGTGGTGCAACTGGGCGGCGGACCGCCGCTGCCGGCCCCCTCCCACATGGTGTTCGACCACACGGCCCCCCGGCTCTTGACGACCCGGGGCCACGCGTATCTGAAGGTCGCCGAGGGGTGCAACAACCCCTGCACCTTCTGCGCGATCCCGATCTGGAGAGGCCGCTTCCGCAGCCGCTCGATCGAGAGCCTGGTCGAGGAGGCCAAGCAGCTCGAGGCGGCGGGCATCGCCGAGCTCAACCTGATCGCCCAGGACACGACCCGCTACGGCGAGGATCTGGGGATGCGCCGCCATGGCCTCGCGCGGCTCGTCGAAGCCCTGCTTAGGGAGACGTCGATCCCCTGGATCCGTTTCCTCTACGCCTATCCGACGACGCTCGACGAGGACCTCCTGCGGCTCATGGGGACCGAGGAGCGCTTCTGCTCCTACGTCGACATGCCGCTCCAGCACAGCCATGGGGACATCCTCACGGCCATGCGCCGGGGCGGGGACGCGAAGCGGTATCTGCGCCTGCTGGAACGGGCGCGCGAGCTCGCGCCGGACGTGTTCCTCCGCTCCACCTTCATCGTGGGCTTCCCCGGGGAGACCGAGGAGCACTTCAAGGATCTCGTCGCCTTCGTGAAGGAGGCCCGGTTCGACCACCTGGGCGCCTTCGCCTACAGCCCCGAGGAGGGGACGCCGGGCGCGGAGCTTCCCGGCCGGGTGCCGAAGAGCACGGCGCGGCGGCGGCTGCGCCAGCTCCTCGAAACGCAGCAGCCGATCGCCCTGGCGCAGCGGCGGCGCCTGGTGGGGCAACGGATGAAGGTGCTGGTCGAGGGGGTGTGCGAGGAGTCCGAGCACCTGCTAGAGGGCCGGCACCAAGGGATGGCGCCGCAGATCGACGGGCGCCTCCTGTTGAACGACGGCTCGGCCCCCGCGGGCACGCTCGTCTGGTCTGAGATCACGGAAGCCTACGCCGACGACCTCGTGGGGCACATCGTGGGCGCCGTCCGCCCGGAGGACGCCTCCGTGGTCACCCCCGCCGAGGCCGCGGCCTTCGCCTGAGCCGCCCCCATGCTCGTCATCCAGGACGCCTACAGTGCCAGCGACCTGCCGCAGGGCGGGATCGGGACCATCGGCAACTTCGACGGGGTCCACCGGGGGCAGCGCGCCATCCTGGACCTTGTGGTGGCCCGGGCCAGGGAGCGCGGCGTGCCCGCGGTGGTCGTCACCTTCGATCCCCATCCGCTCGCGGTGCTCGCGCCCGACCAGGCGCCGGTCCCCCTGACCACGCCGCGCCAGAAGGAGCGGCTGCTCGACGAGATCGGGATCTCGGTGATGCTCTCCGTCCGCTTCACCCCGGAGTTTTCGCGCGTTCCGGCGCGGGTCTTTGTGCGCGACTTCCTGCACGAGAAGCTCGACCTCCAGGAGATCTACGTGGGGTCCTCCTTCACCTTCGGCCACCGGCGCGAAGGGGACCTCCCGCTGCTGCGCTCGCTGGGGGAGGACTTCGGGTTCGCGGCCTTCGGGGTGGACGAGGTGATCCACGGCGGCGAGCGGATCTCGAGCACCCGCATCCGCCGCGCCATCTCCGGGGGGAAGGTGGTGGCGGCCTCCGAGATGCTGGGCCGGCCCTATTCGATCTCCGGGCTCATCGCCCGGGGCGACCGGATGGGGAAGCGCCTGGGGTGGCCCACGATCAACCTGGTACCGGACAACAAGCTGCTGCCGGCGGACGGGGTCTACATCTGCCGGGTCTTCTTCCCGACCTACCCCGCCACCTTCGACTGCGTGACCAACATCGGCACCCGGCCCACGGTCTACGAGAACTACCAGCGGGTGGTCGAGAGCCACATCCTGGATTTCAAGGCGGACGTCTACGGGGAGCGGGTGGAGATCTCGTTCTACAAGCGCCTCCGGGAGGAGCGGATCTTCCCGACGGTGATGGACCTCTCGGCCCAGATCGGCCGGGACGTCGAGGCCGCCCGGGAGTTCTTCTCCCGCCTCCGGGTGGAACAAGTTACCCCCGTGTCCGGGTTGGAAGGGGAGTGAGGACCGCGCGGGGCGGTCCTTTCCGGAATCTGATTTCGCAGGAGAGAGAGGAATCCATATGGCCAGTGAAAAGATCTTGACGATCACCGATGAGAACTTCGAGACCGAGGTCTTGAAGTCGGACAAGCCCGTGCTGGTGGACTTCTGGGCGTCCTGGTGCGGTCCCTGCCGGATGGTGGCGCCGCTCCTCGACGAGATCGCCGAGGAGAACGACGGCGTCCGCATCGCGAAGCTCAACGTGGACGAGAACCAGCAGATCGCCTATCAGTTCCAGGTCTCGAGCATTCCGACCTTCATCCTGTTCAAGGACGGGAAGATGGCCGACCGGATGATGGGCGCCGCGCCCAAGTCCGCTTTCCAGAGCTTCATTCAGAGAAACGTCTAGAAGCCTGCGAGCGGAGGGCGAGGGCATGGACCAGCGTCTGACCGCGCTCTCCGCGGGTCTTCTGGAGATGGGGTGCGAGGCCCTGCTGGTCCTCGCACCGTCCGCGGAAGATTCCGACCTCGCCGCGTTCCTTCCCGGCCCCGCCCATCTCGGGGAGAGCTTCCTGGTGGCTTCCCGGGAGGGGCCTGCCCGCCTCGTCTATCTCACCCCCATGGAGCGCGGCGAGGCGGCGGCCACGGGCCTCGCCCTCGTCACCCCCGAAGACCTGGACATCGTCCGTCTCGTCAGCGAGTTTCCCGAGAAAGCCACGTTCCTCGCCCGGGTGACGGCCCGGGCCCTGGAGCTCTGCGGCCTGGCGCCGGGGCGGATCGCCCTCGCGGGCCACGGCCAGGCCGGGGTGATCCAGGGGATGTGCGCTCTGCTCTCGGCCCAGGGCTGGACCTGGGTGCCCGGCAACTCGCTCGTCCTCGCGGTCCGCAAGGGCAAGAGGCCGGCCGAGGTGGCGGGCATCCGGGAGGCGGCCGAGGGCACGGCCGCGGCGATGCGTGCCGTGGCCCGCCTGCTGGCCGGGGCCACGCCGGCGGGGGAGGGCGATCTCTGGCTCTCCGGAGAGCGGCTGACCGTGGCGCGCCTGCGCGCCGAGGTGGGGCGGGTGCTCGCCGGCTTAGGGTTGGAGCAGCCGCGGGGGAACATCCTCGCCCCGGGGGACGAGGGGGGCGTGCCCCACTCGACGGGAACGCCGGACCGGGTGATCCGCGCCGGCGAGAGCTTGGTGGTGGATCTCTTCCCGCGCGGGCGCCTGTTCGCGGACTGCACCCGCACCTTCTGCGTGGGCGAGCCGCCGGAGACCCTCGCCCGGGCGTACGCCGCCACGCGCGCCGCGCTCGAAGAGGCGCACCTGCGGGCCGTGCCGGGCGTTCGCGGCTGGGACCTCCAGGAGATCGTCTGCGCCCGCTTCGAGGCCGCGGGGTATCCCACCATGATCTCCGATCCGGCTTCGCCGCGCGGCTACGTCCACAACCTCGGCCACGGGGTGGGCTTCGACCTTCACGAATACCCCACGTTCAAGAAGGCCTCGGGCGGGGAGGGGGTCCTCCGCGAGGGGGACGTCTTCACCCTGGAGCCCGGGCTCTACGATCCGGCCGCCGGGTACGGCGTGCGGCTGGAGGATCTCGTGGTCCTGGGGCCGGAGGGGCTGGAAAGCCTGACGCCGCTCCCGTACGATCTCGATCCCCGGGCCTGGGAATAGCCCGGCCTCTTCCTTCTCTTCTGGGAGCGACACCATGGCCGACGACATCGCGGCGTACGAGAAGCTGGGCGCCTTCTATCTGGGGCGGCCCTATGACCTGGCGCGGGGAGAGACGGAGGCGACGCCTCTCCTCTACGACTCCCGCGACCTCCTGACCCACGCGGTCTGCGTGGGCATGACCGGGAGCGGCAAGACCGGCCTCCTCCTGTCTCTCCTCGAAGAGGCGGCCATCGACCGCATCCCGGCGCTGGTGATCGATCCCAAGGGGGATCTCGCGAACCT
>DATHUD010000114.1:0-38107 GCA_035462575.1 Thermoanaerobaculia bacterium | reverse complement strand
CTGCCGCGTGGCCGGGCCGGCCCCCACGATCGGCGCTCCCCTCGCCAACGTCCGGGTCTACGTCCTCGACGAGCGGCTGCAGCCGGTGCCCCCGGGGATGCCCGGAGAGCTGGTGATCGGCGGCGCGGGCGTCGGCCGCGGCTATCTGGGACGCCCGGAGCTCTCCGCCGGCAAGTTCATCCCCGATCCCTGGGGTGCTCCCGGGGCCCGCGCCTACCGCACCGGAGACGCGGTGCGGCACCGCCCCGACGGGACCCTCGAGTTCCTCGGCCGCATCGACCTCCAGGTGAAGGTCCGGGGCTACCGCATCGAGCTTCAGGAGATCGAGGCGGTGCTCTCGGAGCACCCGGGGGTCGCCGAGGCGGTCGTGGCGGCGCGCGAGGAGGCCCCCGGGGACGTGCGCCTGGCGGCCTACGTCGTGCCACACCGCCGCTACGCCCCGGAGATCGACGGGCGGCCGCGCCACGAGCTGCCGAACCGGATGTCCGTGGTCGAGCAGAACCGCAACGAGACCGAGTACCTCTACCGGGAGATCTTCGGCGAGCGCTGCTACGTGCGGCACGGCATCGAGCTGCCCGACGACGCCTGCATCTTCGACGTCGGGGCGAACATCGGCATGTTCACCCTCTTCGCCCACCAGGAGTGCGCGCGGCCGCGGGTCTACGCCTTCGAGCCACTGGGGCCGATCTACGAGGCGCTGCGGGTCAACTGCGAGCTCTACGCTCCGGCCACCCGCCTTTTCCCCTTCGGCCTGTCGGACACCGAGCGCGTCGAGCGGTTCACCTTCTATCCCCGCTACACCATGATGTCGGGGCAGAGCCGCTACGCCCGTCCGGACTCGGAGGTCGAGGTCGTCAAGCGCTACCTGAAGAACCAGCAGGAGAGCGGAGAGGTGGAGGCCGCGGTGCTCATCGAGCAGGCCGAAGACCTCCTCGAAGGGCGCTTCGAGGGGCAGGTGATCGAGGCTCGGCTGCGGCGGCTGTCGGACGTCCTCAAGGAGACCGGCGTCGGGCGGATCGACCTGCTCAAGGTGGACGTCCAGCGGGCCGAGCTCGACGTGCTCCACGGCATCGACGACGCGGACTGGGCGCGCATCGACCAGGTAGTCATGGAGGTGCACGACGCCCCGGGCGACGAGAGCGAGGGGCGGGTGCCGCAGATCCTCGCCCTCCTCGACCGGCAGGGCTTCGAGGCGGTGGCGGAGCAGGACGACCTCCTCCACGGCACGGACCGCCACAACCTCTACGCGGTGCGCCGGGGCCTGCGCCGGGAGCGGCGGCAGGAGCGGCCGCGGCCGGAGCCGCGGGAGCTCCCCCGGGCGCTCGCGGCCGCCGAGCTGCGCGACCTCCTGCGCCGGCGCCTGCCGGAGCCCATGGTCCCGGCGCACGTGGTCCTCCTGGACCGGCTCCCCTTGAACCGCAACGGCAAGGTGGACCGGGCGGCCCTGCCGGCGCCGGAGAGCCTGGCGGGCGGTCTCGAGCCGGAGCGCACCCTGCCCCGCACCCCGTTCGAGGAGGTGCTGGCCGCCGTCTGGCGCGAGGTCCTGGACCTCCCGGAGGTCGGGGTCGACGAGAGCTTCTTCGACCTGGGAGGCCACTCCCTCCTCGCGACGCAGCTCATGTCGCGGGTGCGCGCCGCCCTGCGGATCGAGCTGCCGCTGCGCGCTCTGTTCGAGCAGCCCACGGTGGCGGGGCTGGCCCGGCAGGCCGAGGCGGCGCTGCGGGCCGGCGGCGAGTTGGAAGCGCCGCCCTTGCTGCCGGTGCCACGGACCGGCGCGCTCCCCCTCTCCTTCGCGCAGCAGCGGCTCTGGTTCTTGAGCCAGCTCGCGCCCGAGGACCCCACGTACAACAGCCCGAAGGTCCTCGTCTTCAACGGCCCTCTCGATCTGGCCACGCTGGCCGCGGCGCTCTCCGAGATCGCCCGCCGGCACGAGGTCCTGCGCACCCGTTTCCACATCGTGGACGGCGAGCCCGTGCAGCGGATCTCCCCGCCTTCGCCGGTGCCGCTGTCCGAGATCGATCTCGCGGCGCTGCCTCCGGCCGTGCGCGGCGCGGAGGCCCGCCGGCTGGCCCGGCGCGAGGCCGAGCGGCCCTTCGACCTGGCCCGGGACCTGCCGCTGCGGGTCGTGCTGCTGCGCCTCGGCTCCGGGGAGCGGCACCTCCTGTTCACGCTCCACCACATCGCGAGCGACGCCGGGTCGCTCGGCGTGCTGACGCGCGAGGTCTCGGCGCTGTACCCGGCGTTCGCCATGGGCCGGCCTTCGCCCCTGCCCGAGCTCCCGGTCCAGTACGCGGACTACGCGGCGTGGCAGCGGGGCTGGCTCCAAGGCGAGGTGCTGGAGCTCCACCTCGACTTCTGGCGCCGGCGGCTCGAAGGCCTTCCGGCGGTGCTCGATCTGCCCACGGACCGGCCGCGGCAGGCGGTCCGGACCCACCGCGGCGGCCGGGTGACTCTTTCGATCCCCGCCGGGCTGACAGAGCGCCTGGACGCGCTCGGTCGCAGCCTGGGAGCCACGCGCTTCATGGTCCTCCTCGCGGCCTTCCAGGCCCTGCTCGCCCGCGTCTCCGGGGCTGAGGACCTGGCTGTGGGCACGCCCGTCGCCGGGCGCGACCGCCTGGAGCTCGAGCCGCTCATCGGGCTCTTCCTCAACATGCTGGTGATGCGCGGCGACCTCTCCGGGGATCCCGGTTTCCGCGAGGCGGTGGACCGTACCCGCGAGGCGGCCCTGGCCGCCTACGCGCACCAGGCCCTGCCGTTCGAGACGCTGGTCGACGCGCTGCAGCCCGAGCGCTCGTTGAGCCATGCGCCGCTGTTCCAGGTGATGTTCACGCTGCAGAACGCGCTCCGGGAGGACTTGGACCTCCCCGGCCTGCGGGTGGCCGCCGTCGAGGCCGAGAGCCGCGTGGCGCGGTTCGACCTCTCGCTGGGGGTGCAGGAGGCGGGGCGCGGCCTGCTGGCGATCGTGGAGTACAGCGCCGACCTCTTCGACGCCGCGACGGTCCTGCGCCTGGCCGGAGCGTTCGAGCGGCTGCTCGCGGGCTTCGCCGGCGATCCGGCCCGCCCGCTGTCCCAGGTGTCCCCGTGGTCCGAGGCCGAGCGCTGGCAGGTGCTGGGAGAGTGGAACGACACGGCCCGCGAGCTCCCCGAGTCGGCCTCTCTGCACGGCCTGTTCGAGGCCCAGGCGGACCGCACCCCGGAGGCGGAGGCCCTGTTCCAGGCCGAGGCCCCCGGGAGCCCGGACGCCCTCACCTACCGCGAGCTGGACAGCCTTGCCAACCGTATCGCGCACCACCTGTTGGCCCTCGGGCTGGGGGCCGAGGCGCGGGTCGGGCTCTGCCTCGACCGCACCCCGGAGATGGTGGCGGCCCTCCTCGGAACGCTCAAGGCCGGCGCCGTCTACGTGCCGCTCGACCCCTCGTTCCCGCGGGAGCGGCTGGCCCTGATCGCCGAGGACGCCGGGCTCGCCCTGCGGATCACCCGCGAATCCCTCCTCGACCGGCTGCCGGAATCGGGCGCGGGCGTGGTCTGCCTGGACCGGGACGCCGCCCTCCTGGCGGAGCGCCCGTCCACCCGGCCGGAGGTCCCCTGCCGGCCGGAATCGCTCGCCTACGTGCTCTACACCTCGGGGTCCACGGGACGCCCGAAGGGGGTCGCCGTCCCGCACGGCGCGGTGGTCAACTTCCTCGCCTCCATGCGCCGGCGGCCGGGGCTGCCGGCCGGGGAGACCCTGCTGGCGGTCACCACGCTCTCCTTCGACATCGCGGTCCTGGAGCTGCTGCTCCCGCTGACCGTGGGGGCGCGGGTGGCGCTGGCGGGGCGCGACACCGCCCTGGACGGCGTCCGGCTGGCCCGGGCTCTCAAAGAGGCCGGGGCCGGAGCCATGCAGGCGACCCCGGCGACCTGGAGGCTCCTGCTGGAGGCGGGCTGGACGGGGGGAGAGGGCTTCCGGGCCCTCTGCGGCGGCGAGGCCCTCCCCGCCGATCTGGCCGAAGCCCTGCTCGCCCGGAGCGGCGAGCTGTGGAACCTCTACGGGCCCACCGAGACCACGGTGTGGTCCGCGGTCCACCGGGTGACCGCTCCGGTGGCGCCCGCCGCCCCTATCTCCCTCGGCCGGCCGGTCGACAACACGGAGATCCACCTGCTGGACCGCCGGCTCCTGCCGGTGCCCGTGGGATCGGTGGGGGAGCTGTACATCGGAGGCGTGGGGGTGGCCCGCGGCTACCTGGGCCGGCCGGACCTCACGGCCGAGCGCTTCGTGCCGCATCCGTTCGGCGAGGCCGGAAGCCGCCTCTACCGGGTCGGGGACCTGGCGCGCCGGCGGGCGGACGGCACCCTGGAGTTCCTGGGCCGGGCGGACCACCAGGTGAAGGTGCGGGGCTTCCGCATCGAGCTGGGGGAGATCGAGGCGGCGCTCGTCCGGCATCCCGCGGTCTCCGAGGCGGTGGCCGTGGCCGTGTCCGGAGACGGCTCCGGAGAGGCCCGCCTGGTGGCCTACGTGACCGCGGCCCCGGAGGGGGGCCTGGACGTCTCGCGGCTGCGCGGCTTCCTGCAGGAGAGCCTGCCGGCGTACATGGTGCCGCCGGCCTTCGTGCTCCTCCCGGAGCTGCCGCGGACGCCCAACGGCAAGGTGGACCGGCGGGCGCTGCCCGCGCCCGGGGCCCCGGCCGCATCCGGGGAGCCCGCGGCAGGCCCACGCACGCCGGTCGAGGACCTGGTGGCGGAGATCTGGGCGGAGGTGCTGGGGGTCGCGAGCGTCGGGCGGGAGGAGGACTTCTTCGCCCTGGGCGGCCATTCGCTGCTGGCGGTCCGGGTCCTGTCGCGCGCCGGCAAGGCCTTTGGCGTGGAGCTGCCGCTGCGGGAGCTCTTCGGGGCGCCCACCGTGGCGGGGATGGCCGCGGCGGTGGAGCGGGCGCGGGGCACGGCCGAGGGCGCGCGGCCGCCTCTCCTCCCGGTGGCGCGGGGCGGGGAGCTGGCGCTCTCCTACGCGCAGCAGCGCCTGTGGTTCTTCGACCAGCTCGAGCGGGAGAGCCCGCTCTACAACCTGCCGCTCGCGGCGCGGCTCGAAGGCGGCCTCAACGTGCCGGCGCTCGCGCGGAGCTTCACGGAGATCGTGCGGCGGCATGAGGTGCTGCGCACGCGCTACCCGATGCGCGGGGGCCATCCGGTCCAGGAGATCGAGCCGGCGGGCGAGAGGCCCCTGCCGCTGGTCGACCTGGGCGGCCTCCCTTCCGGGCGCCGGGAGGAGGAGGTGCGGTCGCTCGCCCGGGCCGAAGCGGCGCGGCCGTTCGACCTGCTGCGCGGTCCGGTGCTGCGGGCGATGCTGGTGCGCCTCGCGCCTCAGGAGCACGCGCTGTTGGCGACGGTGCACCACATCGCGAGCGATGCCTGGTCGATGGGGGTGGTGCGGCGCGAGCTGGGCCACCTCTACCCGGCCTTCCTCCGCGGCGAGGAGCCCGCGCTGCCGGAGCTGCCGGTGCAGTACGCCGACTACGCGGCCTGGCAGCGGCGCTGGCTGGAGGAAGGCGGCCTGGCCGCGGAGACCGAGCACTGGCGCCGCCGTCTCGCGGGAGCTCCGGAGGTCCTGGAGCTGCCGTGGGACCACCCCCGGCCCGCGGTCCGCAGCCCGCGGGGGGCGAGCCAGCGCTTCGCCCTGCCCGGCGGCCTGGGCGAAGCGCTGCGCTCCTTGAGCCGGCGGGAGGGGGCGACGCTCTACATGACGCTCTTGTCCGGGCTCCTGGCCCTGCTCCGCCGCTCCGCGGGGGACGACCTGGTGGTGGGAACGCCCGTCGCGGGCCGGCAGATGCTGGAGGTGGAAGACCTGATCGGCTTCTTCGCCAACACCCTCGTCCTGCGGGTGAGCCTCTCGGGATCGCCCTCGTTCGCCGGGCTCCTGCAGCGCTCCCGGGAGGCGGTGCTGGAAGCCCACGAGCACCAGGACCTGCCTTTCGACAAGCTGGTGGAAGAGCTCCAGGTCGAGCGCTCGCTCAGCTACTCCCCGCTGTTCCAGGTGCTGTTCGTGTTCCAGCCGGAGAGCGGGGCCCAGGGCCTGCCGGGGCTGCAGGCCCTGCCGCTGGACGACGGGATCCGGGTCGAAACGGCCCGCTTCGACCTGATCCTGTCCGTGACCGAGCGCGCAGGGACCCTCGCGGGGTTCCTCAACTACAGCACCGACCTGTTCGAGGCTCCGGCCGTGGCCCGGATGGCGGGCCACCTGGTGTCGCTGCTCGCCAGCGCGGCCGCCCATCCGGAACGGCCGCTCCCGGATCTGTCCATGCTCTCCGCGGCCGAGCGGCAGGCGCTCCTCGTCGAGTGGAACGACAACCGCCGGCCCGTGCCGGGGGCGGCCGGTTTCCACGAGCTGTTCTCGCATCAGGCAGCGCTCCGGCCGGAGGCGGCCGCGACGCTCTTCAAGGGCGAGGCCCTGAGCTATGGCGAGGTCGAGGCTCGCTCCAACCGCCTGGCGCGCCATCTCCGGCGCCTGGGGGCCGGGCCGGAGGTGCGGGTGGCGCTCTGTGTGGAGCGCTCGCCCGACTTCCTCGTGGGGATCCTGGGGATCCTGAAGGCCGGGGGTGCCTATGTCCCGATCGATTCCGCCTACCCCGCGGAGCGGCTGGCCTGGATCCTGAGCGACGCGCTGAAAGGCCAGGAGGTGGCCCTGCTGGTGACGCACGAGGCGCTGGCGGACGCCTTCGGCACCGGAGGGTCCGGGGCGCTGCCGGCGGGGCTGCGGAAGGTGCTCCTCGACCGCGACGGGGAGGCGATCGCCCGGGAGAGCGGAGAGCCGCTCCCGGGGAAAACCTTCCCGGAGAGCCTCGCCTACGTGATCTACACCTCGGGCTCGACCGGCCGGCCCAAGGGGGTCGCCGGCACCCACGGCGGTCTCGCCAACCTGTGGGCCGAGCTCGCCGGCCGTTTCGCCGGGCCCGGCGAGCGGGTGTTCCAGTTCTTCTCGCTGGCCTTCGACAGTGCCCTCTGGGAAGTGACCCTGACGATGTCGAGCGGCGCGACCCTCTGCTTCGAGCCGCGGGAGACGATGCTGCCCTGGCCGGAGGACCTGGCGGTCAACGCGGTCACGCTCGCCCCTTCGGCCCTCCCGGTCCTGTCGCCGGAAAGGTTGCCGGAGCTGCACACCGTTCTGGTCGCGGGCGAGGCCTGCCCGCCGGAGCTGGTGCGCCGTTGGGCGCGGGGGCGCCGCTTCGTCAATGCCTACGGGCCGACCGAGGTCTCCATCTGCGCCAGCCACTCGCTCTTCCGGTGGGAGCGGGACCGCCTGCCCATCGGCCGGCCGTGGGCCAACGTGCGCCTCTACGTCCTCGACCGGTGGATGCAGCCGGTGCCGGTGGGCACGGCGGGCGAGCTCTACGTCGCCGGGGTTGGCCTGGCCCGCGGCTACCTCGGCCGGCCGGACCTGACGGCGGCGTCGTTCGTCCCCGACCCCCTGGCGCCGGCGCCCGGGGAGCGCCTCTACCGGACGGGCGACCTCGCCCGCTACCTGCCCTACGGCGAGATCGAGTTCCTCGGCCGCGTCGATCACCAGGTGAAGATCCGGGGCTTCCGCGTCGAGCTCGAGGAGATCGAGGTGGCGCTGGCGCGGCACGAGCGGGTCGGGGCGGCGGTGGTCGTGGCGCGGGAAGACTCCGGAGTCAAACGGCTCGTGGCCTACGTGGTGCCTTGCGAGGGGGCGGAGGCCCCTTCCGCAGGCGAGCTGCGGGCGGCGCTCTCCGGTACCTTGCCGGAATTCATGGTGCCCGCCGTCTTTGTGAAGCTCGACCGGTTCCCGCTGCTCGCCAACGGCAAGGTGGACCGCAAGGCTCTGCCGGCCCCGGAGACGGTATCTCCCCGGGGGACCTGGGAGCACACCGCGCCGCGCAACCCGGTAGAGGAGATCCTGGCCTCCCTCTGGGCCGAGGCCCTCCGGCAGGACCGCATCGGCGTGCACGACAACCTGTTCGAGCTCGGCGCCCACTCCCTGCTGATCACCCAGGTCGCCTCCCGGATCCGGGAGACGCTGCGGACCGACCTCCCCCTGCGCGACCTGTTCGCGGCCCCCACCGTGGCCGAGCTGGCGGCCCGGGTCGCGCTCGCCCAGGCCGCGGGACCGGGGCGCGGCCTGCCGCCGCTCGCGCCGGTGCCCCGGGACCGCTCGCTGCCGCTCTCCTTCGGCCAGGAGCGGATGTGGTTCCTCTACCAGCTCGAGCCCGACCGGCCGGTCTACAACCTGCCGAGCCGGCTCCGGCAGCGGGGCCCCCTGGATCTGCCGGCCCTGGCCGGGGCCTTCGGCGAGATCGTGCGGCGGCACGAGGTCCTGCGGACCCGTTTCGTCACCGCCGACGGCGAGGTGGAGCCGCGCATCGATCCCCCGGGCCCGCTACCGCTGCCCGTGGTGGACCTTCTGGAGCTCCCGGTCGAGGCCCGGGAGGCCGAGGCCCGGCGGCTCGCCCTGGCCGAGGCGCGCCGCCCCTTCGTCCTCGACCGCGAGCCGCCGTTCCGGGTGAGCCTGCTGCGGATGGCCGCAGACGACCACGTCCTCCTGCCGACGACGCATCACATCGCGGGCGACGGGTGGTCCGCGGGGATCCTGCTGCGCGAGCTGACCGAGCTCTACGCCGCCCTCTCCTCCGGCCGGCCTGCGGCCCTGCCCGAGCTGCCGGTGCAGTACGCCGACTTCGCGGCCTGGCAGCGGAGCTGGCTCTCGGGCGAGTGGCTCGAGGCCGAGGTGGCCCACTGGCGCGGGACCCTGGCCGGCCTGCCGCCCGTGCTGGCGCTGCCCACCGACCGGCCGCGCCCGGCCGCCCAGAGCTACCGGGGCGGCACCGTCTCCTTCGGGCTGCCGCCCGGGCTGGCCGAGGAGCTGGCCGCGGAGTGCGCGCGCCGGGGCGTGACCCCCTTCATGGCGTTCCTCGCCGCCTTCCAGACCCTGCTCTCCCGCATGGCACGGGAAGAGGAGCTGGCAGTGGGAACCCCGATCGCGGGGCGGGACCGCCTGGAGATCGAGGGGCTGATCGGGTTCTTCGTCAACACCCTGGTCCTCCGCGGCGACCTCCGGGGCGACCCGAGCTTCGCCGAGCTTCTGGACCGCACCCGGGACGCGGCCCTCTCCGCCTATGCCCACCAGGCGGTGCCGTTCGAGATGCTCGTGGGTGAGCTGCACCCGGAGCGCTCGCTCAGCTACTCGCCGCTGTTCCAGGCCATGCTCGCCCTCCAGGAGGCCTTCCCTTCCGAGGGAGCGCTGGCCGGGCTGTCCTCCGTCCCCTTCCATCCCGGCGCGGGCGCCGGGATCGCCAAGGTCGACCTCACCCTGTTCGTGGGCCTGGACGGACGGACCGCGCGCTGTGCCCTGGAGTACAGCTCCGACCTCTTCGACCGCACGACCGCGCTGCGGATGGCCGGTCACTTCCGGAGGCTCCTGGGCGCCCTGGTGGCCGATCCCGGCCGCGCCGTGAGCGGCGCGCCGCTGTTGGACGGGCCGGAGCGGTGGCAGCTCCTGGGGGAGTGGAACGACAGCGCCGCCGGGCCGGGCCTGGACCGTGTCTTCCCGCAGGAGCTCGAGGCTCAGGCCGCCCGGGCTCCGCACCGCGTGGCCGTGACCTCCGGGCCGGTCTCGCTGACCTACGAGCAGCTCGACCGCCGTGCGAACCGCCTGGCCCGCGCCCTGGCGGCCGAAGGGGCGGGGCCCGAAACGGTGGTCGCCCTCCTGGGCGAGCGGGACGCGGACTTCCTCACCGCAATCCTGGCCATCCTCAAGGCCGGGGCCGTCTACCTGCCCCTCGACCCGGAGCACCCCGCCCCGCGCTGGCGGCAGGTGCTCGCGCAGAGCGGCTGCCGCCTGGCCCTGGTCTCGGGGGAGCTCGCCTCTCCGCTGGCCGCGGCCGTGGCCCGCCTCGATCCGGCGGAGTCGCCGCGCCTGCTCTCCCTGGAGGATCTCCTCGCGCGGGAGCTGCCGGACGGCCGCCTCGGGGTGCGCCCGGAGCCGCGGAGCCTCGCGTACATCCTTTTCACGTCGGGCTCCACGGGCACCCCCAAAGGCGCCATGCTCCAGCACCGGGGGCTGCTCAACCACCTGCGGGCCAAGATCGGCGACCTCGGGCTCACGGCCGAAGACTGCGTCGCCCAGACGGCCCCGCAGTGCTTCGACATCTCGGTGTGGCAGCTCCTGGCCGCCCTGCTCGTGGGTGGGCGGGTGCACATCGTCGGCCGCGCCGCCAGCCTCGATCCGGAGCGGCTCCTCACCGAGGCCGGCGCGGCGGGGGTCTCGGTCCTCCAGACGGTGCCCTCGATGCTGGGGGCGATGCTGCGCGACGCCGGCCTTGCCGAGCGGAGGCCTCCGGCCCTGCGCTGGATGATCGCCACCGGCGAGGCCCTCCCCCCGGATCTCGCCCGCCACTGGCGGGAGGGCTTCCCGGACATCCCCCTGCTCAACGCCTACGGCCCGACCGAGTGCTCGGACGACGTGACCCACGCCCGGGTCGGCGACGTGGGCGCGGACGAGCCCCACGTAACGATCGGGCGTCCGGTCGTCAACACCCGGATCCACGTGCTCGACCGCCACCTGGAGCCCGTGCCGGCGGGGGTGGCCGGGGAGCTCTACGTGGGCGGCGAAGGCGTGGGGCGCGGCTACGTGGGCCGGCCGGACCTGACGGCGGAGCGCTTCGTGCCCGATCCGTTCGGCGATCCGGGGAGCCGCCTCTACCGGGTGGGCGACCTGGCGCGCTTCCGGGCGGATGGGCGGCTGGACTTCCTCGGCCGGGTGGACTTCCAGGTCAAGGTGCGGGGCTTCCGCATCGAGCTGGGGGAGGTCGAGGCGGCGCTCGCCCGGCATCCGGCGGTGTCGGAGGCCGTGGTTATGGTGCTGGGCGACGGGTCGGGGCTCGCGGCCTACTTCGTCGCGCAGCCGGACACGGCCCCGGAAGTGGCGCAGCTGCGGTCTTTCCTGCAGGAGAGCCTGCCGGGGTACATGGTCCCGTCCGCCCTCGTGCCTCTGGCCGAGCTGCCGCGCACGCCCAACGGCAAGGTGGACCGGCGGGCGCTGCCCGCGCCGGAGACCGGGGCGGCCGCCGGGACCGTGGCGCCCCGGACGCCGGCCGAGGAGCTGGTGGCGCAGATCTGGGAGGAGGTGCTGGGCCGCGAGCGGATCGGAGTGGAGGAGGACTTCTTCGCCCTGGGCGGCCACTCGCTGCTCGCGACCCGCGTGATGTCGCGGCTGCGCCGGACCCTGCAGGCGGACCTGCCGCTGCGGGCGCTGTTCGAAGCGCCGACGGTGGCGGGTCTGGCCGCCGCCGCGGAGCGGGCGCGGCGGGCCGGGGGCGCGCCGGAGCGGCCGCCCCTCTCCCGGGTGGAGCGCGGCGGCGAGCTGCCCCTCTCCTACGCCCAGCAGCGGCTGTGGTTCCTGGACCAGCTCGAGCCGGCGAGCCCGCTGTACAACCTGCCGATGGCCGTGCGCCTGGAGGGCGGGCTCGACGTGGCCGCCCTCGGGCGGAGCCTTGCGGAGATCGTGCGGCGCCACGAGGTGTTGCGCTCCGGTTACCCGATGCGCGCGGGCCGGCCGGTGCAGCAGATCGATCCGGCCGCCGGCCTGCCCTTGCCGGTGGTCGACCTGGGCGGCCTCGCGCCCGCCCGCGGTGAGGCCGAGGCGCGGGAGCTGGCCGAGGCGGAATCGCTGCGGCCGTTCGACCTGGAGCGCGGGCCGGTTCTGCGCACCGTGCTGTTGCGCCTGGGGGAGCGGGAGCACGCGCTGGTCGCCACCGTGCACCACATCGCCAGCGACGGATGGTCGACCGGGGTGCTGCGCCGCGAGCTGAGCCAGCTCTACGGGGGCTTCCGCCGGGGCGAGGCGCCCCGGCTTCCGGAGCTGCCGGTGCAGTATGCCGACTACGCGGCCTGGCAGCGGAGCTGGATGGACAAGGGAGGCCTGGAGACGGAGGCCGGGCACTGGCGGCACCGGCTCCGCGGGCTGCCGGAGGTCCTGGAGCTGCCGACCGACCGGCCGCGGCCGGCGGTGCGCACGGTGCGGGGGGCGAGCCACGGCTTCGCCCTGCCGGGCGGGCTCCACGAGGCTTTGCGGGCGCTCGGCCGCCGCGAGGGGGCGACGCCGTTCATGACGTTCCTGGCCGCCTTCCAGGCCCTCCTGGGGCGCTACGCGGGGGAGGACGTGGCCGTGGGCTCCCCGGTGACGGGGCGCTCGCAACTGGAGCTGGAAGGGTTGATCGGGCTCTTCGTCAACACGCTGGTGCTGCGGCTGGACCTCTCGGGGGACCCGGCTTTCACGGCGATCGTGGGACGGGCGCGGGAGGCGGTGCTGGAGGCCCACGAGCACCAGGAGCTGCCCTTCGACAAGCTGGTCGAGCAGTTGCAGCCCCAGCGCTCCCTGAGCCACGCTCCGCTCGTCCAGGTGATGTTCGTGCTCCAGCCGGCGGTGGAGGAGACCGGGCTGCCGGAGCTGCGGACGCGCTCGCTTCTGGACGAGGCCGATCTGGGTACGGCGCGCTTCGACCTCTCCCTGGTGCTGACGGAGCGGCCCGGAGGTCTCCACGGCTTCTTGAACTACAGCCTGGACCTCTTCGAGCCGGCGACCGTCGCCCGCCTGGCCGGGCACCTCCTGACGCTCCTCCGCGGGGCCGCCGCCGATCCCGCGCAACGGTTCTCCGCCCTGCCGGTGCTCTCGCCGGCCGAGCGGCAGCAGATCCTCGAGTGGAGCGATACGGCGCGGCCGGGCCGTCCGCGCCGGCGCGCCGTCCACGAGATCTTCCGGGAGCAGGCACGGCGGCATCCGGGGGCTCCGGCCCTGGTCCAGGGGCCGCGGCGGATGACCTACGGCGAGCTCGACCGCTGGTCGGACGCCCTGGCCTGCCGGCTGCGGGCGCTGGGCGTAGGCCCGGAGGTCCGGGTGGGCCTCTGCGCCGAGCGCTCCTTCGAGCGGGTGGCGGGCCTGCTGGGCATCCTCAAGGCGGGCGGGGCCGTCCTGCCGCTCGACCCTTCCCACCCGGCCCAGCGCCTGGCCTTCGTCCTCAAGGACAGCGAGGCCGGCGTGGTGGTGACCCGGCCGCACCTCGCCGCGGTGCTGCCGGAAGGGGGCCGCCCGGTCCTGCTGCTGGATAGGGAAGAGCTGCAGGCGCCGCCGCAGGTCCCGCAGAGCGGGGTTCTGCCGGAGAATCTGGCCTATGTGATCTACACCTCGGGCTCGACCGGCGAGCCCAAGGCCAGCGGCCTCGTCCACGCGGGCCTCTGCAATTTCCTGGAGACCCTCGACGAGATTCTGGGCCTCGGCCCGGGGGACGGCTTCCTGCAGTTTGCGGCCCCGAGCTTCGACGCCTCGATCGCCGAGACCTTCTTCGCCCTCGGGTCCGGTGCAACGCTCTGTCTGAGCACCGAGGAGACGCTGCTGCCCGGCCCGGAGATGACGTCTCTGCTGATCGAGAGCGGGGTGACGGCGGTGGCGCTGCCGCCGTCGGTCCTGGCGGTGCTGCCGGAAAGGGAGCTTCCGGGGCTGCGCGTCATCCTCTCGGTGGGCGAGGCGTGCACGCCCGAGCTGCGGGACCGCTGGAGCCGGGGGCGCCGGTTCTTCAACGCCTACGGCCCCAGCGAGGTGACGATCACCGCCACCTGCCACCGCCTCGATCCGGGCGGGCCGGTCGACGTCGGCCGCCCCATCGCCAACCTGCGCCTGCACGTGCTGGACGCGCGCGGCCTGCCGGTGCCGGCCGGGGTGGCCGGCGAGATCAGCCTGGGCGGCGCCGGCCTCGGCCGGGGCTATCTGAACCGGCCGGCGCTCACGGCCGAGAAGTTCGTGCCCAATCCGTTCGGCGGCCCGGGCGAGCGCCTCTACCGCACCGGCGATCTCGCGCGCTTTACGGCGAGCGGGAACGTCGAGTTCCTGGGACGGATCGATCACCAGGTCAAGGTGCGGGGCTTCCGCATCGAGCTGGGGGAGATCGAGTCGGCCCTGGCCCGCCACGAGCGGGTGCGCGACGCGGTGGTGCTGGCGCGGCAGGATGCGCCGGGGCCGGCGCGCCTGGTGGCCTATGTCGTGCCGCAGGACGGCGGGGCGCCCACGAGCGCGCAACTGCGGGAGCTTCTGTCGCAGAGCCTGCCGGACTACATGGTGCCGTCGGCGTTCGTGCTGATGGAGCGGCTCCCTCTCCTCGCCAACGGCAAGGTGGACCGCAAGGCTCTGCCGGCTCCGTCGGCGCGCCGGGAGGGGGACTTCACGCCGCCGCGCAACGAGGTGGAGCGGACCCTCGCCGCGCTCTGGGCCGAGACCCTGCGCCTCGATCGCGTCGGTGTGCACGACAACTTCTTCGAGCTCGGCGGCGACTCCATCCTGAGCATCCAGATCGTCGCCCGCGCCAACGAGGCCGGCCTCTTCCTGACCCCGAAGCAGATCTTCCAGCACCAGACGGTCGCGGAGCTGGCGGCCGAGGTGGTGCCGGCGCCCGTCGCGCGGGCCGGGCAGGAGCCGGTGACCGGTCCCGTGCCCCTCACCCCGATCCAGCGCTGGTTCTTCGCCGAAGGGTTCGCCGAGCCGCACCACTTCAACCAGGCCGTGCTGCTCAAGGCGTGCCGGCCGCTCCAGCCGGAGCGGGTGGCTCGCGGGCTCGCGGGGATCGTCCGCCACCACGACGCGCTGCGCCTGCGCTTCGGCCGCAACGCGGACGGATGGTGGCAGGACAACGCCGGCCCGGAGGCCGCGGCGCCGTTCCTTCACGTCGACCTGTCGGCGCTGCCCGGCCCGCGCCGGACGCCGGCTCTGGAGGCCGCGGCCGCCGCGGCGCAGGCGAGCCTCGACCTGGAGCACGGGCCGGTCGTGCGCGCCCTCTGGCTCGACCTCGGCCCGGCCGTTGCGTCCCGCCTGCTGCTGGCCGTCCACCACCTGGTGGTGGACGGTGTCTCCTGGCGGATCCTGCTCGGCGACCTGATCCGGGCCTGCCACCAGCTCGAGGCGGGGGAGGAGCTCCGCTTCCCTCCCAAGACGACCTCGTTTCAGGAGTGGGCCCGGCGGCTGGAGGCCTATGCCCGCTCCGCGGAGCTGGCCGCCGAACGGGACTTCTGGCTCTCCGCGGCGGCTTCGAGGAGAGCCCTGCCCGTCGACTTCCCCGGCGGGGCCAATCTCCAGGCCTCCGCGCGGACGGTCTCGGTGTCTCTGGATCCCGAGGAGACCCGGGCCCTCCTCCAGGAGGTGCCGGCCGCCTACCGGACCCAGATCAACGACGTCCTCCTCGCGGCTCTGGCGGAGACCTTCGCCGCCTGGACCGGCGAGCCCTCGCTTGTCGTCGACCTGGAGGCGCACGGCCGCGAGGAGCTGTTCCCCGACGTCGACCTGACGCGCACCGTGGGCTGGTTCACGACCCAGTTCCCGGTGCGCCTGTCGCTGCCCTCTCCGGCCGCGCCCGGAGCGGCCCTCAAGAGGATCAAGGAGGAGCTGCGGGCGGTGCCGCGCGGCGGTGCCGGCTACGGCCTGCTGCGCTTCCTGGCGGGAGACGCCGGCCTCTCGCGGGCCCTCGCGGGCACGACCGGACCCCAGGTGGCGTTCAACTACCTCGGGCAGCTCGACCAGGCCCTGCCGGAGTCCTCCCTGTTCGCCGGAGCTCCGGAGTCGGCGGGCCCGTCCCTGAGCGCCGGCGCCCATCGGGCCGTGGTCTTCGAGGTCAACGCGAGCGTCCGGGACGGGCGGCTGCGCGTTCATTGGGAGCACAGCCGGGATCTCCACCGGGAAGACACGGTGCGGGCGCTGGCCGAAGGCTATCTGGATGCTCTGCGCCGGACGATCGAGCACTGCCGGTCCGCCTCCGGCAGCCTGACGCCCTCCGACCTCCCCCTGCTGCGCCTCGGCCAGGAGGATCTGGACCGGCTCTTCCCCGAGCCCCGCGGGATCGAGGACGCCTATTCCCTGTCGCCGCTCCAGCAGGGGATGCTGCTCTACGCCCTCGGGGCGCCCGACTCGGGGATCTACGTCGAGCAGATGAGCTGTACGCTCAGAGGCGACCTGGACGCCGCCGCCCTGGAAGGGGCCTGCCGCGACATCGTGGAGCGCCATCCGGTCCTGCGCACCTCCTTCCTGTGGGACGGGCTCGCGGAGCCGGTCCAGGTGGTGCACCGGCGGGTCGACCTGCCGCTCGTGATCCTGAGCTGGACCGGCCTGCCGCCGGAAGAGCAGAGAGAGCGCCTGGGCGAGCTCCTCCGCGAGGACCGCCGCCGCGGCTTCGACCTGGCGAAGGCCCCGCTGCTGCGGGCGACCCTGATCGAGCTGGCCCCCGGCCTCCACCGGTTCGTGTGGACCCTGCACCACCTGGTGGGGGATGGCTGGTCCGCGCCGGTGGCCGTGCGCGAGCTGCTGACCTTCTACGAAGGCCGCCTGCAAGGGACGGAGGTCTCCCTGGAACCCGCCCGTCCCTTCCGCGACTACATCGAATGGGTCGCCCGGCAGGAGCCGGCGGCGGCCGAGGCGTTCTGGCGCCGCGAGCTCGCCGGCTTCACCTCGCCGACCCCGCTGGATCTCGCCCCCGTGGGGCGGCCCGGGACCGGCCACGGAGACGAGAAGCTCCGCCTCTCCAGGGAGGTGACCGCGTCCCTGGAGGCGCTGGCCCGCGCCTCGAAGCTCACCTTGAGCACTCTGGTCCAGGGGGCCTGGGCCCTCCTGCTCGCCCGCTACAGCGGGGAGGACGACGTGCTCTTCGGGATCACGGTGTCGGGGCGGCCGGCTTCCCTGCAGGGGGCCGAGACCATGGTGGGCCCCTTCATCAGCACCGTGCCCTTGCGGGTGAGGATCTCCCCGGAGGTCCCCCTCCTGTCCTGGCTCGAAGAGCTGCAGCGGCGGGGCCTCGAGCGCCAGGAGCAGGACTACGGCTCCTTCGTGCAGCCCTGGTCGGAGGTGCCGATGGGGCTGCCCCTCTTCGAGACGCTCCTGGTCTTCGAGAACTATCCGCGCACCGCGGCCGCCGAGATCGCGCGGCGTCCGGATCCGGACGGCCGCCCGCGGCTGGAGATGCGGGACCTTGAGAGCCCGGTCCGCACCCGCTATGCGGTCAACGTGGTGGTCATCCCCAGCGCCGAGATGCAGATCTACCTCTCCTACGACCGCTCGCGCCTCGGCACGGCGGCGGTCCGGCGGATGCAGGAGCACCTGGCCAACCTGCTGACGGCCTTCGCGGCCGGTCCGTCCCGCGCCCTGGCCGACCTGCCGATGCTCTCGGAAGCCGAGAGCCGGGAGCTGATGGCGGAGAGGGCAGATCTCCGGGTGCTCGGTCCGGACCTCCGTCCGGTCCCCCTGGAGGTGCCCGGACAGCTCTGCGCCGTCACCCCCGCCGCGGTCTCGCCCACGGGAGAGTGGGCGCGCCGCCTGGACGGCGGAGAGCTCCGGATCCTGGGCCCGCGGAGCGAGCGCCTCCTGATCCACGGCCGCCCGGTGTGGCCCCGGGAGGTGGAGGCGGCCGTCGCGAGCCACCTGGCGGTGCGCGAGGCGGTGGTCTCCCTGGAGGAGGGCGTCCTGACGGCCTGGATCGTGCCCGCCGCAGCGCCTCTCCCGGCCCCGGCCGAGCTGCGGGCCTTCCTGGAGGACCGGCTGCCGCGGCTCATGGTCCCCCGGGCGTTCGTGCCGCTCTCCGATCCGCCGCGGCTCACCGGAGGCGGGATCGACCGCGCCGCCCTCGGCCTCCGCTCGAAGCAGAAGGGCGCCTCGGGACGGAGCCTCTCCCAGTTGGAGGAGCTCCTCCTGGGCCTGTGGAGCGAGGTGCTGGGGATCGGGTCTCTCCATCCCGACGACAGCTTCCTGGACCTGGGCGGCAACTCGCTGATCGCCACCCGGCTGGTCTCGCGGCTGCGTGCGGTCCTCGGCCTCGAAGTCCCGCTCCGCGCCCTCTTCGAGGCGCCGACCGTGGTGGAGCTGGCGCGGTGGATCGAGAGGCGGGGAGCGGACGCGGAGGCCTCGGGGCCGGTCCTCGAGCCCGTTTCCCGCGACCGGCCCCTGCCGCTCTCCTTTGCCCAGCAGCGGCTGTGGTTCCTGGACCAGCTCGCGCCGGGCGACGTCTCCTACAACGTCACCGTCCCGCTCCGGCTGAGCGGCGGTCTCGACGCCGCGGCCCTGGACCTGGCCTTCGCCGAGGTCGTGCGCCGCCAGGAGTCGCTGCGCACCGTGTTCCCCAGCGAGGAGGGGATGCCCGTGCAGCGGATCGATCCGCCGCGGCCGTGGCACCTGCCCCGGGTGGACCTGAGCGGCCTGCCCGCGGCGGCCCGGGAGGGCGAAGCCCGGCGCCTCGCCGAGGCGGAGGCCCGCACCCCCTTCGACCTCGCCCGCGGGCCGCTGCTGCGCACCACCCTGGTCCGCCTGGACCCGGGAGAGCACGTGCTGCTGTTCAGCACCCATCACATCGTGAGCGACGCCTGGTCGATGGCGGTCCTGGTCCGGGAGGTGGGGGTCCTCTATGAGGCCTTCTCGGCCCGGCGCCCCTCGCCGTTGCCGGAGCTGCCGGTCCAGTACGCGGACTACGCCTCCTGGCAGCGGCGGTGGCTCGAAGGGGAGGTGCTCGACGCCCACCTGGCGTACTGGCGCCAGCACCTGGGCGGCACGCCCCCCGTCCTCGAGCTGCCGGCCGACCGGCCGCGTCCGGAGCGGCCCTCGGGGCGCGGCCGCCAGCTCGTGGCCATCCTCCCGGCCGGGCTCTCCCGGGCCGTGGTGGCTCTGGGGCGCCAGGAGGGAACCACGCCGTTCATGACCCTGTTGGCGGCCTTCTCCGTGCTGCTCGGCCGGCTGTCTTCGAGTGGAGAGGTCGTGGTCGGCATGCCCGTCGCCGGCCGCAGCCGTCTGGAGATGGAGGGGCTGATCGGCTTCTTCGTCAACATCCTCCCGCTGCGCCTCGATTTGAGGCCGGGGCCGACCTTCCGCGAGCTGCTCCGCCAAGCGCGGGAGGCGACCCTGGGCGCCTTCGCCCACCAGGAGCTCCCCCTGGAGAAGCTGGTCGAGTCCCTGGGGATCGAGCGCCGGCAGGACCGGTCGCCGCTGTTCCAGGTGACGTTCGGGCTGCAGAACGCACCGCAGGCGGCCGCCGAGCTGCCCGGGCTCCGGTTGGCACCCCTCGCGGTGGACAGCGAGACCGTGCGTTTCGACCTGACGGTGTGGGTGAGGGAGACGCGGGAGGGGCTGGGAGTCCAGTGGACCTTCAGCACCGACCTGTTCGAGCCCGGGACGATCGAGAAGATGCAGAGCGCCTTCGAGGGGCTGCTGGCCAGTGCCGTGGCCGCCCCGGACACCGAGGTCGACCGCCTGGAGATGTGGACCGCCGCCGAGCGGGAGCGGCGGGAGCGCGAAGAGAGGGAGAGCGAGCAGTCCCGCTACGGACGGCTGAGAAGCCTGAAGCCGCGGCCGGTGCGGGCGGGCGGCGAGCCCTAGAGTTGAGAACCGAGAAGAGAGGACAGAGACACCATGAGCAACCCGATGAGTGGATCCAGCTTCAGCGATTTCCGGTCCCGGCCGCGCAAGGCCGTGCGGCTTTCCCAGGAGGAGCTCGTCCGGACCGGCTACCTCCCGGGCGACGAGGACCGTTTCCCCCTGGTCGTCCAGCCGAACGTCGACGACCTGAACCTGGTCACCTGGGCCAGCGCCAACCGGAGCCTGGTGGAGGAGCAGCTCCTGCGCCACGGCGCCATCCTGTTCCGCGGCTTCGGCGTGACTTCCGCCGAGCAGTTTTACGAGGTCTGCAGGAGCCTCTACCCGAACCTGCTCGACTACCGCGAGCGAGCTGCCCCGCGCAACGAGGTGAGCTCCAAGGTCTACACGTCGACCGAGTTCCCGGCGGACCAGTACATCCCGCTCCATCACGAGATGTCGTACTCCCACAACTGTCCGACGAAGATTTTCTTCTACTGCCACCAGCCGGCGCAGAAGGGCGGGTGCACTCCCATCGCGGACGATCGCAAGGTCATCCAGCGGATCGATCCCGAAGTGAAGCGGATGTTCCTCGAAAAGAAGGTCATGTACGTGCGCAACTATGGCGAAGGGGTTGACCTCTCCTGGCGGGAGGCCTTCCAGACCGACGACCGCGTGGTGGTGGAGGAGTACTGCCGCAAAGCCGGCGCCTCCGTCGAGTGGCGGGATCAGGACCGGCTGCGCACGCGCTCGGTCCGCCAGGTGATCGTAGAGCACCCGCGCACCGGGGAGACGATCTGGTTCAACCACGCCCACATGTTCCATGTCTCGAACCTGCAGCCGGAAGTGCGCGCTTCCCTGCTCTCGGAGTTCGCGCCGGATGAGCTGCCGCGCAACGCCTTCTTCGGCGACGGCACTCCCATCGACGACGCGGTGCTGGAGCACATCCGCACCGTCTACCGCGACACGGCCGTGAGCTTCCCCTGGGAGAAGGGGGACGTCCTGCTGGTCGACAACATCCTGGCCTCGCACGGCCGCGAGCCGTTCGAGGGGCCGCGCACCATCCTGGTGGCGATGGCGGATCTCTACACCCATCCGGGCCTGTAAAGGCTGAAGTGAACGAGGAGCCCGTGTGCAGCAGCAAGTGATCGAGGGTTTTCGCCTCTCCCCTCAGCAGCAGCGTCTCTGGCGACTGCGGGACGGATGCGCCGCCGGCACGGCGCAGTGTGTCCTCAACCTGGCGGGAGACCTGAGCGTCCCGGCGCTCGAACAGGCGCTTTCGGCCGTCGTAGCCCGGCACGAGATCCTGCGCACCCGTTTCGAGCGGCTGCCCGGCATGGAGATGCCGATCCAGGTGATCTCCGGCGAGTCGCTCCCCGTCTTCCGCAAGGTCGCCCTGGACGGCGGGCCAGAGTCCCTGGAGAGCCTCCTTGAGCAGGAGCGCGGGAGCCCCGGCCTGGACCAGGGTCGTTTCGCTCTGGTCTCGACCTCTGGGAGCTCCCTCCTGGTGGTCACGCTGCCGGCGCTCCTCGCTGACTCGTGGAGCCTCGACAACCTGGCCGCGGAGATTGCCCGTGCCTATGGCGCGGCCGCCCACCTCGGGGAGGGGCCAGACGAGCCCCTGCAGTACGTGCAGTTCTCGGAATGGCAGAACGAAGTGCTGGACGATGCCGGCGCCCGCGAGGCCCGCGAGTTCTGGCACCGGCAGAGCCCCGGAGAGGACGACGCCCGGGAGCTCCCGCTAGAGGCCCCGGATCTCCCCGGGATCGGGGGGATCTACCCGGTCTCCCTGCTCCGGATCTCCTGCGCTCTGCCCCCGGCCTCCGCCCGCGGGGTGGAGAGGGTGGCCCGCGGGCAGGGCGCCTCCCTGGAGGCCTTTCTGCTCACCTGCTGGGGAGGGCTGTTGGCGAGGCTCGCGGGCTCTCCCGAGATTGCTGTGGACGTGTTTTTCGACGGCCGCAAGTTCGCGGAGCTGGCCGAAGCCCTGGGGCCCTTCGGCCGCTTGCTCCCGCTGCGCCTCCGCGGCCTGGATGGGCGCTCTTTCGCCCGCGCTCTGGGCCGGGTGGAGGCGACCCTCTCGGACGCCCGCAGGTGGCAGGAGCTCTGTCCCGGGAGGACGGCGGAGGAGCCGCGCCTCCCGGGCTTCGTCTTCGAGGAGTCGGAGGCCGGACCCTGGACCGGCGGCGGTGTGACCTTCTCCGTCGCGGACAAGCTGTACGCGGGCGGCGACTCCGGGTTGATCCTGTCCGCGCTCCGCCGGGGGGGCGACCTCGCCCTGGAGCTCCACGGCGACCCCGCGGCCTACACCGTTGAGGCCCTGCGGCTCCTCGCCTCCCGGCTCGTGGCGCTCCTCGCGAGCGCGATGCGCCACCCCGGGAGCCCCGGCAACGAGCTGGAATGGATCGGCCCGGAGGAGGGGAGCCGGCTAGAGGCCTGGAGCCTGCGGCCTCTCGCCCCCGTCGCGGAGCCCGTCCTGGCCCTCGGCTTCGCCGCGCAGGCGGCGCGAACCCCGGAGGCGCTGGCCGTTACCGCCGCCGGGGAGACGTTGAATTTCCGCCAGCTCGCTCGCCGGAGCGGCGAGCTGGCCCGTCGTCTGCGTCGGCTCGGAGTGAGGCCGGAATCTCGCGTCGCTCTCTATCTCGACCGCTCTGTGGACGCGATCGCTGCGCTCCTGGCCGTGCTCGAGGCCGGGGGCGCCTACGTGCCCATCGACATCGGGCAGACCGGGCAACGGCTGGCCTGGATTCTCGACGATGCCGGCGTCGAGGCCGTGGTGACCCGCTCGAGCCTGGCCGCCGCGCTCCCCCCCCGGAGCGCCATCCCGCAGGTGCTGGTGGACGCCCCTCCGGAGCCGGACGAGGCGAGGGAGGCCCCGGCGGCGGCGCCGGGGCCGTGGAGCTGCGCTTATGTCCTCTACACCTCCGGCTCGACCGGGCACCCCAAGGGGGCGCTCATCGAGAACCGGTCGGTGGCCTGCCTCTCCGCCACCTTGGCGGAGGCGGTCTACGCCGACTTCGAGGACGGCTCTCCCCTCCGGGTGGCGGTCAACGCCCCCCTCTCCTTCGATGCCTCGGTCAAGCAGGTGATCCAGCTCCTGCGCGGCCACTCCCTGTGGCTCGTGCCGGAAGAGGTGCGGGGGGACGGGGAGGCCTTTCTCGCCTGGCTCCGGGAGAGCCGCGTGGATGTCGTCGATTGCACGCCGTCCCATCTGCGTCTGCTCCTGGACGCCGGCCTCGCGGACGGGAGCTCCCCCTTCCCCCGGGTGCTGCTGGTGGGAGGAGAGGCGATCCGTCCCGACCTGTGGCGGGAGATCGCCGACGACCGATCGCGGCGCTTCTACAACGTCTACGGCCCGACCGAGTGCACGGTGGACGCGACGGCCTGCCGGGTCGAGCCGGGGACCGGGCCGACGCTCGGCCGCGCTCTCCCGGGCGTTGCCGTGCACGTGCTGGACGGAGGGCTGCGGCGGGTCCCTGTGGGCGTGCCGGCGGAGCTTTGCCTCGCGGGGGCGCAGCTCTCGCGGGGATATCTCGGCCGTCCGGATCTCACCGCCGAGCGGTTCGTCCCCAACCCGTTCACCGCCGAGCCGGGAGCCCGCCTCTACCGCACCGGCGACCGGGTGCGGTTCCTGCCCGATGGCCGCCTCGAGTTCCTGGGGCGGCTCGACCGCCAGATCAAGGTGCGGGGCATCCGCGTCGAGCCGGGAGAGATCGAGGCGGTCCTGCGCGAGAGCCCCCTGGTCCGCGACGCCCTGGTCGTCCTGCGCGAGGACCAGCCGGGGGATCAGCGCCTGGTGGCATATGCCGTGCCGCGCCGCCGCGCCGCCGCCTCCTCCGCCGCGGGACGGCCGCGGCACGAGCTGTCGAACGGCATGGCGGTGGTCCACCAGAACCACAACGAGACCGACTACCTCTACGAGGAGATCTTCGAGAAACGGTGCTATGTGCAGCACGGCGTGCGCCTGCCGGACGGCGCGTGCGTCGTCGACGTGGGGGCGAACATCGGGATGTTCACCCTCTTCGTCCACCAGGAGTGCGCGCGGCCCCGGGTCTACGCGTTCGAGCCGATCCCGGCGATCTTCGAAGCGCTCCAGGCCAACTGCGAGCTGTACGGACCGGAGACGAAGCTCTACCCCTTCGGCCTTTCCGACGGCGAGCGGGAGGAGTCGTTCACCTTCTACCCGCGCTACACCATGATGTCGGGCCAGAGCCGCCATGCCCGCCCCGAGTCCGAATCCGAGGTCGTGAAGCGCTATCTCGAGAACCTCCGGCAGGAGGGGCATGAAGGCGCCGAGGCTCTCTTGGGGGACGCCGACGAGCTGCTGGCCGGCCGTTTCCAGGGGGAGGTGGTCACGGCCCGCCTGCGCCGGCTCTCGGATGTGCTGCGGGAGGAGCGGATCGGCCACGTCGACCTCCTCAAGGTGGACGTGCAGCGGGCGGAGATCGAGGTCCTGCTGGGGCTGGACGAGGAGGACTGGGAGCGGATCGATCAGATCGTCCTGGAGGTGCACGACGCCCCGGGAACTGACAGTGAGGGCCGGGTGGAGGAGGTGCTCTCCCTGCTCGAACGGCACGGATTCCGGGCCGTGGCCGAGCAGGACGAGCTCCTCGTGGGAACCGACCGGTACAACGTCTATGCCGTTTCGCGGCGCCTCGAAGGTGCTGGCGAGAAAGAGCCCCGCGAGCCCCTGGCCGCCGCGCCCCCCGCCCCGGCCGCGGCGGACGTGCGGCAGTTCCTCAAGTCGCGGCTGCCGGACGCGCTCGTGCCGGCCGCGGTCGTGTGGCTCGACGAGATCCCTCTCACCCGCAACGGCAAAGTGGATTTCGCCGCGCTGCCGCCGCTCGAGGGGAGAGCTCCGGAGCGGGAGGCGGCGCCTCCCCGCACACTCCATGAGGAGGTTCTGGCCGGCCTCTGGGCCGAGGTGCTCGGTGTCGAGCGGGTGGGCGTCGACGAGAGCTTCTTTGAGCTGGGCGGGCACTCCCTGCTCGCGACTCAGCTCATGTCCCGCACCCGCTCGGCCTTTGGCGTCGAGCTGCCGCTGCGTGCGCTCTTCGAGGAGCCCACGGTGGAGGGGCTGGCCGCCCGCATCGAGGCCGCTCTGCGGGCGGGCGAGGGGGTGGAGACACCTCCGATCGTGCCGGTGCCTCGCGACGGAGACCTGCCCCTCTCCTTCGCCCAGCAGCGGTTCTGGTTCCTCCACCAGCTCGCGCCGGAAAGCCCGGCCTACAACAGCCCCAAGGCGGTCCATCTGGACGGCCGCCTGGGGATCGCCGCCCTGGAGCGGACCCTGGGTGAGGTGGTGCGACGCCACGAGGTCCTGCGGACCACGTTTCCCACGGTGGACGGCCGCGCCGTGCAGCGGGTCGCTCCGGCCGGCCGTTTCCGCCTGCCGCTGGTGGACCTGGCCGGCCTGGCCGGCCCGGCGCGCGAGGATGAGAGTGCCCGCCTCACCCGCGAGGAGGCGCGGCGCCCCTTCGACCTCGCCCGCGGGCCGATCCTGCGCACCACCCTTGTGCGCCTGAGCGATGAGGAGCACACCCTCCTCTTCACCCTGCACCACATCGCGAACGACGCCTGGTCGCTGGGCGTGCTGATGCGGGAGGTGGCGGCCCTCTACTCCGCCTTCCTCGAGGGGCGGCCCTCGCCTCTACCGGAGCTGCCGCTGCAGTACGCGGACTTCTCCCACTGGCAGCGCCAGTGGCTCTCCGGCGAAGTCCTGGAACGGGAGCTGGCCTACTGGCGGCGCCAGCTCGGCTCCGAGCCCCCGGTCCTGGACCTCCCCACCGACCGGCCGCGTCCGGCGGTGCCGGCCTTCGAGGGAGGACGGGAGAGCTTCCGCTTGGCGGAGGGCCTCTCGGCCCGTCTCCACGAGCTGAGCCGCCGGGAGGGGACCACTCTCTTCATGCCGCTCCTCGCCGGTTTCCAGGCCCTCCTCTCCCGCTACAGCGGCCAGGACCGGATCCTGGTCGGCGTGCCCATCGCCGGGCGCCACCGGCGAGAGACCGAGGATCTCATCGGCTGCTTCCTCAACATGCTGGTCTTGGCGGCCGACCTTTCGGGCCGTCCGAGCTTCCGCGAGCTGCTCGCCCAGGTGCGCCGGGTCTCCCTGGAGGCCTACGCCCACCAGGACCTCCCGTTCGAGCAACTGGTCGAGGCTCTGGCCCCGGAGCGCGGCACCGGCCGCTCGCCGCTCTTCCAGGTCGCCTTCGGCCTCCAGAACGCGCCGCGGGAGAGCTTCGAGCTCCCGGGTCTGCGGATGCACGCCGGGGGCGCCCAGATCGAGAGCTCCCGCTACGACCTCACGCTCTGGCTCTACGAAGGACAGGGGAAGGATTCCCTGGGGGTGGCCTGGACCTACAACGCGGCCCTTTTCGAGGCCGGCACCATCCGACGTATGCATCAACATCTCGAGACTCTCCTCAGTGAAGCCGTCTCCCGCCCCGACGAGCCCCTGGATGTCCTGGAGGTTCTGGCCGAGGACGAAAAGGCGGAGCTCTTGAGGCGCAAACGGGATCTCAAGGATGCCAACCGGAAGCGGTTCCTCGCCGCGAAACCCCGCGCCGGGGCCGGGGTGCCGCAATGAGCGCGATCGAAGCGATGGACGTCCTCGAAGGCTTCCCCCTCGCTCCACAGCAGCGCCGGATCTGGCGCTTCGAGCGGGGGAGCTCCTCCTTCGTCTGCCAGTGCGCCCTGGAGATCTCTGGAGAGATCGACCCCGGCACCCTGGAGCGGGCCGTCGGGCAGGTCGTGGCCCGCCACGAGATCCTGCGTACCCGGTACGCCTGCCTCCCCGGCATGGAGCTGCCGATCCAGGTGCTGGAAGAGGCCGCGCCGACGGTTTTCCGCACGTTGGGAGCCGCTCCCCCGGGCTCCCTGGACACCCTGCTGCGCGAGGACCGCCTCCGGGTGGGAGACCGCGCGGCGGGGCCTTCGCTGTGCGTCTCCCTGGCGCCCTGGGAAGAGGGGCGCCAGGTGCTGGCCGTGACTGTCTCCTCGCTCTGCGCCGACGAGTGGACGCTGCGAAATCTCGTCCGCGAGCTCCTGGAGATCTATGCGGGCAACACGCCCGAAGAGGAGCCGGTCCAGTACACCCAGTTCTCCGAGTGGCAGAACGACCTGTTGGCGTCCGAGGACGGCGCGGCGGGGAGAAGCCAGTGGCGCGGGCAGGGGCTCGCCGAGATGGCGCTCCTCTCCCTCCCCTTCGAGGGCGCGCCGGAAGGGGACGGTTTCCTCCCCGAGGCCGTCCCCGTCGAGCTGCCCGATGGTCTCGCCGCCCGGATCGAGGAGGTCGCCCGGCGCCATGGAGTCGATCCCGCCGCGAGCCTCCTGGCCGCATGGCATCACCTCCTGGCCCGCTCGAGCGGGCGCCACCACATCGCCCTGAGCGTCCTCTTTGGCGGCCGCCCTTACGAGGAGATGCATGAAGCCCTCGGTCTTTATGCGCGCTGGCCTCTGGCGCCCATCCGCGGCGAGGTCCGCTTCAGCTTCGGCGCGCTCGTCCGGGAGGCCGGGGCGGCCCTGGCCCGGGCCGGAGAGTGGCAGGAGTACTTCTCGTGGGAGCAGGTGGCCGAGGAGGAGGGATGTCCCGCCGACGATCTGGCTCCCTTCGCCTTCTCCTGGAACGAGTGGCCCGAGACGACCGTCGCGGCGGGGGCCCGCTTCCGCCTCGCCCGGCAGTGGACCGTCACCGAGCGTTTCAAGATGGAGCTCTCGGCTCTGCGCCTGGGGGAGTCCCTCTCGCTGGAGCTGCGTTATGACGCCGCGCGCTTTGCCGCTCCCGACGTCCGGCGCCTCGCCGCCCGCTTCGCGTCTTTGCTCAAGAGCGCTCTCGACGAGCCGGAGGCCCGGCTGCTCGATCTGGACGTGCTGAGCGCGGTGGAGCGGCACCAGCTCCTGGTGGAGTGGAACGACACCCGGACCACCTCCTCCCCGGAGGAGACGCTGGCCCGGCGCTTCCGCGAGCAGGTGGCGCGGACTCCGGAGGCCGAGGCCGTCGCCTTCCAGGGCGAGAGCCTGACCTTTCGCGAAGCGCAGGAGCAGGCGGCTCTCCTCGCCCGCAGCCTGCGGGAGCTGGGCGCCGGTCCCGGCGAGAGGGTCGTGCTCTGCCTCGACCGCTCGCTCGCGATGATCCCGGCCGTCCTGGGCATCCTGGAGAGCGGCGCCGCCTTCGTCCCTGTCGACCCGGCCCAGCCCGAGAAGAGGTTCGCTCTCCTCCTGGAAGAGTCCGGCGCCCGCATCGCGGTCACCGAAGAGCGGCTGCGGCACATCTTCGAAGAGCACGGGCTTGCCACCGTCCGGCCGGCGGCCGGCGGCTGGGAGACCGGGGCGGCCGGAGAGCCCGGCCCCGCCCGGGAGGCCGGGCCCCGCGATCTCGCCTACGTAATCTTCACCTCCGGCTCCACCGGCCGGCCCAAGGGGGTCGCTGTCGAGAACCGCTCGGTGACCAACCTGATCGCGGCCCTTGAGGCGACGGTGTACCGCGGGCGCAGCAACAGCCTGCGCGTGGGGGTCAACGCTCCGCTGTCGTTCGACGCCTCGGTCAAGCAGGTCGTGCAGCTCCTGCGCGGGTGCACGCTCTGCCCGATCCCGGAGGAGGTCCGCCTCGAAGGCCAGGACCTTCTCGACTACCTGGAGCGGGAGCGCGTGGAGGTCCTCGACTGCACGCCGTCGCAGCTTCGCCTGCTCGTCCAGGCCGGGCTGCGGGAGCGGGCCTTCCCGTCCCTGCTGCTGGTAGGGGGCGAGGCTGTGGACCCGGCACTGTGGGCCGAGCTGGCCGCCGACGAGCGGCGCGTCTGCTTCAACGTCTATGGCCCCACCGAGTGCACGGTGGACGTCACCGTGCAGAGGATGGCCGGCGCCCTCTCGATCGGCGGGCCGCTGCCCAACGTTCTCGCCTACGTGTTCGACGAGCACGGCCGGCCCGTGCCGCCGGGCTGGCCCGGCGAGCTGTTCGTGGGCGGCGCCGGTCTCGCCCGCGGCTACCTGGGCGGCCCGGAGCTCACCGCGGAGCGGTTCGTGCCGGATGGCGTGAGCGGAGAGCCGGGGAGCCGTCTGTACCGCACCGGAGACCGGGTCCGCTGGCGCTGGGACGGGCGCATCGAGTTCCTCGGCCGGGTGGACCATCTGGTCAAGATCCGCGGCCACCGGATCGAGCCGGGCGAGATCGAAGCCCTGCTGGCGCTCCATCCCGGGGTCCGCGAGGCGGTGGTGACGGCGCGGGAGGATCAGCCCGGAAACCTCCGCCTGGTCGCCTATGTGGTCCCCCGGTCCCGGGCCGGCGGCGCCGGAGACGGGGAGCGGCGGTACCGCCTGCCCAACGGCCTGATGGTCTCCCAGCAGAACCGCCACGAGACCGACTACCTCTACTGGGAGATCTTCGAGCAGCGCTGTTACGCGCGCCAGGGTATCCGCCTGGGCGAGGCGCCGGTGATCTTCGACGTCGGCGCGAACATCGGCATGTTCACCCTCTTCGCGGGCCTCCACCGGCCCGGCGCGAAGATCTACGCCTTCGAGCCGCTGGGGCCGATCTTCAACGACCTTGAGGTCAACACCTCCGGCCTCGGGCTCGATGTGATCCGGTTCCACTTCGGGCTCTCCGACCGCGAAAGAACGGAGAGATTCACCTACTACCCGCGCTATTCGACGATGTCGGGCCAGAGCGCCTTCGCCAACGCCGCCTCCGAGCAGGAGGTCATCAAGCGGTATCTGGAAAACGAGCGGCAGCAAGGCTCCGCCACGGCGGCGGTCCTCCTCGAAGAGGCGGACGAGCTCCTCGCCGGGCGCTTCGCGGGCGAGACCCACCAGGTGACCCTGCGGCGCCTCTCGGACATCCTGCGGGAGCAGGGGATCGGGCGGATCGACCTGCTGAAGATCGATGTCCAGCGGGCGGAGATGGACGTGCTCCTCGGGATCGACGAGGTCGATTGGCCCAAGGTCCGGCAGGTGGTCATGGAGGTCCATGACGCCGTGGGCGAGCCGACCGAGGGACGGGTCCGGGAGATCACCAGGCTGCTCGAGCGCCACGGCTTTTCGGTGGAGGTCGAGCAGGACGAGCTCCTGGCGGGCACCGACCGCTACAACCTTTTCGCGGTACAGCGCGGCGCGGTCCTCGAAGGCTGGGAGATCCGCCGCGAGGCCGAGAGCGTCCTCACGGCTCCAGACGAGGCCCTGGACGCCCGCGCCCTGCGCGACTACCTGCGCCCGCGGCTTCCCGAGGCGATGATCCCGTCGGCTTTCGTGCTGCTGGACCAGCTCCCGGTCACCTCCCGCGGCAAGGTGGACCGCGCGGCCCTGCCGGCCCCCGAGGAGGCGGAGCGGCCCCGGGAGAGCGAGGTCGAGCCTCCGCGTACGCCCTTTGAGGAGATGACGATCGGCCTCTGGCGCGAGGTCCTGGGCGTCGAGAGCGTAAAGAGGGACGGGGATTTCTTCGAGCTGGGCGGGCACTCGCTCCTCGCCACCCAGCTCATGTCCCGCCTGCGCGAGCGGTTCCGGGTGGAGCTTCCGTTGCGGGTGCTGTTCGAGAGCTCCACGGTCGCCGCGCTGGCTGCGCGGGTTGAGGCGGCGGTTCTGGGGGAGGGGACCGCAGCCGGCGCGCCGCCTCTCGTTCCGGTGCCGCGGGATCGCCCGTTGCGGCTGTCGTTTGCCCAGCAGCGGCTATGGTTCCTCCATCAGCTCGACCCCTTGAGCCCGGCCTACAACCTGCCGCAGGCGTTCACCGTCTCGGGGGAGCTGGACGTGGCCGCCTTCGCGCGGGCGCTCTCGGAGGTGGTGCGCCGCCATGAGGTGCTGCGCACTGTGTTCCGGATGATCGACGGCGAGCCGCGGCAGGTGATCCTGCCGGCGGAGCCGGTTCCGGTGCCGGTGATCGATCTCTCGACCCTCGCCGAGGAGCCCTGGCAGGCGGCGGTGCGCCGGCTGGCGCGGGAGGAGGCGCGGACGCCGTTCGACCTGGAGCACGGTCCGCTGCTGCGCTGCAAGGTGCTTCTGCGGAGCGATGTGGAGCGCGTGGTGCTGCTGACGATGCATCACGTGGTCGGCGATGCATGGTCGCTGGGCGTGCTGATTCGCGAGCTGTCGGCCCTGTACGAGGCCTTCCGCCGCGGAGAGGCGTCGCCTCTGCCGGAGCTCGCGCTCCAGTACGGGGATTTCGCGGAGTGGCAGCGGAGCTGGCTTTCCGGTGAGGTCCTGGAGTCGCAGCTCCGGTTCTGGACGTCACGGCTCGACGGCCTGGAGAGCCGGGCGAGCCTGCCGCTCGACCGGCCGCGGACGCCCCAGGCGGGGCGCCAGGGAATCCAGCGGCCCTACCGGCTCCCGGTCAAGACCTCGGAGGAGCTGCAGAATGCGGCGCGGGCGCGGGGGGTGACTCTGTTCATGCTGCTGCTGGCCTCGTTGCAGACGCTTCTCTGGCGCTACGGCGGAGGCGAGGAGGCGGCGGTCGTGGGCACTCCGATCGCGGGCCGCAACCGGCTCGAGACCGAGCCGCTGATCGGCTTCTTCGTCAACACCTTGGTGCTGCCGTCGCGCCTGGGGCACGATCCCGGCTTCTCCGAGCTCCTGGAGAGGACCCGGGACGAGACCCTGTCGGCCTTCGCCCACCAGGATCTGCCGTTCGAGAGCCTGGTCGAGGAGATCGCGCCCCATCGGGACCTCGACCGCACGCCGCTGTTCGACGTCCTGTTCTCCCTCCAGAACGTGGCGATTCCGTCGGTCGATCTGCCCGATCTCCGGATCTCTCCGTTGCCCGGTCAGGGGGCGGGGACGAAGTTCGACCTGTCTCTCACCCTGGGCGTCACGACCAAGGGGATCGTCGGCGTGTTCGAGTACGACCCCTCCCTGTTCGACGCGACGACGGTGGAGCGGCTGGGGGCCCATCTCCAGGCGCTTCTGGAGTCGGTGACGGCGCGGCCGGACCGCCGGCTGTCGGAGCTGCCGCTGCTGGCCGATCCGGAGCGGCACGCGCTCCTGTGCGAGTGGAACGATACCGCGGCCCGCGAGCAGGACCGCCCGGTCCACGAGCGGTTCGCGGAGAGGGCGGCGGCCGATCCGGAGCGCACGGCGGTGATCGCCGGGGCCCAGCGCCTGAGCTATCGCGAGCTCGACCGCCGCTCCAACCAGCTCGCCCGCTCTCTGCGCCGGCTGGGAGTGGGACCGGAGGTTCTGGTCGGCATCGCTCTGGAACGCTCGCCGGATCTGCTGGTCGCGCTACTCGGAGTGCTGAAGGCCGGCGGGGCCTACCTGCCGCTCGATCCGTCGGATCCAGGCGAGCGTCTGGGCGCCCTGCTGCGCGACTCCGGAGCCTCGCTCCTGCTGTCCCGGCGGGACCTCGCCGCGAGAGTGCCCGGGGGGCCGCTGCGGTTCCTCCTGGAAGACGAGGAGGTCCTCCTCCGGCAGGAGAGCGAAGAGGCTCTCCGGGTCCCCGTATCCCTGGAGAGCCTGGCCTACGTCATCTACACGTCGGGCTCGACGGGGGCTCCCAAGGGAGTGATGGTCTCCCACGGCGCCCTGGCCGCCTACGTGCGGTCGACAGGCCGGTCCCACGGGATCGGCCCCGAGGACCGGGTCCTGCAGTTCGCCTCGATCGCTTTCGACGCCAGCGTCGAGGACATCTACCCCTGCCTGATCTACGGAGGGACCCTGGTGCTGCGCTCGCCGTCGATGCTGGACTCGCCTCTCGGGTTCCTGGAGGAGTGCGGCCGCCTGGGGCTGACGGTCCTTCCGATGCCCACCGCGTATTGGCACGAGTTGGCGGCGGCGTTGGATTCGGAGGAGCTGGAGGTTCCGCCGTCGGTCCGCCTGGTGATCATCGGCGGGGAAGAGGCGCGGGCGGACCGGCTGCGGGCCTGGCGGCTCCGGACCGGGGTCCGGCTGATCAACGGATACGGCCCCACCGAGGCGACGGTGGACACCACCCGGACCTGGCTCACGGCGTGGAGCGAGGAGCAGAGCCGCGTACCGATCGGGCGCGCCCGGGAAGGAGCGCGGGTCTACCTGCTCGATGCGAGCCTGCGGCCCGTACCCCTGGGGGCCGCGGGAGAGCTCTGCGCCGCAGGGGCCGCGTTGGCGCGGGGCTACCTGGGGCAGCCGGATCGCACTGCCGGGTCGTTCGTGCCCGATCCCTTCAGTGTGGGCCCCGGAGAGCGGATGTATCGCACGGGGGATCTGGCACGCTTCCGTGCGGACGGGGAACTCGAGTTCCTGGGCCGGATCGACCAGCAGGTCAAGGTGCGGGGATTCCGCATCGAGCCGGGCGAGATCGAGAGTGTTTTGGCGAGCCATCCCGCCGTCCAGGAGGCGGTCGTGGTGCCACGGCAGGACGCGCGGGGGGACCGCCGGCTGGTGGCCTATGCCGCCGCGGCCCGGGAGCCCGTCTCCGTGCGCGAGCTGAGAGATTTCCTGCGCGGGCGGCTGCCGGATTACATGGTCCCGTCAGCGATCGTGGTGCTCCCGTCGCTGCCCCGGACGGTGAGCGGCAAGATCGACCGCCGCTCGCTGCCGGCGCCGGATCTCGCCGCGGGCTCGGCCGAGCGTTCGAGCGTGCCTCCGCGGAGCCTCGTGGAGCTGGAGCTGGTGGACCTCTTCAAGGAGCTTCTGGGAGTCCGTTCCGTGGGGGTGACGGACGACTTCTTCGAGCTGGGGGGCCACTCGCTGCTGGCCACGCGGCTGATGTCCCGCGTACGCGAGCGGTTCCGGGCGGAGCTGCCGCTGCGCGCTCTGTTCGAGAGCCCCACGGTCGCCGGATTGGCCGAACGCGTGGACGCGGCGGTGAGGGAGGGCGAGTCGCTCAGCGCACCGCCGCTCGTCCCCGTACCGCGGGACCGTCCGCTGCGTCTGTCGTTCGCTCAGCAGCGTCTGTGGTTCCTTCACCAGCTCGATCCCGAGAGCCCGGCCTACAACCTGCCGCAGGCGTTCGCCGTCTCGGGGGCGCTGGACGTGGCGTCCTTCGTCCGGGCGCTCTCGGAGGTGGTGCGCCGCCACGAGGTGCTGCGCACGGTGTTCCGGACGATCGACGGTGAGCCGCGTCAGGTGATTCTGCCAGCGGAGCCGGTTCCGGTGGCGGTGCTCGATCTATCGGGGCTCGCCGAAGAGTCGTGGCAGGCGGCGGTGCGCCGGCTGGCGCGCGAGGAGGCGCGGTCGCCGTTCGATCTGGAGCACGGGCCGCTGCTGCGCTGCAGGGTGCTTTTCCGGAGCGGCGTGGAGCACGTGGCGCTGTTGACGATGCACCACGTGGTTGGCGACGCGTGGTCGACCGGCGTGCTGATCCGCGAGCTGTCGGTGCTGTACGAGGCGTTCCGCCGGGGAGAGGCCTCGCCTCTGCCCGAGCTCGCGATCCAGTACGGGGACTTCGCGGAGTGGCAGCGGGGCTGGCTGCAGGGTGAGGTCCTGGAGGCACAACTCCGATTCTGGGCTTCGCGACTCGCAGAGACTGAGAGCCGGGCGAGCCTGCCGCTCGACCGGCCACGGACGCCGCAGTTGGGTCGGCGGGGAGCGCAGCGGCCCTTCTTCCTGGAGAGCGAGACCTCGGAGACTCTCGAGGAGGTGGCCAGGGAGCACGGGGTGACGTTGTTCATGCTGCTTCTGGCCTCGGCGCAGACGCTCCTCTGGCGCTACAGCGGAGGCGAGGAGACGGCGGTCGTGGGCACGCCGGTCGCAGGTCGCAACCGGCTGGAGACCGAGCCGCTGATCGGTTTCTTCGTCAACACCCTGGCGCTGTCCTCGCGGCTGGAGGACGATCCCGGCTTCTCCGAGCTTCTGAAGCGGACACGGGAGGAGACCCTGTCGGCCTTCGCCCACCAGGACGTGCCGTTCGAGAAGCTGGTCGAGGAGATCGCTCCTCGTCGGGACGTGGACCGTACACCGTTTTTCGACATGCTGTTCGCCGTGCAGAACGTGGAGGTCCCGGAGGTCCGCCTTCCGGAGCTGCGAATCACCGGGCTGGAGGAGCGGGCAGAGACGGCGAAGTTCGACCTGTCGCTGACCGTGAGCCTGGGGGAGGGGGGGATCCGGGGAGGGTTCAGCTACGACCCTTCCCTGTTCGACGCTGCGACTCTGGATCGGCTGTCGGTCCACCTGGCGGCGCTGCTGCGGGCCGTGGCGGCGGAGCCAGGATGCCGTCTTTCGGATCTGCCGCTGCTGGCCTTGCCGGAGCGGCACGCGCTTTTGTGGGAGTGGAATGACACCGGAGCGCCGCCGGCAGAGTCCGTCTGTCTGCACGAGCTGGTCGAAGCGCAGGTGGCGCGGACGCCGGAGGCGGTCGCGGTGGTAGGCCCGGACGGCGCGCTGACCTACGCCGATCTCGACCGGTGTGCGGATCTGCTGAGCCGGCGCCTGGCGGCTCTGGGCATCGGTCCGGAGCACCGGGTGGGTGTGCTCCTGGAGAGGAGCACGGAGCTGGTGGTGGCGCTTCTGGCCGTGCTCAAGGCCGGAGGCGCCTATGTGCCGCTCGATCCGGCCTACCCGCAGGCGCGCCTGGCCTTCATGCTGGGCGATTCGGGAGCCTCCGTGCTGCTGACCCGGCGCGCTCTCCTGACCTCCCTGGGACCGGTTCCGCAGGGCGTCTCCCCTGTGTTCCTGGAGCCGGGCTGGGAGAGTGAGCCTGCACCGGAGGCGCCTCGGAGCGCAAGGGCGAGGCCGAGCAACCTAGCCTATCTGATCTACACCTCGGGCTCGACCGGCACAGCCAAGGCCGTGACCCTGGAGCACCGCAGCGTGGCGGCGTTCGTGCGCTGGTGCTGGGAGGTCTTCTCCGCGGAAGACCTGGCCGGGGTTCTGGGGGCCACCTCGGTCTGCTTCGATCTGTCCGTCTTCGAGCTGTTCGTGCCGCTGTCGCGGGGCGGCAAGGTGCTGCTGGCGGCTAATGTCCTGGCCTTGCCGCAACTACCCTCTGCGGGAGAGGTGACGCTGGTCAACACGGTGCCTTCGGCGCTGGCCGAGCTGCTGGCCCAGGGCCCCCTGCCGGCTTCGGTGCGCACGGTCAACCTGGCCGGCGAGCCGATGCCCCGGTCGCTGGCTGACGCGGTCCACTCGGGCTCCGCAGTCCGGCTGTACAACCTCTACGGCCCGTCGGAGGACACGACGTACTCGACCTTCGCGGCGGTCGCTGGCGGGGAAAGCACGTCTCCATCAATCGGGCGTCCGATCGCAGGGACGCAGGCCTATCTGCTGGATACGGAGCACCGCCCGGTGCCGCTGGGAGCGCTGGGAGAGCTGTACCTGGGAGGCGCGGGTCTGGCGCGCGGCTACTTCGGCCGCCCGGACCTGACGGCCGAGCGGTTCGTGCCAGATCCCTTGGCCAGGGTTGCTGGATCCCGTCTGTACCGTACAGGGGACCTGGCGCGTTTGCGTGCGGATGGCGAGTTGGAGTTCCTGGGCCGGATTGACCAGCAGGTCAAGGTGCGGGGCTTCCGCATCGAGCTTGGCGAGATCGAATCGGTGCTGGCGTTGCACCCGGGCGTGCGGCAGGCGGCGGTGGTGGCCGGGGAGGACGCGCGCGGAGACCGCCGCCTGGTGGCCTATGTGGTGCCGTCGGGAGAGCCGGTGCCGGTCCACGAGCTGCGGGAGTTTCTGCGCGGGCGTCTGCCGGAGTTCATGGTCCCGTCGGTCTTTGTAACCTTGCAGTCGCTGCCGCGCACGTCGAGCGGCAAGGTCGACCGCCGCTCGTTGCCGGCTCCCGAGCTCGCCTCCGGCTCCGGAGAGAGGAGCGTGCCTCCGCGGAGCCTCGTGGAGCTGGAGCTGGCGGGTCTCTTCGAGGAGCTTCTGGGAGCCCGGCCCGTGGGGGTTACGGATGACTTCTTCGAGCTGGGGGGCCACTCGCTGCTGGCCACGCGGCTGATGTCCCGGGTGCGCGAGCGGTTCCGGACGGAGCTTCCGCTGCGCGTGCTGTTCGAGAGCCCCACGGTCGCCGCGCTGGCCGAACGGGTGGAAGCGGCGGTGCAGGGGGGCGGGCCGCTCAGCGCGCCACCGCTCGTCCCCGTGCCGCGGGACCGTCCTCTGCGGCTGTCGTTTGCCCAGCAGCGTCTGTGGTTCCTCCACCAGCTCGACCCTGAGAGCCCGGCCTACAACCTGCCGCAGGCGTTCACCGTCTCGGGGGCGTTGGACGTGTCGGCCTTCGCGCAGGCGCTCTCGGAGGTGGTGCGCCGCCACGAGGTGCTGCGCACGGTGTTCCTGCCGGTCGACGGCGAGCCTCGGCAGGTGGTGCAGCCGGCGGAGCCGGTTCCGGTGCCGGTGATCGATCTGTCGAGTCTCGCTGAAGAGCCCTGGCAGGCGACCGTGCGCCGTCTGGCACGGGAGGAGGCGCGGGCGCCATTCGACCTCCAGCGCGGTCCGCTGCTGCGCTGTACGGTGCTTTTCCGGAGCGGTGTGGAGCACGTGGTGCTGCTGACGATGCATCACGTGGTCGGCGACGGCTGGTCGATCGGCGTTCTGATCCGCGAGCTGTCGGCCCTGTATGAGGCCTTCCGCCGGGGAGAGGCGTCGCCTCTGCCCGAGCTGGCGATCCAGTACGGGGACTTCGCGGAGTGGCAGCGGAGCTGGCTCGCGGGCGAGGCCCTGGAGACGCAACTGCGGTTCTGGACGTCGCGTCTGGCAGGGACGGAGAGCCGGGCGAGCCTGCCGCTCGACCGGCCGCGGACGCCGCAGGTGGGCCGGCGGGGAGCGCAGCAGCCCTTCTCCCTCGGGGGCGAAGTCTCGGAGGCCCTCGAGGAGGTGGCGAGAGCGCACGGGGTGACGCCATTCATGCTGCTGCTGGCCTCCGTGCAGACGCTTCTCTGGCGCTATGGCGGAGGCGAGGAGGTGGCGGTCGTGGGCACTCCGATCGCCGGGCGCAACCGGCTCGAGACCGAGCCGCTGATCGGCTTCTTCATCAACACCCTGGTGCTGCCGTTGCGCCTGGGAGACGATCCCGGGTTCTCCGAGCTTCTGAAGCGGACCCGGGAAGAGGCGCTGTCGGCCTTCGCCTATCAGGACGTGCCGTTCGAGAAGCTGGTCGAGGAGATCGCGCCCCATCGCGATGTCGACCGCACGCCATTTTTCGACGTGCTGTTTGCTCTGCAGAACGTGGAGGTTCCGGAGGTCCGTCTGCCGGAGCTGCGGATCACCGGGATGGAAGGGCGGTCGGCGGCTGCGGCGAAGTTCGACCTGTCGCTGACCGTGAGCGCTGGGGATCGGGGGATCGGAGGCGGCTTCGAGTACGACCCGGCCCTGTTCGACGCGGCAACGGTGGAGCGGCTGTCCGGGCACTTGGCGGCGCTTCTGGAGGCGGTGACGGCGCAGCCGGTCCGGTGCCTGTCGGAGCTGCCGCTGCTGGCGCCGGCCGAGCGCCATCAAGTCCTGATCGAGTGGGCCGGGGCCCCCTCCAGACCCGCCGAGCCGGAAGGCCACCTTGTCCAGGATCTGTTCTGGGCTCGCGCTGCCCGGACCCCCGAAGCCGTCGCCCTGGTCGCCGACGGCTCTCCGCTGAGCTATGGACAGCTCGCGGCGCGGGCGGATCGGCTGGCGCGCCATCTGATCGGCCAGGGGGCGGGACCCGAGGTGACCGTAGGAATCTGCCTCGCCGCCCCCGCGGAGATCGTGACCGCTCTGCTCGCCGTGCTGCGGGCCGGCAGCGCCTTCCTCCCCCTGGACCCGAGCTACCCGGCCGAACGCCTGGGATTCATCCTGGCCGACGCACGGGCCGCCGTGGTGGTGACCCGGCACGAGTTGCTGAACCGGGTCGGCGGCGGTTCGGCCCGGGTTTTTCCGCTCGGCGGGCTGCTTGAC
>DATHUD010000113.1:0-7809 GCA_035462575.1 Thermoanaerobaculia bacterium | reverse complement strand
GTGTCCACGACCGTCGTCACCCCGGCGCGGAGCCAGCGGGTCAGGGGATCGGGCTCGTTCTGGAGGAGCATGTTCAGGTGGACGTGGTTGTCGATCACCCCGGGCATGATGAAGCCGCCCCCGGCATCGATCCTCCGGGCGCCTTCCGGGATCTTCACCTCCGACGCCGGCCCAACGGCCTCGATCCGGTTCCCCCGGATCACCACCACTCCGTCCGCCACCACCGGCCCGCCCGAGCCGTCCCACAGCCGGCCCTTGTGAATCGCGAGGACCGGCTCGCCGGGTGCGGCATCGGTCTCCGGAGCTTCGTGGCAGGCGGCGAGGAGGAGGGCGGAGAGGGCGAGGGCGAGCGATCGTTTCATCGGGGTCTCCAGCGGGCCGCGGGCCGTGCCAGATAGACGACGTGCCGCGGGCCGCCCTTGCCCGGGCGCTTCTTCTCGACCTTGAACCCGGCGTTCGTCAGGCGCTTCTCGAACGCGGCGTCGGGCTCCTCGGACCACACGGTGAAGACCCCGCGCCGGGTGAGGGCCGCGCGGGTGGACGCCAGGGCGGCGGTGCCGTAGAAGGGGTCCTCCCGCGCCTGGCTCGCCCGGCGAGGTCCCTCATAGAGGTCGAGGACGATCGCGTCGAAAAGCTCCTCGCCGCCGGCCCGGCCGGCCTCGGCGATCAAGGCGGCGACGTCCTCCATCTTCACCGTCACCCGCCGGTCCGACAAGGCCCGGCCGGTCAGCTCCGCGAGCGGTCCCCGGCACCAGCGGACGATCGCCGGGGTGATCTCCGCGACTACGACCTTCCCCTGCTTCGGCAGGGCGTCGAGCGCCGCCCGCAGGGTGAAACCCATCCCCAGGCCGCCGATGAGCACCCGCGGCAGAGACCGGTCCGCCACCTCCCGGCACGCGAGCTCCGCCGCCGCGTCCTCCGTGAGGTGCAGAGTGCTGTTCATCAAAACCCGGCCCGCCACGGTGATGACGAACTCGCGCTCCCCCCGCTGGCGCAGCTCGAGGGGTCCTTCGTCGGTCTCTACGCGGTCGAGGGTCTGCCAGGGGCGGGTCATGGGCTATTTATATAGGAAGACCGGTCCTCTCCTCCGCAGCGTCCGTAGCGCCGCCAGTGCAGCGGAGCCAGCAGGGTGACCCCGGGCCTTCCAAGATCACGGTTCAAAATCGGCTGGGCGGGCCTGTTCACCACGCAGCTCGGGAACATCCTGCGTGAGACCCAAACCCGAACCGGCAAAGCGGGCGGCAAGCCGTGAGCCAAGGGGGCCCTGGGCGCCGCTCTCGTTCCTGACTGCGTTGCGGAGGATCTCGCGGATCTCCTCTTCCATGCTGCGGCCATGGCGGCGCGCGCGGCGCTGAAGCTTGGTCTTTACGTCTTCGCCGAGATGCCGGACCCGAAGTTGAGCCATACATATTGATAGCACGATATTTCCAGGCTCGATGATCTGGAATGGAAGGGAGGCCGGCCCCGGTGGGCGATTCCGTCCCGAAACGACCGGGCTCCGTCCGTCGCGAAGACGGAGCCCGGCCAGGCGGAGGCTTTTCCCCGCGCGAAAAGCCTCCGCGGCCCCTCTAGGGGGCGTTGCATCAGTTGTCAAAGAGCTTTCGCTCCCGGAATTGCTCCCCGGAGAGCGGGTAAAGCCTTGTTCATTCCGCCAAAAGACTTTTTGGCCGCGGGAAAAGTCAGTTGCCTGCGGTAAAAGACTTTTTGATTCGAGGAAAAGACCTTTTGGATCCAATCTTTGACTTTTCCCCGGCCCAAAAGGTCAGTTGGCGGATTCTACTGCTGATCTGTTCGTTGCCGCAAGGCTATTCTTGGTGCAATAGGTCAGAGAGTCGAGGCAAAAGGTCAATTGGCTCCGCTAAAGACTTTTTGGGGCAGCCAAAAGACTTTTAGCGGCAGCAAAAAGTCTTTTGGCTGAGGTGAAAGGCTTTTTGGGATGAATCCTCTGGGTAACCCATGATTTGGTCTTGACGGCCTCCTGATGCCGAATCTATATTGCCTTCGTTTCGCCGGAGATTGAGAAGAGGTTTCTTGAAGTTCAGGAGATTCTTTTCTCAGTACCTGCGGTGTGAGAGATCTTTGACAACTGAATCCGAGCCGAGGGGCGGAAATCCGGGGCCGCCCCTTGGCTCTTGCTTTACCTCCCTCCAGGAGACTGAGCTGCCTCTCCGGGCCTCTGGCGTCTGGGTCCTCTACGGCTGTAGGATCTGTAAGACTGTCCGGCGGCCAGAAGCCGGCCCCTCAAGGAGACCTCAGATGCCCCCAGTGCTCGCCTCTGTCTTCGACCTGAGCCCCTCCGAGAAGCTGCAACTCGTTGAAGACCTGTGGGATGACCTTGCCGCGACTCCTGAGGCGGTACCTGTTCACGACTGGCAGAAAGAAGAGTTGGCTCGGAGGAAGGCGAACCTCATGGAAAACCCGGCCTCGGGTCTGAGCTGGGAGGAAGTCAAGCGACGAGTCCGTGGCCGCTATGGCCGCTGAGCTCATCGTCGCGCCAGAGGCTGAGCGGGATCTCGCCGAGGCTTACGCCTGGTACGAGGACCAGCGGGTCGGCTTGGGAGAAGAATTCCTGGGCTGTGTGGACGCATGCATTGCGACTCTCTGCCGTACTCCCGAAATGTGTGCCGAGGTCTACGAGAGCTATCGCAGGGCACTGGTCCGTCGTTTTCCCTACGCGGTCTTTTATGAATATGCCGAAGGTACGGTGACGGTGTACAGCGTGTTCCACACCTCCCAGAATCCCGAAAAGTGGATTCGGCGTCTGTCCTGACAATTTATCTCACGTCCCCTACGGCGGCCTGGGAAGGACGCGGAGCCTCCTCTCCTCGTATACGCTCGGAGAGTTGACCGAAGGAGATCCCCATGAGGCCCCATGCCCGAATCCTTGCCGCCGCCGTCCTCTGCCTCCTCGCCCCGCTTGCCGCGGTTGCCCAGGAGAGCCCGCGCATCGCGGCCCTTCGCGAGCGGGCGGCGGCGGGGGACTGGGCCGCGCTCTCACGGTTCTGGTCGGAGGTGGACAAACAGGGGACGCCGCTCGTCGAGTCGATCAACCAGGAGAACGTCCTGGTGACGTTCCTCTGGCGGGGCGGGGACAAGACGAAGGGCGTGGTCGTCCTGGGAAGCGTGGCCAACAAGGCTCCGATGGAGCGGATTCCGGGGACGGACGTCTGGTTCCGGAGCGTCGTCGTGCGGCGGGACGCCCGCTTTACGTACCGGCTGGCGCCGAACGCCGATCCCAAGGCCGACGCTTTCCCCTCCGCGCGGTGGGACCCGCGCAACCGCAAGCCGTTCCCGAAGTCCGATCCCCTGCTCTCGCTGGCCGAGATGCCGGACGCGCCGTCCCTGACCTGGGTGGCGAAGCGTCCGGACGTAGCCGCGGGGAAGGTGACCGTGGAGGAGCCGATCCGCAGCAAGGCCCTGGGCGGCAAGCGCGAGATGCGGGTCTATACCCCGGCGGGATATTCGGCCGAAGCCGAGCCCTACCGCCTGCTGATCGTGCCGGACGGCCTCGCCTACACCACGCTCATCCCGCTGCCGGTGATCCTGGACAACCTGATCGCGGCCGGCGAGATCCCGCCCGTCGTGGCCGTCCTCGTCGACCGTCCGGACTCGGCGAACCGGGATTCCGATCTCTCCTGCAACAAGGCGTACGCCCGCTTCCTCGCCGAGGAGGTCCTCCCCTGGGTGCGCCAGAAGTACCGCGTGACGGCCGATCCGGCCGGCACGGTCCTCGCGGGCTCCAGCCGGGGCGGCCTGGCCGCGGCCTGCGCCGCGATCGAGCACCCCGAGCTCTTCGGAAACGTCCTCTCCCAGTCCGGCTCCTTCGTCTGGCCCGAAAAAGAGCCCGAGCCCGAATGGGTCCGCCGCCACCTCGAAGCCTCGCCGAAGCTCCCGCTCCGCTTCTACCTGGACGTCGGCCTCCTGGAAGTCTGGCCCACCAACGACGGGAAGGGGGCGAGCCTGCTCGACGCCAACCGCCGTTTGCGGGATGTGCTTCAGTCGAAGGGCTACGTGGTTCGCTACGCCGAGTACAGCGGCGGGCACGGGCACGCGAACTGGCAGGGGACGATTTCGGAGGGGTTGAAGGCGTTGTTGGGGAAGAAGGATGAGGGGGACGGCGTTCCCCCACCTTCGGCAGGGCTCCCCGCTCGGAACGGCAACCCCGGTCCGTAGAGACGCGCCAGTCGGTCTACGACACCCTCTCGGCCACCACGGGGACGGCGGGGCGTCTCTTTTTCGCGGAACAGCCCACCGGTGGTTCCCGATCGGGAAAACAGCCCAATCCTGGCGCGGGGGACACCGGTCCCGCGGGGCAACGGCATCGTCCTATCAGCGGAGACGTTCCGCCGTTTGTGGACGGCGAAGCGTTGGCGATGACCGACTGGAACGTCTCTACGGGACGTTGACGCGTTGCGGGGAGGGTTGATCCTGCCCTGGGGTTGTCAGAGCCGCGGGCTGGGAGGCGTTTGCGGCGCGGAATTGATTGCCCTACCCATAGCTCTCCCGGTGGATCCGCTCGTCCGGCACCCCGATCGCCATCAAGGCGTCGAGGGAGGTTTCGAGGAAGCGGGGGGTGGGGGTTTCGCCTTTTTCTTTGGCGGCGAGGCGCTCGAATTTTCCGATGCCGGGGCCGCAGGTGAAGACTTCGACGGCGGTGGGGTCGGGGATGTGCTCGCGGATGAGGGCTTCGGAGACGCGGCCCCGGCGGATGTCTCCGGTGAAGGCGGTGAGGTTCTCTTCGCGGGAGAGGGTGTGGACGACCTTCAGCTTTTCGGGGTAGCGGGCGGCCATCTCTTCGAGCTGGCGGCGGAAGATGATGTCTTCCCAGGTCTTGTTGCCGTAGATCAGGGTGTGGCGGAGCTTCAAGTTCAGATCCAGGCAGTGGCGCAGGATGCTGAAGTTGGGGACGATGCCGGAGCCGGCGCAGATGTGGATCAGGTGGTCGGTGCGGGACTCGATGTCTTTCGGAAGGGTGTAGGGGCCTCCGAAGCCGGTGACCACCATGCGGATCCCGGGGCCGGTGCGGAAGACGAGGAGGGGGGAGAGGAGCGGCGGGTATTTGGTGACGCCGGACTGGTAGCGCTCTTCCTTGACCGTGATCGCAAGGTACTTCTCGTGCGGCGCCGAGGTGAGCGAGTAGGCGCGAGCGGGCTCCTTTTTCCCCTTGAGGTCCTCGAAATACTTGCAAAACCTTTCGAGCGCCGGGAACTGCTGCGGCTTGATCGTGAGGAAATGGCCGGGCTGGTAGTCGAGCCGGTCGTTGCCCGTGAAGAGGATCAAGGTCGCGGTGTCGGGCGTCTCCATGACGACTTCGGCCACCATGACCTCCAGCTCTTTGATGCGGGGCCGCGGGGCGGTCTCGGGGTCCACCAGGTTCGGGTGGGCTCTGGCCCGCTCGGGGGTGGCGGCGGCGGCTTCGGGCTCGGCCATCGTGTTTCCTCCAGTCTCAGATAGTAACGGCTCCCGGGGCTACTTCGTCTTCCGCACCTCGACGCCGTCCCAGTCGGCGGGCGGCGGATCTTCCTGATAGTGGCGGCAGCGCTCCAGGAAGGCTTTCGCGGGGCCGTCGGCCCGATGGTCGGCGAGAGTGGCGAAAATCTCGGCGGCGGCGGCGAAGCTCTGGGCGCGGTAGAGGGCGAGCCCGTGGGCGAAGGCTTCCGCCCTTTCGGTGTCGTCCGCGGCGGCCGGGAGCGTCGCGAGCAGCTCGTGGAGGCCGACCGGCTGCAGTTTCCCCTTGACCCGGACCCAGTCGAGCTCGCGGAAAAGAAGGCCGTCGCCCGCGGCTTCGCGGGTGGATTCGGAGACGAGGATCTGCGTGCCGTAATCCTTGTTGAGCCCCTCGATGCGCGAGCCCAGGTTCACGTTGTCGCCGATCACGGTGTAGCCGAAGACGGCCTCGGAGCCGACGTTGCCCACGGACATCTCGCCGCTGTTCAAGCCGATGCCGATGCCGAGCGTCAAGTGGGGCGGGAGCTTGCCGGTGGCGTGCCAGCCGGCGTTCAGGCGGACGAGCTCGTCGCGCATGGCAAGGGTGGCGCGGCAGGCGCGGGCGGCGTGGTCGGGCTGGTTGAGAGGCGCGCCGAAGAAGGCCATCAGGGCGTCGCCCATGTATTTGTCGAGGGTGCCGCCGTGGTCGAGGACGATCCGGGTCATGGGGGTGAAAAGCTCGTTCAAGAGTTGGACCAGGGCCTCGGGGTCGAGCGTTTCGGAGATCGAGGTGAAGCCCCGGATGTCGGAGAAGAGGACGGTCATCTGCCGCCGCTCGCCGCCGAGCTTGACGCGCTCGGGGTGGCGGAGCATCTCGTCGACCACGGCGCCGGAGACGTAGTGCTGGAACGTCTGCTTGATCCGTTGCGCCCGCGCCTCTTCGGTGGCCACGCGGTAGCGCAGCGATCCCACCAGGGCGAGGCTTCCGGCGAGGAGGGGGGAGACAACCTGGAGGTGCCAGCCGGCGGTGACGAAGGCGAAGAAGGCGGCGGCCGGCCAGGCGAGCACCAGGGCCGCGGCGAGGAGCGCGCCCGTCAAGTGGCGCTCGGTGCGCAGCACGAGCAGGGCGACCGCGAGGGCGAGGAGGACGAGCGCGGCGAGCGAGAGGCCGGCGAGCATTCCGGTGTCGCGGATGTAGGTGCCGTTCAGCAGGTCGTCCGCCACGTTGGCGTGGACCTCGACGCCGGGCATTTCGCCAAAGGGGCTCGCCTGGAGGTCGGCCAGGCCGCTTTCGGAGAGGCCGACGAGGACCAGCCGGTCGCGGAAGGTGCCGGGCTGGAACGTGCCGTTGAGGACCTGGGCGGCGGAGACGGTGGGATAGGTCTTTCGGGGGCCGCGGTAGTTGACCCAGAGCTCGCCCCGCTCGTTGGCGTGGACGGCGCGGCCGGCGATCTCGATCACGGCGACACCGGACTGGGAGGCGAGCGCGAGCTCGCTCCGGCCGAGGAAGAGGCCGGCGGCCCGCAGGGCGAGCGGCGGGTAGGCGTCGTCTCCATGGCGGATCGCGAGGCTGTAGTGGCGCAGGACTCCGCCTTCCCTCTCGTGGCTGAAGAAGCCCTGGGCCGCGGCGGCCCGGGCGAAGAGGGGGAGGTTGGCCTCGACGCCGCGGCGGCGGGGGATGGGAATCCCCTCGGGCGGCTCGTAGACGGCGTTGAAGGCGGCTCCCGCGAGAGCCCCGGGCGTCGGCGGGGAGCCGGCCTTCTGGCGGAAGAAGTAGCCGAGGACGACGTTGCCGGCCCGGCGGATCGATTCGGCCAGCGCGCGGTCGTCCCCCGAGAGGTCGACATCGGCGTCCCGGAGCGAGGGCTCGGAGAAGACGGCGTCGAGCGCGATGACCCGGGCGCCGTCCGCCTTCAGCCGGTCGATCAGCCGGGCCATGTGGGTGCGGCGCCAGGGCCAGCGGCCGACGCCGTCGATGCCGGTCTCGTCGATGTCGACGATCGTGATCCGCGGGTCGGCCGGCTGGGGGCCGCGGAGCCGCATCAGGAGGTCGGTCGCCACCAGCTCGACGGGCCGGAGCCAGCCCTGGAGGAGAAGGGCTAAAAGAGCGGCGGCGAGGCCGAGGCCCAGGGCGGGTTTCATTCAGGGCACCGCCGCTCTGAATGGGGCCGTCTTGCCCTGCGACCTCACCCTCCGGCTCCCTCTCCTAAAGGAGAGGGAGAGAAAAGCAACCTCAAGCCCCTCTCCTTCAGGAGAGGGGTTGGGGTGAGGTCGCAGGCCACTACCGTTCACACCCGAGCCCTCACCACGGGTTGCCTCCGGAGTCCCTGGGAACGACGCCCGGCTGCTCGGTGGGGTTGGTGGGGAAGAACCCGGTGTCCC
>DATHUD010000112.1:0-16350 GCA_035462575.1 Thermoanaerobaculia bacterium | reverse complement strand
AGGGACCCGGAGGAGCGGCACCGCATGGATCAGGTGCGCCAGGGGGAGGAGCTTCGCCGCGAGCAGCAGGGCCAGGACGCCGAAGAGGAGGAAAGGCCGGGCCCTCCGGTCCCGGACCGCGAACAGGGCGACCACGGCGCCTGCGAAGGCGACCAGACCGGTGTACCCCGCCTCGGACTCCGCCCAGTTGATGGGGCCGTGGAACGGGTCCCGGTAGGGCCGGCCATAGGCGTGCGGGCTCAAGGGAGCGACGACGAGCCTGCCGTAGCCCGGCAGGAACCAGGTGAGGGGCTCGAGGAGGCGCACGGAGGACTCGGGCATCCCCTCGGCCAGCGTCTCGTGGGCGCGCTGGGACTCGGGCACGAGATGGAGGAACGGCAGGATGTGGGGCGCCGCGAGGCCGAACCCCAGGACCGCGGCCAGGGCCGCCGCCCCGAGCCCCCGCCCGAAGCCCGCCGCCCGCCGTCTCAAGCCCAGTCCGCACACCGCGGCGAAGAGCCCGCCGATAGCGGCGCTCTCGGGGTGGCCGGAGAGCAGGACCGCGGCCGTGATCACCGCCGTCGTGGCGATCGCCTTACCCGAAGGCTTCCGGAACAGGCGGACCGTTCCCAGCGTCAACCAGGGCACCCAGGCGACCGTCGCGGTCACCGGGAACAGCGCCCAGGAGAGGATCCCTCCACCCAGAGCGAAGCCCGCCGCCGCGAGCAGCGACGACGCCCGGGTGCGGCCCACCCTCCGGGCGAGCAGCCACGTGCCCGAGAAGGCCACCAGGATCTTGAGCGCCAGCGTCGCCAGCAGGTGGTGCTGGAGGGGGAAGACCCGCGCCGCCATGGCCAGCGGGGAGAGCGCCCCGGCCTGGGGGTTGGCCCAGATCGCGCTCCCCCCCTCGTGGAGATCCGACCAGAAGGGGAGCCGCCTCTCCGAGAGCGCGTGCCGCACCTCGAGCTCCCAGGGGAGGATCTGATAGAGCGTGTCGTTCAGAAGCGAGTGCTCGTCTCCCCCCTGGACCCAAGGGGCGTCGGGGATGGCCTGGAAGAGCACGTCCGTCGGAGCGAGGAGCCGCTCGGGCGAGAGCCACGGGAAGAGCAGCCCGAAAGGAGCGAGCACCCCCAGGAGCATCACCCGCCGCTCCAGGCGAAGCTCCAGCCCCCGGGCCAGCAGCCAGCAGACGCCCTGCACCGCCACGAGAGCCGCGGCGAGCATCGCGATCAGGGTCCCGTCGAGAGAGGGCACCGGCGGATTATCCCCCACCCCCGGAGATTCTCCAGGGGTGGGGAAGGAAAGGCTACTGAGGCGAGGTCGGCGTCACGACCTCACCACCGCCCTCTTTCCAGGCGGAAAGGCCCCCGAGGAGAGCCGCGGTGTTTTCGAATCCTTTGGCTTGGAGCTCGAGCGCCGCCCGGGCGCTCGTGTTTTCGGCGTGTCAGGTGCAGTAGGTGATGATCAGCTTGTCCTTCGGCAGCTCGCTCGCGCGGGCGGCGACCTCGTTCACGGGGAGGCTCAGGGCTCCCTTGGCGTGCTCGGCCGCATAGGACTCGGCGCCGCGGACATCCACCAGCACCGCGGTACCCTTGGCCAGGGCCTCCCGGGCGTCGGTGACGGTCACCCGGCGGGCCTCGACGGGGCGGGGGGGCGCTTCCGGCGGGGGCTGATCCCCGGCGCGGATGGGGGCGGTCCAGAAGACCGCGGCGGTCAAGAAGACCGCGAAGGCGAGAGACAGGAAAAGGACCGATCGGCGGACCATGCCGGACCTCCTCGGGAAGCAGCCGTCCGTCCTTCGGACGGCCGCTTGGAACAGGATATCAGCGTCCGGCCGCGATGACCTCTTCTTGGCTCGGCTGGACCGGAATCGCCGGCCCGGCCGCGGTCGTGAAGCCGAGGAGACCGAAGATCTTCTGGACGTAGTTCTTGGTTTCGCGGTAGGGAGGGACCCCCCCGAAGCGGTCCACCGCGCCCTCGCCCGCGTTGTAGGCGGCCAGCACCCTCTGGACGTCGCCGTCGAAACGCCGGGTGAGCCATTTCAGATACTTGACCCCCGCCTCCAGGTTCTTGGCCGGATCGAAGATCTCCTTCTTGTGCTTGAGGCCGAAGCGCCGCGCCGTGTCGGGGAGGAGCTGCATCAGGCCGCAGGCGCCTTTCCGGGAGATCGCCCGGGGGTTGAAAGACGACTCCACGTGGATCACCGCGGCCACCAGGTGCGGGTTGACCGCATGCCGGACGGCCACCTCGTAGATGAGCTTGCCGTAAGGGGACGGCGGAACACCCAGGGTCTCGTCGAAGTCGAGGGTCGGACGCCGGGGCTGGGGCTTCGGCTTCTGGGCGGTGGCGGCGGGGAGGCCGGCAGGGTGGGAAGGGGCGGGAGCCGGGTGAGTCTGCTGAGCCGGGGGCTCGACCTTGGCGGTGTCCGGGGCCGTGTCCTCCGCCGGGGCCTTGGGAGTGTCCACCGGCGCGGGGGCCGTCCCCGGAGGAGCCGGGCTCTCCACGGCTGCCGCCTGGAGCGGGACCGCGGGGGCCTTCTGAGGCTGGTTCCACAGGGCCTGCCCGTCCGCTCCGAACAGGCTCGTGAAGCTCAGGGCGAACACGCCGAGGCAGAGCGGGTTCGAGCTTCGCGTCAGCCGCCGGATGCGGGACAGGACCGAGGATGCTGCCAGGTTGAGCTGCTCTCTTTTTTCTTGCACACGTGCCTCCCGTCTGGAGTGCTCGATTTCTAGAACGAGCAGGCAGCGCTGCTCCATGGGCCTTGGATACTGCCGGCTTGGGCGAAGCATTGATACACAACTATCAATAGACATGTCAACCCTCAGCAGGCGCATCCGGCGATCCTCCGAAGGCAAAAGTCCCTGTGTTCGGCCAGGCTCCGCTCGCTCGGGCGCATGAGAGCCGCCAGGGCCCAGGCCAGGGGATGGGGCTTGGCCAGGTAGTCCTCGGCGCGGCACTCCGCGAGGCCGAAGGAGAGGTAGGGGACCCGGAGCAGCTCCTCGCCGTCCGCTTCGTCGACGATCCACTCCAGGTGGATCCCCGGCCTGCCCCCCTGGAGGTGGATCACCACCATCCGCGCCGGCTGGCGCCCTTCGAGAGAGAGGCGGAGGTACGAGCCGAGGAGTCGCTCTTCCAACGCCTGCCGGTCGCCGGTTCCGATCTCGACCTGGACCAGGATGGTGAGCCACCGTCCGCGCCGGGTCATCACCTCGGCCAGGAGGCCCAGATCGCACAGCTCCTCCTCGGGCCAGCCGGCCAGGTCCTCGGGGCGGGGGAACGCAACCAGCTCGAGCTCCAGCCGCTCGATCAGACCCGGCTCGATCAGGTCGAGGAAGTCGGGGAAGAAGGCGCGGAGCATGTCCTCGAAGGATTGGGTGGGATGGGGCAAGGGATTCCTCCTCTTGAGGGTGCGGCCCTTCATGGAACCGCCCTGCCTACTTGAAAGACGGAAAATGTCTCTCCCATCGCTCGACTTTTTTCGTCCGCTCCATGCGTGGCGCTCGGAGCCCGGTCGTGTTAGCTTCAACGGCGGGAGGGAGTAGAGATGAGGACGAGGCGGCTCAGACGGTCCGGCGAACCCCGCAGACGGCGCCCGAGGGGCATCCTGTGGACTCTCCTGGGGCTCTTCGGGCTCGGGCTCCTCGCGACCGTCCTCGCCAGCCGGCGGCGCGTGTTCCCGGACCTGGAGCCGGAGCCCCTCCCGGAGCCGCCGCCCCGCGACCTGCCGGAGGTGGACTTCGCTCTGCGCGAGACCGCCGGCCTCTGGGTGCCCGGCCCGTCCGGCAATCTCTATGTCCGCGACGAGGGTGGGGAGGAGGCGGGAGACGCCCTGCCGGTCCTTTTCGTGCACAGCCTCGCGGGCCACGGGGGCCAGTGGGCCCTGCAGCTCGACCACCTGGGCCGGCACCGGCGGGCCGTGGCGCTCGACCTGCGCGGCCACGGCGAGTCCGATCCGGCGGAAGACGGCGACTACTCGATCCAGGGCCTGGCCGCCGACATCGGGGCCGTGGCCGATCAGCTCGGCCTCCGGCGGTTCCTCCTCGCCGGGCACAGCCTGGGCTCCGCCGCGGCCATCGAGTACGCGGGCCGGCACCCCGAGCGGGTGGCGGGCCTCCTGCTGGTCGACCCCAACGGTGACCAGACCCTCGTCCCCCGCGAGCAGATCGAGCCCTTCCTCACAAGCCTCCGGCTCGATCCCGTGGGCGAGCTCGAGTCCTACTTCCGCCAGCTCGTCGTCTCGGGCGACCGGGACGCCGCCCGCTGGGTGCTGGAGGATCTCCGCCTGACCGACGAGAACGCCATTGTCCTGGCCCTGGAGGCCTCCGTCGCCTACTCGCCTCTCGCCGCCCTGGACCGCTACCCGGGGCCGAAGCTCTCGATCGTGAGCGACATGAACAACCTCCCCATGAGCCTCCACCGGCTCCGCCCCGACCTCCCCGTCCGCCTGATGACCGGCACCGGCCACTGGGTGATGATGGACCGCCCCGAGGCCTTCAACCACCTTCTGGAAGAGTTCGTGGACGAGGTGGAGACGGGCGCTTCCCGGGCCCTTTGAGGAACGTCAAAGGGACGGGTGGAGGACCCGCCCCCTTCTTCAAGAATCGCTACGGGGTGGTATCGGAGAGCCCGGAAGCGGTCTTCTCCTTCTGCCAGTAGAACGGCTTCCTCTTCACCTTGTCGGGCGCGAGCTGATCGAGCGTCATGCCGTCGTAGACCCGGCCGTTCAGGACGACGGTCCGCACCTTGTCGGTGTTGCGGATGTTTTCGAGCGGATTGGCGTCGAGCACGACCACGTCCCCGAGCTTGCCGGGCTCGATCGAGCCGATGTCCTTGTCGAGTCCCAGGTAGTGGGCGCCGTGGATCGTCGCGGCGCGCAGGGCCTCCATCGGCGTCATCCCGCCCTGGGCGAGCATCCAGATCTCCCAGTGGGCCGCGAGGCCCTCGCGCTGGCCGTGGGCGCCGACCTGGACCTCGACGCCGCTCTGGGCGAGCTCGGTCGCCACGCGGGCGTTGTTGAAGTGGTTGTACTCCTCGTCCGGCGCGGTCACGCGGCGGCGCGAGCGCTCGTCGATGATCTCCCGCGGCACGAAGGAGAGCAGGCGCTGGTCCTCCCAGACTTTGGTCTTGTCGTACCAGTAGTTCTCGCCCCAGATGCCGCCGTAGCCGACGACGAGCGTCGGGGTGTAGCCCACCTCGGTGCCGCTCCAGAGCTGGAGCACGTCGTCGTAGATGGCGGCGACGGGGATCGAGTGCTCGACGCCGGTGTGGCCGTCCACCACCTGCGTCATGTTGTGCATGAAGAGCGAGCCGCCCTCGGGCACCACCATCATGCTCAGCTCGCGCGCGGCGGCCACCACCTGCTGGCGCTGGTCGCGGCGGGGCTGGTTGTAGCTCTTGACGCTGATCGCGCCCACGGCCTTCATGCGGCGCAGGTGCGAGCGCGCGTCCTCCAGGTTGTCGATCGAGGCGGTGAACGGAGCGTTCGCGCCGTAGAGGATGGTGCCGGTCGAGTAGATCCGCGGCGCGGTGATGAGCCCGGCCCTGGCGAGCGCTGAAGCGGCGAAGATCGTGTCCGTGTCGTTCGACGGGTCGTGGAGGGTGGTCACGCCGTAGGCGAGCGTGGCGTACGGCACCCAGTTGTTCTGGGGGACGATGCCGTCCTGCCCGAACCCACCGTGCCAGTGGACGTCGACGATCCCCGGGATCACCGTCTTGCCCTGGGCGTCGACCACGTGGGCGCCGGCCGGGACGGAGACGCTCTCCCGCGGGCCGACCGCCTTGATGCGGTTCCCCTCGATGACCACCGTGCCGTCCTCTATCACCTCGTCTCCCCGCATGGTGACGACCCGGCCGCCGACCAGGGCGACTGTTCCCTTGGGCACGTCGCTCTCGGCCTTGAAGCCGATGTTCACTCCGGAGGCCGGGGGATCGGGGAGCGTTTCGGGCGCGCCTTCGAGGACGGTGAAGGCGTTCTTGACGTCGAGCGTGTAGAGCTCGGGGCCGAGCGACCAGTGGAGGCGCTTCGAGTCGCCGGACCAGTGGAGGTACTCGCCGGCGTCCCGGGTGACCCGGCGCAGGGGGAGAGCGGTCGCCTTGGGCCCCACGTCGACCGCCTTGCCGGTGGCGACGAAGGGCGTCACATAACCCTGGAACCGCTCGGTGAAGGCCACCCACCGGCCGTCCGGCGAGACCGAGTACTGGGTGGCGTTCTCACTCGAGAGGTGCGTCCGCTCGTCCTTACCGTCGAGGTCCAGGGAGACGAGCTCGCGCTTGCCCCCTTCGGCGTCGCGCAGCACGTAGACGCGGTCGCCCTCCGCCCCGAAGTGCGGCTGCTCGCCGTCCTCGGTCACCAGCTCCGGCTCACCGCCGCCCGAGACCGCCACGCGATAGACGCCGGGCTCGTGGGACCAGTACGGGGTGCGGGTGAAGCCGCCTTCGACCTTCCGGAAGACGATCTGCTTGCCGTCCGGCGCGAAGACCGGCTCGATGTACTGGCCGGGCGCGGAGACCACGCGCACCGTGCCCAGCTTGTCGTCATCCCAGGTGGCGTAGACGATCGAGCGCCCGTCCCGCGAAAACGAGGGGTAGATCTCGAAGTGGTCGTTCTGGCGGGTGAGGCGCCGCGGCTGGCCGTCCGGGAGGTTCCTCACGTAGAGGTGCCCGAGGGCCTGGTAGACCACGCGGTCCCCCTTCGGGGAGACGTTCACCCAGCGGAGCATCCGCGTGTCGAAGGTCTTCGGCGCCACCTCCACGGGAAAGCGGAGGGCCTCCTGGACCTTGCGGGTCGTCTTCACGTGGAAGGGGATGTCGGCGACCTGGCGGCTCGCGGTGTCGATCCTGCGGATCTTGCCGCCGGCCCAGAAGACGAGAGCCTTCGAGTCGGGCGTCCAGGCCATCTGGGGATAGAGGCCGTGGATCGACCAGGTCTCCTGCATGTCGCGGTCGAGCCCGTCGTAGATCGGCCGCTCCTCGCCGGAGCGCAGGTCCAGCAGGTGGATCACACTCTTGTTGCGCACGCGGCGGATGAAGGCCAGGGTCTTGCCGTCCGGCGAGGGGGTGGGGCGGACCGAGCCGCCCGTGCCGACCACGTAGCGCTGGGTCTTGCCCGTCTTCCGGTCGAGCCGCTGGATGACGAAGATCTCGGTGTTGGGGTCCTTGTTGTACTCGAAGATCGGCCCGGGGGTGATGTCCTGGCTGAAGTAGAGATAGCGGCCGTCCGGCGAGAAGACGGGCTCGCCCGCGTCCTTCTGGTCGTTGGGGCGCTTGGTGAGCTGGAGGCCGTCGCCGCCGCTCCGGTGGTAGAGCCACATCTCGCCGGCGCCGAGGGAGCGCTGGGCGGTGAAGTGCTTCCTGGCCACGATGTACTGGCCGTCCGGCGTCCAGGCGGGCTGGGTCAGGAGCCGGAAGCTCTCCTTGGTGACCGCCCGGGGATTGCTGCCGTCCCGGTTCATCACCCAGATGTTGTCGCCGCCGCCCTGGTCGCTCGTGAAGGCGATCGTCTTGCCGTCCGGGCTGTACCGCGGCTGCATCTGCCAGGCGATGTCCTGGGTGAGAGCTTTCGCTTCGCCACCCGCCATGGGAATCACGTAGAGGTCACCCAGGAAGTCGAAGACGATCTCCTGGCCGTCCGGGGAGATGTCGACGCTCATCCAGGTCCCTTCGGTCACGTCGATCGCGACCTCCTTCGCGGGCCCCGGCGGGTTGTTGACGTCCCACTTCTCTTCCTTCTTCTCGGAGATCTCGCCGGGAGCGCCCTTGCCCCCCTCCTTCTGCTCCTTCTGGAGCTCGGAGGCGTTCTCCTCGGGCTCCTGCTCCCGCTTCTGCTTGTCTTCCAGGTTCTCGTCCGGGGGCTTCTGCTCCGGAGCGGGGGCCGGGGACGGCGGCGGCTGCTGGACCCGGGGAGCGTCGGCGCGACCGCCCACGCCGTGGGGGCCCTCGTGGGGAGCGGCAGACGCCCCTGCGGCCAGCAGCAGGGCGAGCAACACGGAATGGATTGATTTCATGGGTTTTTCCTGTCGAAGATTTGGCGTTCGCCGGGCAGGGTACGGAACCGGAGGTGGGGTGTCAAGGAGGGAGGGCACCCCCGGGCAAGCCTTTTGCTCATTCCTTTTTTGCTCAGGTCACTGAGCAGGGCAACGAACAGACACAGCAAGGAGAAATCGATGAAAGACAACCGGGAATCGCTCCGCCCCTACGTCGCCGACATGGCCGCGGTCGAGAAGCACATCCTCGAAGCCGTCGAGCGCCAGAGAGAGGACGACGGCATCAAGGAATTCCCCGAGGCGGCTCAGCTCGTGGGCCGCCTCGAGGGCATTTTGAAAAACCACGTCCGGGAGCTCGAAAACCACGCCGAGAGCTTCGGAGGCGGCGGCGCCGCCACCACGGTCAAGGAGGCCGTGACCGGAGCGCTGGGCTTCGTCGCCGGTCTCTACGACAAGGTTCGCAAGGACAAGGCGAGCCGCGCGCTGCGCGACGACTACACCGCGCTGTCGCTCGCGTCGGTCAGCTACACCATGCTGCACACGACGGCCCTGGGGCTTTCCCAGGGGACGACGGCCGACATCGCTCTCAACAATCTGCGGGAGATCAATCAGATCCTGGTCGAGCTCTCCCAGGCGATCCCCAGGGTCGTGTTGAAGGAGCTCTCCTTCGAGGGCTATCCCGTAGAGACCGGCCTTGCGGAGCGGGCGGTGCAGAACACCCAGGAGGCCTGGAGCCGGTCCAGCCTCGGCCAGACCGTCGGCGCCGGCGCCACGTCCACCCAGGGCAACCTCGGCACCGGCGGCTCCTTCACCCGCTGATCCCTGAGCTGATCCCTCGTCAGCCCTCCGCCGCGAGCGCCTCGCGCGCCGCGGCGAGCAGGGCCTCGGACGACACGGGGCCGCCCACGGCGCCGCGCATCCAGGCGTCCGGAGTGAGGCGTCCCTGGCGGGCGGTCCGCTCGATCTCGGCGCCGAAGTCGGCCCCGCGGAGCCTCTCCGCCACCTGGAAGGCGATGACGTGGCCGATCGCGTAGTCCGGGAGGTACAGGCCGTAGACGATCATGTGAGAGTAGATCGCCAGGATCTCCGAATCCCAGACGCCGAAGACCGGGGCGAAGTAGCGGTTCCAGACGTCCCGCGCGATCCCGAGCGTCGCCTCCCGGAGCTCGGCGGGTGTCGCGTCCGGATGCGCGTACATCCAGTTCCACACCCCCATGTCCACCAGCGACACCCCGGCGATCTCGTAGGTGTTCCACAGGATCGCGAGCGTCTCGGTGTGCCAGGCGTCCGCCCCCTCGGGCGACGGGAGGTCCATCATCTCCAGATCGCGGTGCTGGAAGACGAAGGCGAACGCCTCGGTGCACGCGTTGTTGGGCACCGAGGCGAGCGGCCAGTGGTCGATGCCGTGCAGCGAGAAGACCTGCTCGACGTTGTGGCCGAGCTCGTGCATCGCCACGTTGTAGCCCTTGTAGTCCATCCCCCCCTCGGGGACCCGCGTGCGGAGGCGCGCCTTGTCCTCCCGGCGGACCGCCGGGACGGCGTGGCCGGCGCCGCGGGCCGGGTCCACCACCATGCGCTCGGCAAGCCACCGCGCTCTCTCTGCGGTAAAGCCGAGCCTCTCCAGAAGCTCCGGCAGGCCGGCCTCGAAGGCGGTCAGGTCCGGGTACTTCGCCCGCACGGCCTCGTCCAGCTCCGCTTCCGGCCAGGCCCCCCTGGACTTGAATCCCGAGTACCAGATGTCGAAGGGCTCGAGCGGCCGGCCGATCTTCCTCTCGATCAGCCGCCCGAGCTCCGCCACCTCCGGGGAGGCGAGCACGGAGACGAGGAGCGCCTCGACCTCGCTCTCGGGGATCTGCCGGTCGCGCTCGAAGCGGCGCAGAACGAACGTCGGCTCGGCCGGGCTGAACGGGTCGGCCGTCCGCACCGTGTGGAAGATGTCGAGGAGGGTGGCGTAGCGGGTGTCCGGCTCCCGCTCCGCCAAGAGCCGGGCCTCCCCCGCCTCCCCTTCCGCCGCCGGCCGGACCGCGTTCGTCTCCGGGTCCCAGAGGAGGCCGGGGTTGTCGATCACCGCCTTCGGGATCTCCTGGCGCACGATCCGCTCCATCACCCGGAGGATCACGCGCTGCCGGGCGAGCCCCTGAGGCGTTGGGTTGACGTAGTAGGACGCGAGCTCGTCCCGCAGCCCCCAGTGGGAGATCAGCCGCAACCCCTCGGGGAAGAGGCGCTCGCCGCCGGGCGTGATCAGGCGGTCCAGCCGGATGTTGTAGGAGGAGATGTAGCGCTCCGCCGCCACGAAGGTGCGGGTGTGCTCCTGCTGCACGGACGCCGGCACGCGGGCCGCGAAACGGTCCATGAGCCGCGACCGCGCCCAGGTCTCGCGGTCCCAGGCCGTCCCCTCTTCCAGGCGTTCCTTGAGTGTGTGCACCGGGAAGTTGAGAAGAGCGAGGAAGGCGACCTTGGAGCGGAAGAGGTCGTCCTCCACGTGGGCCGCGAGGTCCACGGTGGCCAGGAGCTGGTCCACGGCTGTGAGCGGCCCGGTCTCCACTTCGATCGGCCAGGAGAGATGCCGGCGCACCTCGTGAAGATGGCCGTCCACCTGCTCGAAGACTTTCACGAGCCGCCGGTAGGTCTCGTCCACCTCGGCCGGGTCGGCCAGGAAGCTCTCCTCGCAGAAGGCGGCGAAGGCCTCCGCGTCGCCGTCCTCCGCCCACCAGCGCTGCGCGACCTGCTCGACCCCCCGCCGGATCCGCCCGGCCTGCCCCGGCCCGTGCCGCTCGGTCAAGCGGCCGACCGTCCGCTCCACCCCCTCGGGGGGGATGATGGACCGGGTCTCGTGCGGGGGCGCTTCCAGCTCCAGGGTAGTCGGGGACGAGGCTTGGGGCATCCGAGAGGCTCCTTTCGGGCGGGATTGTAGCGTGCGGAGGCTACACCAGGGGCTTCAGCGCCTCGGCCACGATCGTCTCGTCGATCACCAGCCGGTTCGGGCCGCCGTCGCCGTTGCCCTTCCGGAGCTCCTCCCGGGAGAAGGGGTCGAACTCGAAGGGCTTGATGATCCGCCCGTAGACGGACTTCAAGGCCCGGGCGCCGATGCGGCTGGTCTTCGCCGCCTCCTCGGCGATCTTCTGGATCGCCGGGTCCGTGATCTCGAGCTCGATGCCGTACTTCTTGAAGAAGTTCTGGGAGGATTGGAGAACCCCCTCCTTCGGCTCGCGGAAGATCCGCGCGAGCGTGCCCGAGGTCAGATCCTCCAGGATCACGGCGTTGTCGAACCGCGAGAGGAACTGCGGCTGCATGCCGTACTCGAAGAGGTCCTCCTGCCGGAAGTGGTGGCGCAGCGTAAAGTACTCGCGGATATGGATCTTGCCGTTGATGTAGGTCGTCGTCGTGGGGAGCTTGACGCCGCTCTTGGGCGAGGTGACCCGCTGGAAGACCTGGTCGTAGAGAGTCTCGAACGCTCCGGCGCAGAGAAAGAGCATCTTGCTCGTGTCGACCCAGTAGCTCTCCGCGCCCACCATCCCGTCCTTGCCGGGCGCCGTGATCCGGTGCGGCACCCGCTCGCCCTCGATCAGGGTGAGCACGGCCTGCTGGATGTTGATGCCGGTGACGTAGGGCTTGCCGCCGATCATGCCGGAGACCTTGTCGATCTCGTCCAGGCAGACGGTGGCCCGCTCCATGGCGCGGCCGATCTCCTCCGCCGTGGCCCCGGGGCCGAGCACCTGGCGGGTGCGCTCTTCGAGGCGCGCGAAGAGGCGGCTCGTGTCGACCGCCCCCTCCTCCGTCGCCAGGGTGTTCGCGTTCATGATGAGCACCACGCGGTACTCCGCGAACTCCTCGTGGGTGGTGTAGAGCGACTCGATCGCCCGCATGATCGTCGTCTTGCCCGTCCCCGAGTTGCCGATGAGCAGGAGGTTGCCGTACTTCTCCCCCTGGAGGTGCTTGAAGATGGCCACCGACACGTACCGGAGGGACTCCTCCTGGCCGATGACCTGCTGGGACAACACGTTGAAGATCTCGACGGGCTTCATGGTCGTTTCCTCGACTTCCTGGACTGGTTCTACGGATGGGAGGGGGCGGGCGTCGCCCACCCCGCCTCCTATCCTAAGGCGATCCGGGGCTGGGGCATTCCCGGATCGCCCGCCGGTGTCCAGGAGTCGCGCCGTCGCGCTATAATGTCCTTCCTGAGGAGATTGGAGGGGCCATGACAGAGCAGACGATCCACACCGTAGTTTTCAAGTCAGGGGACTGGTGGATCATCCAGGGGCTGGAGTACGACTTCGCAACGTGTACCAAACGGCTGGAGGATGTTCCAGGGGAGCTCCGGCGGTGGCTGCTCGTCCTATTCGCTGCCAGCCAGAAGTACGGAATCGAACCTTTCACCAGCTACTCGCCGGCCCCTAGGAGATTCTGGAAAATGTACGAGACGGCTACACCCTGGCCGGAATCGATCCCCGTCATTGAGCTCCCAGAGAGTCTCGGGCCTGGGCCGGCCGTCGAAACGCGTCTTGCTGCCTGACTCGCCCGGCCTGGTTCACCAGTCGTCGTCCGGATCGAGGCCGAAGTCGACCGGGGGGATTCCATAGAGCCGACAGAGCTTCCGAAGGATGTCTAGAGGAAGGAGCTCATCCGGGTCTATCACCGGTACCGGGTAGGCGGATATCCCTTTCCTGAGAATCCAGCCGACGGCGATCGCCGCCGAGACCAGCTCGATCTCGATCCCATAGTCCCGCCTCGCGATTTGGATGAACTCCCGTAACGTGATCTCCCAGGGGGGTCGAGCCAAAACCCTTCCTCCGGACTCATTGTTCCGTGATCCGCAGACCTTCAGTGCGTCGCGTGACGCCAAAGCATGACATGAGTCGGCTTAGTCCGTAAAGCCGACATCTGGAATCGTGCGGTCGCGGTATAATGACCTCCCTCGCGAGATCGGAGGAGGGATGACAGAACAGACGATCCGTACCGTTGCCTACAGGTCAGGGGATTGGTGGATCATCCAGGGGCTGGATTACCGCTTCGTAACCTGTACGACGCGGTTCGAAGACGTTCCCGGCGAGTTGCATCGTTGGCTGCTCATCCTGGCCTACGCTAGCCGGAAGTACGGGATCGAGCCGTTTCACGGTTACAAGGTAGCCCCTGGCAAGTTCTGGCGACTGTTTGAGGAAGCCGCACCCTGGTACCCCGTTCCAAGCTTTGAATTCCCCCCTGAGTTGAACTTCAGCCCGACAATCGAGCTGCGGCTCCTGGCTTGACCAGACGCGGCCCCCACCGCTTGCCATTCCCCTCCCCCCTCGGACAAACTCCCGGCGTGAAGAAAGACGTGTCCCTGGAAATCGAGCGCACGCTCAACCCGGAGCAGATCGCCGCCGTGACCCATGGCGAGGGGCCGCAGCTCGTGCTGGCCGGCGCCGGATCGGGCAAGACCCGGGTCATCACCTACCGCATCTACTGGCTGGTCGAGGAGCAGGGGGTGGACCCCTCCCGCATCGCCGCCATGACCTTCACCAACAAGGCCGCGGCCGAAATGCGCGAGCGGGTGGAGGACCTCCTGGGGATGCACCCGCTCCCCACCTCGGTGGGAACCTTCCACCGCTACGGGCTCGTCCTGCTGCGCCGCTTCGGTGAGCGGGTGGGACTGCGACGCGACTTCCACATCCTGGACACCGGAGACCAGCTCGGCCTCGTCAAGGAGGCTCTGGCTACCGAGGGGCTCTCGGAGACCGCCTTCTCCCCCCGCTCCGTCCTCTCGGCGATCAGCGGAGCCAAGAACAAGCTCCTGGACGCCCCGGCCTATGAATCCCAGGCCCAGAACTTCTTCGAGAAGAAGGTGGCCGCCCTCTACCGGCGCTACCAGGGGCTCCTCGGCCAGGCCTCCGGGGTGGACTTCGACGATCTGATCTCGCTCTCCGTCCGCCTCCTCTCGAAAGAGCAGGACGTGCGCGAGCGGATCCGCTTCCGCACCCAATACCTCCTCGTCGACGAGTACCAGGACACCAACCACGCCCAGCTCCGGCTCATCCAGGAGCTCGTGGGGGAGAACGGCAACCTGACCGCCGTGGGCGACGAGGACCAGGGGATCTACCGCTGGCGCGGCGCGGACATCCAGAACATCCTGGAGTTCGAGAAGACCTTCCCCGGCGCCGAAGTGAGAAAGCTCGAGCGCAACTACCGCTCGACCCAGACGATCCTCGACGTCTCCGGCGCCCTGATCGCCAACAACATCCACCGCCGGGGCAAGCGCCTGTGGACGGACGGCGACACCGGGGTCAAGGCCGAACTCTACAAGGCGACCGACGAAGGGGACGAGGCGGGCTGGATCCTGAAGACCCTGCAGCGCCTCCGGCACAACTACAAGCTGGGGGACATGGCGGTCCTCGTCCGCACCAACGCCCAGACCCGGGCGATCGAGGACGAGCTCCTCTCGCGGGAGATCCCCTACTCGCTCGTGGGCGGCGTGCGGTTCTACGACCGGGCCGAGATCAAGGACCTGGTGGCCTATCTCCGGGTGATCCGGAATCCGCGCGACAACTTCTCCCTCATGCGGATCGTCAACCAGCCGCCCCGGGGGATCGGCAAGGCCACCCTGGAGCTGCTGCGGGACCGCGCCGTCCACCTCGGGCAGCCGATCTGGGACGTCCTCTACCTGGACGACCTGGGGACGCTGCCGGCCCGCAGCGCCACGTCGCTGCGCAAGTTCCGCGACCTGATCGTGGGCCTCCAGGAGTCCTCCGCCGATCTCCCCCTCCCGGCGCTCCTCGACCGGCTGCTGTCGGCCACCGCCTACACCGACCTCTTCCGGAAGGACGACCCCGAGGACGTGGCGCGGCTCGAAAACATCAACGAGTTCCTCTCCGCGGCCCAGGAGTTCACCGAGTCGAACAGCTACAACCGCGGCGACGAGGACCTCCTCACGGCCTTCCTGGACCACATCGCCCTGGTGACGGACTTGGACTCGCTCCAGGTCGAAAAGGGGGTCTCCCTGATGACGCTCCACAGCGCCAAGGGCCTGGAGTTCAAGGCCGTGGTGGTGGCGGGCCTGGAGGACGGCCTTCTTCCTCACTTCAACTCCCAGGGGGCGAGGGAGGACGTCGAGGAAGAGCGCCGGCTCCTCTACGTTGGGATGACCCGCGCGCGGGAGCGCCTCTACCTCTCCTGCTGCCGCCGCCGCCGCATCGCGGGCCGCTACCAGGATCAGTCCGAGTCCCCCTTCCTCGCGGAGCTGCCGGATCACCTGGTGGAGATCACCCACAGCCCCGACCTGTACCTCGCGGACCGCTACAACGAGCGGACCCAGAGCGTCTACTCCTTCTTCGGAGGAGGCTCCCAGAGCCGCCCCTCCGCCCCGCCCTCTCCGGCGGCGCCCCGCCCCACCGCCCCGCCAGCCTCCTCCTCGACCTACCGGACCCCTGTCCGGCAGATCATCCGCGAGCCCGAAGCCACCGCCGCCCCCCGGCGCGCCATCAAGCGCGGCAGCCGCGTCCGCCATCCCACCCTCGGCCACGGCGTGGTCCTGGAGCTGGAGGGCGACGGGGACGACGCCCGGCTGACGGTCTTCTTCGAGAAATCGGGGAAGCGGAAGCTGGTGGCGAAGTTCGCGAACCTGGAGATGCTGTAGGGGCTACTCCCTGCCGTTGCGCCGCGCGAGGAAGTCGTCCCGCAGCAGGGAGTAGAGGAAATTGTCCACCCGGCGGCCGCGGAGCTTGAAGTAGGCGCGCAGGCGCCCCTCCCGTTCGAAGCCGCTCTTTTCGAGGACGCGCTGGGAGCCGACGTTCTCGACGGCGCAGCGGGCTTCCACCCGTTCGAGGAGGGTGTTCTGGAAGAGGTCCTCGAGGAGGAGGGCCAGGGCGTCCGTCATCACGCCCCGGCTCTGGAAGGGTGTCGAGAGGGCGTAGCCCACCTCGGCCAGGCCGTGCTCCCAGTTGCTCACCACCAGGGTGACCCAGCCCGCGGGCTGGCCGTCCACCTGGACGATCCACTGGAACTTCTCGCCCCGCCCCCGGTAGAGGTCGGCGATCCGCTGGCTCGCCACGTCGGCGCGGAGCTGCGCGGTGGGCAGCTCGTTGAGCGGCTGGTAGCGCCGGACGCTCGGCTCGGCTCGCCACTGCCTCAGAAGGTCCGCGTCCCGCGGGGCCGCGGGCCGGAGACTCACCTGGGGGCTCACGCGACGCTCCGGAAAGGCCATATCCCCATTTTAGACGCTTCACCCGCGGTTTAACCGCCCACCCCGGCGGCCCCGGCCGCCGCACCGCCGGCTTTCCATCGCGCCCACTGCTCGCGTAGCGACGGGAGAAGCCCCAGCCAGGCCATGTAGGAATAGCCGTGCAGGAAAAGAAAGAGGAAGGGGATCGACATCCACATCCCGGCGACCACCGCGTAGACCGTGCAGCCGGCGAAG
>DATHUD010000111.1:0-3190 GCA_035462575.1 Thermoanaerobaculia bacterium | reverse complement strand
GGGGCTGGTTTCCTCCAGTCGAGAGGCTGCATCTTAACGCGGTAGATCCATGGTGAGTCGCAGGTGGCTCTCTCCGGGCCACCGCGCCAGGGGAGGAGGACCCGGCCGCTGGTAAACTGGAGTGCCATGAAGCTGAACGAGTTGGAGAACGAAGCCTTGAAGCTGGACCCACCCTCCCGGGGCCCGGCTCGCGGAGGTTCTCCTCCGGAGCCTGGACGAGCTGTCCGAGAGAGAGGTCGAGGCGCTTTGGCTCGACGAGGCGGAGCGCCGGGAGCGAGCGTGGGATGCCGGCGAGGTCGAAGGGATGCCGGCCGAGCAGGTGATGACTGACCGATCCTAAAATGGCAGAGAACGGAATCGCGCACCTGTTCCTGAAGCTGCGCTCTACCCCGTCGGGATCTGTCTTCAGGCGGCCGGGGCGATGGGACGCACTTCCTTCCGGATCGCCTCGCCAACGGCCCTTTGCACCTCCTCGAGGTCGTAATCCAACTGCAAACCCAGCCAGAAGCGCTCCGACGTTCCGAAGTAGCGCGCGAACCGGAGGGCCGTGTCCGGCGTGATCGCACGCTTCCCAAGGACGATCTCGTTGACCCGGCGAGGCGGTACCTTGACGTCGCGCGCCAGCCGGTTCTGGCTGATTCCAAGGGGCCGGAGAAACTCTTCGAGAAGAATCTCACCCGGATGGACGTTTGGGAGACGTCGCGTCATGCCCGGGCTCCTCAGTGATAGTCCACAATCTCCACTTCAAAGGCATCTTTCTCTCCGGGCAGCTCCAGGGACGGCTTCGACCGCAAAGCGCGTAACATCCCCACCACGCTCAGCAGGGGATCGAAATCGCCAGAGGCCAACTCGGTACCGTACGGAGGTGCCACGCCCGTAGTAGAATACCCTCGATCTGCTACTCGTTCCGGGTACCGGTGCCGAGGAGACGAATGGTCAAGCTGACGATCGCTATGGATAAACGGGTATTGGAGCGCGCGCGTTCCAGGGCTTCTCAGCAGGGCACCTCTCTGGATGCCCTCCTCCGGAGTTACGTCGAAACGTACGCGGGCGGCGAGGAGGAGCGGGAGCAGGCGGTGAAGAACCTGCTCGATCTCTCCCGAAAGACCGAGGGTGGAAGCGGTGGCCGCCGGTGGACGCGAGACGAGCTCCATGAACGATAGAGTCTCTCTCGACACATCTCTACGACTCGATCAGCCTGACAAGCAGGCGCGGGCAATAGCCCAGCCTCCCGGATCGCCTGCCTGTTTGCACAAAACTAAACCCTCGGTTAATCTTTGTGCAGCCATGGGCACGGAAGCCTCACCTCGTGGAGGCACCCCGGACTGGGGGGCACTCTACGCCGTCGCGCAAGCCCAGAGCGGTTACTTCACGACCGAGCAGGCCGCCACGGCGGGGTACTCGCCACAGCTACTTCGCAAGTATCTCGACAACGGGCGGATTGCGCGAGTGCGGCGGGGCATCTATCGCCTCGTTCACTTCCCCGCCAGCGAGCACGAGGATCTCGTCGTAGCTTGGCTCTGGGCCGAGCAGGCCGGTGTGTTCTCGCACGAGACAGCGCTCGCTCTTCACGACCTCTCCGACGCGCTGCCCGCGAAGGTTCACATGACGCTCCCGGCAAGCTGGCAGCGCCGGCGGCTCCGGGTGCCCCCCGGCCTCGTTCTGCACTACACAGACATTGGTAACGCTGACCGCACGGGGTTCTCGGCCGTGCCCATCACGTCGCCGCGCAGGACCCTGCGAGACTCCATCGAGGCAAACGTCTCCCCTGAGCTCGTGCGCCAGGCTGTGCTCCAGGCGCGGCGGCGCGGGCTCATCTCAGAGAAGGACGGTGCCGAGCTCAACGCCGCCCTCGACCGCACCTCAGAGTGCTCCCAATGATCCGGCGCTACGCGACCCCAGAGGGCAGAACCTGGATCCCTGCGGACTGGTGTTGGCGGCCACGATCCTGAGAGCGCCCCCAGGGAGAAGGGGCGGCCGTTGGTAAACTGGAGTGCCATGAAGCTGAACGAGTTGGAAAACGAAGCCTTGAAGCTGGACCCACCCTCCCGGGCTCGGCTCGCGGAGGTTCTCCTTCGGAGTCTGGATGCCCTCTCCGAGAAAGAGGTCGAGGCGTTGTGGCTCGACGAGGCGGAACGCCGGGAGCGGGCGTGGGATGCCGGCGAGGTCGAAGGCATTCCGGCCGAGCAGGTGATGGCCAAGGCCAAGAGGCCGCTCAAGGAGCTTCTGCTCGCGATTCCGCCGGTCGGTGAGGACGCCGACTTCGAGCGCAACCCGGACCGCGGCCGGGACGTCGAGCTTTGAGCTACCTGGTCGACACGAACGTCATCTCGAAGCTCCGCAAGGGCCGGCGCTGTGATCCGGGCATGGCCTCCTGGCTTGCGGCAGCCTCTTCGAGGAGATCTACCTGAGCGTCTCAACGGTTGGAGAGATCCGCAAGGGGATCGAAAACATCCGCCGGCGGGACGAGCGGACGGCCGAAGCCCTGGAAACCTGGCTCGGTGAGCTCGTCGCGACCCACTCCGAGCGGAGATCCTCCCCGTCGACGAGGGCATTGCCGAGCAGTGGGGCCGGCTCAACGTTCCAGACCCTCTGCCTGTGCTCGACAGTCTTCTCGCCGCCACGGCGAGCGTGCACGGCCTCACGCTGGTCACCCGGAACGTCAAGGACGTGGAGCGAACCGGAGTCGCTTGTCTGAACCCCTTTAGCGGCTGACCGGCCTATCTCCCTTCGTACACACTACGGCCTTCCCGAAGAGGCTAGATCCGAGGGGTTCCCGATCGGTGGCACGGCCAGAGCCCGATTGAGGAACCGATTGAAGCGCTCGCAGGAAGGCTCGGCGATGAACAGGAGAAGGGTGGCAAGCGGCTCCCTCCAAGGTTTATTCGGCTCCATTTAGAGCTGTTCTCTCGCGCCAGTCGATTCCGAGAGGAATCTCACGAGAAAAACCGCTGGGCGTCCGTCCAATAGAGTAGGTTGAACAGGACGACCCTCTAGCCCTGTCTCTGGGGGGACGCTCCCATCCCTCACTTCAGAGGAGGAATTATGAGTCATGCTCGGATATGGACCGCTGTCCTTCTTCTCATTCTATCCGCCAGCCTCTGTGAAGCCGCACCAACCCAGATTTTTCTAATTTCAACAACAGACCCAACGAAACAGAGTCCCGTAACGGCAAAGGTCTTCAACGATA
>DATHUD010000110.1:0-15973 GCA_035462575.1 Thermoanaerobaculia bacterium | reverse complement strand
GCAGCTCGCATTCGGTCACAATCTTTTGAAACGAAATTCCAGGCATGGTCTTTGTCCTTTCTTGGGTTTGAACAACGTTTTTTGTGAGGGCCATCCCGGGCCCCGTTTTCAAGAGACACAAACTCCTTTCCTTGTAATAGGCATTCACCCGAAACGGCAAATCCTCGAATATTCAAACCGGAGCCGCGGTTCCGGGCGAAGGAGCCGGGATGACGTCCCGTCGCGCGAAGCTCCCGGAGAAAAGAGCCGGAGGTGTCCGTCTCCCACGCCCGCGGAACGTTCCGCGAGAGAGGATGAACGCTCCGGCGAGAAGGTTGGCGGTGCCGCCCGCAGACCTAAACGTCAGGGCACACCGGAAGGAGGAGACGCGCCGCCGTCTGTGGACGCCGAAGCGTCAGCGCACACCGACTGGCGCGTCTCTACGGACCGTCGAAGCGCGGACAGGGCGGTAAACCCTGCCATAGGTTGTGAGGATGCATTCCGATGTTTGAGTCAACCTGCGGCAAAGTTACCGTTGATTCTCTGCACGGACGGTCCGTAGAGACGCGCCAGTCGGTATGCGCTGACGGTACGGTTACCACAAACGGCGGCGCGTCTCCTCCGGTCGGTGTACGCCGACGTTCCCGTCATGCAACAACCGACACGTCCGGTCGGTCTACGCCGACGTTCCCGTCATGCAACAACCGACACGTCCGGTCGGTGTACGCCGACGTTCCCGTCATGCACCAACAGACACGTCCGGTCGGTGTACGCCGACGTTTCCGCCATGCAACAACCCGACAACGCGTCCAGTCGTATCCCCCTCCCCTACACAAAAATCCGCGGCGCCTCCGCCGCCTCCTTCACATCCTCCGTCGACAGCGTGTTCCCCTCCGTATCCAGATACCGCCCCTGCCCCAGGTCCAGCAGGCACCGGTTCCTCCCCCGCCGCTTGGCTTCATAGAGCGCCTCGTCGGCGAAGAGGATGAGCTCGGCTCCGGTCTTGATGTAGAGGTCGGGGAAGGAGGCGACTCCGGCGCTCAGGGCGAGGGGGATCTGCTGGCCTTCGTATTCGAAGGCGAGCTCTTCGATCGAGCGGCGGAGGCGCTCGGCGATCGCCAGGGCGTCGTCTCCTCCGGTCTGGTCGAGGAGGAGGAGGAACTCCTCGCCTCCGTAGCGGCAGCAGAGGTCCGAGGCGCGACACATCCCCTTCAAGATTCCGGCGACGGCGATCAGGGCGGCATCCCCGGCGGGGTGGCCGAAGGTGTCGTTGATCCTCTTGAAGTGGTCGAGGTCGCAGAGGACCACGGCCATGGACTCGCCCTTTTCGTAGGCGCGGGCGTGCACCTCGTGAAGGCGCTTTTCGAGGACGCGGCGCATGACGGCGCCGGTCAGGGGGTCTTCCCGGGCTTCGCGGTCCAGGAGGCAGCGCTGGACGGAGGCCGTCATCTGCGGGAGGAGGCGGTCCAGAAGCTCGACCTCGCGGGGCTCGATCAGGCGGGGGTCGCACCAGAGGCGGAGGCGGCCGAGCATGGTGCCGTCCGGCCGGGAGCGCATCTGGCGCTCCAGGATCTGCCAGGTGGTGCGGCGGTGGACCCCGGGGAGTGGCGGGGCGTAGCGGTCCGGCTCGGGCACGCCTTCGGCCAGGCCCTCGGACAGCGGCCCCCACCACCAGCTCCGCAGCTCGCTGCCCGGCGCCAGCGTTTCGAACTGGAACCAGTGGAAGGGGAGGACTTTCGCGCACTCGATGCGGATGCGGTCCGCGATCGCTTCCATCTCCTGCGCGGGGGTGATCATCCGCTGGCTGGCCCGGCGCAGCCGTTCGAGGTCGCGGGCGCGGCTCTGGGCCTTGTCGCGGAGGAGGGCGTTGCGGAACGCTTCGAGGGCCAGGAGGGCGAAGGCCGCGAGGAGGTAGCCGCCGAGCCTCCAGCCGGCGGCCCGGCCGGTCAGGGCGAGCACCCCGCCCGCCACCCAGCCGGCGGCGTCGACGCCCAGGGGGAAGAGGATGCCCGCGAGGCGAAGCGGCTGGTCCGGCCGGTGGATCTTGCGGTCGGCCACGTCGAGGCCCGTCCAGACCGCGAGATACGCGACAGTCGCCGTGGCGAGCGCCGGGACGGGGGTCCAGTAGGCCGCGAGCCAGGTCCAGACGCCGCCCGCGGCGAGGGTCGAGAGGATCGCGCGGCCGGTGTTCTCGAAGGAGCGCGGGAAAAAGCCCCGGCGCTCGGCGGGCTCCCGAGCGGCGAACCGGCGGACGAGGCGGAGCGAGAGCTCGGAGACCAGGAGCGCCGAGCCGGCGAGCAGAGCGGCCGGGGCCGCGCCGGTCAGGAAGAGCGCCGGGGGGAGGATGGCCGCGCCGAGGCTCAAGGTCGTGCTCCCCACGGCCGGGCGGTGGCACGCCCCCGCCGCGCCCGCGAAGAGGAACAGGACGAGCAGCCCGGCCGGGATGGGGCGTTCCACGAGCCCCGGAAAATCGTAGGCCACGAGGAGGGCGAGGGCCGCCCCCGCGATCGGCAGCAGGGACGCCCAGAGGTCCCGGGGCGGTCGGTGGCGCTTCATGGATTGCAATACCTTGCGGTCTGGCCGCATGGTACGCGTTCCGGCGGGGGAGGGCAACGCGGGTGCCGGTACAATGCGCCGCATGCTGCGCGAGGGACGCCGCCTGGCGGCCGAAGGACCGGAAAAGCTGGATGAGCCCGATCTGCCTTATGAGGAGGCCGAACGGTCGCTCCGCGACCTCGACCGGGTGAACCGGCTGCTCCTGAGCGCGCTCCCTCTGAAGAGGACGCTTCTCCCCCGCCTCGGCCAATGGGACCGGCCCCGGCTCGTGCTGGACGTGGGCACGGGGATGGGCGAGGTCGCCCGGAGCCTCGCCCGGGCGGCGGCCCGGCGCGGTGCCCCCCTGCGGGTGGTGGGGGTCGACTCGAAGCTCCGCCACCTGGTGATCGGCCGCGCGGCCGGCGCTCCCCAGCTCCGGGTGGTGGCGGACGCCACGGCCCTCCCCTTCCGGGACGGCGCGGTCGAGTGGTCCTTCTCGACCCTCTTCTTCCACCACTTCGACGAGGAGGCGAACCGCCAGGTGCTGGCCGGGATGGTCCGCGTGTCCCGGGCGGGCGCGGTGGTGATCGACCTCCGGCGCAACCGTCTCGCCCGCTGGCTCCTCGTCCACCTGGGCCTCCCGCTCTTCGGGGCGAGCGAGCTCACGCAGCACGACGGCCGGGTCTCGATGGAGCGCGCCTGGTCGATCCCGGAGGTGCGGAGGCTGGCGGAGGGGTTGGAGGTCGCGGAGCTGCGGAGGCGGTTTCCGTTCCGGTTTTCGCTGGTGGTGGAGGGAAGAACACGGACGATCACGGACTGACACGGACCACCACGGACTCCTGGAGCGGGTGTCTGAGTGTCCGTGAAGGTCCGTGTGTCCGTGCTCGTCCGTGTTCTTCTAGAGCTCCCGCGCCGCGGGCAGCACCCCGAACCCGTCCGCCTCTTCCACTCCCGCGAGAATCGCCTCGGCCACGGCCCGCTCGGCGAGCACGCCGATCTGGTTGACCGGGGCCCGGCGCTCACCGGTGCCGAGAACCACGACCAGGTCGCCGTCGAAGAGGGAGAGGGCGGGGGCGAGGGCGCGGTGGAGGCCTCCGAAGGCCATCTGGCAGACTTTGAGGGCCGTGGCCTTGGTGAGGAGGGCGTCGGTCATCACCACGGCCAAGGTCGTGTTCCCCTCCCACGGGTGGGGCGCCTCGGGCGGGAGAGCGGCGAGCACCCTTTCGGCGTGGGCGAGCTCTTTGGAGCCGGGCGCGGTGCGGCAGCCGGCCAGGAGGGTGCCGTCGAGCCTGCGGACGTCGCCGAAGGCGTTGACGGCCACGGCGGCGGCCACGGTGGGGCCGTCCGGCACGGTCAAGCTCGCGAAGCCGAATCCTCCTTTCATGCCGCAGGCGGGCCCCAGGGCCTTGCCCACGGTGGCGCCGGTGCCCGCGCCGACGCTCCCCACCTCGACCGGTCCCCGGGCGGCCGAGACGATCGCCGCCTGGACGATCTCGCGGGCCGGGGCCACGGCCGCGCCCAGCCCGAGGTCGAAGAGGATGGCGGTGGGGACCAGGGGCACGGGCGCGATGCCGGTCTGGAAGCCGTAGCCGTGGCGGGCGAGCCATTCGACCACCGGGTCCGCCGAGGAGAGGCCGAAGGCGCTCCCTCCCGAGAGGACCACGGCGTGCACCTTGCTCGACACGTGCTGCCCCGAGACCAAGGAGTCGAACTGCCGCGTGCCCGTGGCCGACCCCCGCACCTCCGCCGCCGCGAGCACCCCCTCGGGGCAGAGGAGGACGGTCACGCCGGTCAGATTCTCCCGGTCCGTGCCGTGGCCGAGGGTGAAGCCGGGGATGTTGAGGGAGCGCGAGGGGGCGGGGAGGGGAGGCGGAGCGGTCATGGAGAGGCATTCTAGAGCGACCCCGCTTTTGGAGCCCAAGCCCGGATCGGCTACGATAATCCGGTTGTACTGACCGGTTGGGCTGATTTCCCGAGCTCTGAGCTCTTCTCCCGTAGGTCCTCTCTCGCGATAAGGCAGGGGCAGCAGAACGATGGAACCGATGAGGAATCCTTCCGCCGTGGCCTGGGACTGGCAGAAGAGCGCGGCCGGGCCGGGGGACGACCGCGCCCGCGAGGCCGCGGCCGCCCGGAAGCGGGGCGCGATCGGGGGCCTGATCGGCCTCTCCGCGGCGGCGATGGTCTACTTCTTCCTGGAGAAGCCGGTCGCCGCGGCGGTGATCGCCGGGATCACGGCAGGGATCGCCCTCGTCGCCTTCCTGTTCCCCCTGACCCTGCACAGGAAGCTCAACCACGGGCTCCAGCTCTTCGCCCACGCCGTGGGATCAGGCCTGACCTGGGTCTTGATGACCGTCCTCTTCTACCTCCTGTTCCTGCCCGTCGGGCTCTTCCTGCGGACGCGGGGCAAGCTCGCGATCACCCGCGGGGCCGATCCGAAGCTCCCCACCTACTGGACGTCCACGGAATCCCGGCCCCGGAATCCCGAGTCCTACCGCAGGCAGTTCTAGCCGTGAAGCTCCTGGGGATCTCCTGCTACTACCACGACTCCGCGGCCTGCCTGGTCGACGAGGGCCGGATCGTGGCCGCGGCCCAGGAGGAGCGCTTCACCCGCATCAAGCACGACGCGGAGTTCCCCGGAAACGCCGTCCGCTACTGCCTGGCCGAGGGCGGGGTCACCCGGGCCGACGAGCTCGCGGGGGTCGTCTTCTACGACAAGCCGCTCTTGAAGTTCCACCGCATCCTCGAGACCTATCTCGCGGTGGTCCCCAAGGGGCTGCGCTCGTATGTGATGGCCGTACCCCTGTGGCTCAAGGAGAAGCTCTGGATCCCCCCCAAGATCCAGGACTCGCTCGAGCGGTCCGGCCTGGGCGAGGTCAAGGACATCTTCTTCACGGAGCACCACGAGTCCCACGCGGCGAGCGCGTTCTACCCCTCCCCGTTTCCGGAGGCGGCGGTGCTGACCCTCGACGGCGTGGGCGAGTGGGCGACGACGACGATCGGCGTGGGCGAGGGGGAGAAGCTCCGGCTGATCCGCGAGATGGTCTTCCCCCACTCGCTCGGGCTCCTCTACTCGGCGTTCACCTACTTCACCGGTTTCCGGGTGAACTCGGGCGAGTACAAGCTCATGGGCCTCGCCCCCTACGGCGAGGGCCGGTACACCGACGCCATCAAGCGGGAGCTCGTCGACATCAAGGACGACGGCTCGTTCCGCATGAACATGGATTATTTCGGCTACCTGGACGGCCTGGCGATGACGAACGGCCGGTTCGCGAGGCTCTTCGGCGGCCCTGAACGGCCTCCCGAGTCGCCCATCACCCAGCGGGAGATGGACCTCGCGAAGTCGATCCAGGAGGTCACCGAGGAGATCGTCCTCAAGCTCGCGCGCCACGCCCGGGAGCTCACGGGGAAGCGCAACCTCTGCCTCGCGGGCGGCGTGGCCTTGAACTGTGTCGCGAACGGCATCCTGCTGCGCGAAGGGATCTTCGACGACCTCTGGATCCAGCCCGCGGCGGGCGACGCCGGCGGAGCGCTGGGCGCGCCGCTCGCGGTGTGGCACAACGCCATGGGCAAGCCGCGCACGGTCGCGAAGTCGAACGGCCGGCCGCGGGACGGCATGCGCGGCGCACTTTTAGGCCCCGAGTTCCCGCGCGATCAGATCCAGGAGTACCTCGACTTCCACGGCTACCCATACGAGGAGCTTGCGGACGAGGCGTGGGCGCGGCGGATCGCGGAGCTGATCGCGGCCGAAAACGTCATCGGGCTCTGCCAGGGGCGGATGGAGTTCGGGCCGCGGGCCCTGGGCGGCCGTTCGATCGTCGGCGACGCGCGCTCGCCGAAAATGCAGTCGGTGATGAACCTGAAGATCAAGTACCGGGAGAGCTTCCGGCCGTTCGCCCCGAGCGTGCTCGAAGAGAGGGTCTCCGACTACTTCGAGCTCGACCGGCCGTCCCCCTACATGCTGCTGGTGGCGGACGTCGTCCAAAAGCGCCGCGTCCCCAAGCGGGGGGATGAAAGGGACCTCCCTCTCCTCGAGTGGGTCAACCGGCCCCGCTCGGACGTGCCCGCCATCACCCACGTGGACTACTCGGCGCGCATCCAGACGGTCTCCCGGGAGGACAGCCCGCGCTACCACGCGATCCTGACCGAGTTCGAGAGGCTCACGGGCTACGGGGTGATCGTGAACACCAGCTTCAACGTGCGCGGCGAGCCGATCGTCTGCACGCCGGAGGACGCCTACCGCTGCTTCCTGCGGACGGAGATGGACTACCTCGTCCTCGGGCCGTTCCTCCTGGACAAGAAGGCCCAGCCGGTCCTCGAAGAGAAGGGGGACTGGCGGAAGGAATTCCAGCTCGACTAAGGAGACGCTTCAATGCGCAGGTTTCGCTACATCGGCTCGATGTTCGGGGAGATCCTCCAGTTCGCCCGGCAGAACAAGGTGTACTGGATCGTCCCGTTCGTGCTGATCCTGGCGCTCGTGATCCTGCTGGTGGTCACCAGCCAGGGCGCCGCGCCGTTCATCTACACGCTGTTCTAGGGCGCCGGCACCACGGTTTCGAGGGGGCGGGGCAGGGGACGAGGCGGGCTCCGCCCGGGGTCGTCCTCCCCCTGCACTTGCCGTGCTTCGGGGGTTGGGACAGAATACCCGACGCGATGAGCCGTTTCAAACCGATCCATGGAGTCTTCGTCGTCCTCGTGTTCGTTGCCGCGATCCTCGTCGGCGAGCTGGCCCTGGAGGGCCGGTTCGGCGGCTCCGGCTTCGAGCGCGTCAAGCCCGGTTCCGACGGAACCGTGCGAATCGACGTGTCGGACCTGTCGCCTCAGGAGGTCCGCTTCTTCCGCTTCCTGAACAGCGGCAATCAGGAGGTCAAGTTCTTCGTCGGCCGCGACGCCGCCGGGCAGGTGCAGGTGGCCTTCGACGCCAACGAGCCGTGCGCGAAGGCCAAGCGGGGGTACCGCCACGAGGGTGAGTGGCTGGTGTGCAACAAGTGCGACAAGGCCTTCCGGCTCGCCGAAGTGAACGCGGGTGGAGGAGGCTGCAAGCCGGTCCCCCTGAAGCATCAGGTGAACGGCGGGGAGCTGCTGTTGGCCGAGGGGGACGTCCTCCAGGGCTGGCGGTTCTTCCGTTGAGAACAACTGTCGTGGAATCAACGCTTTGACGGCCCAGCCCGCAGTGTTGTATCTTCGCGCGGTCCGGAAAGGGTAGACAATGTGTGCAGCCGACTTCGTGCTCTACGAAGAGGAATTCAGGCACCTTGAGGAGGCCCTGCGCCGTTTGCGCCAGGAAGCCAACGCCAAGGCCGTCTTCCTCATCGACAAGAATGGTCAGCAGATCGCGTCCGCGGGCGAGGTCGAGCAGTTCGACACCACCTCGCTCGCCTCGCTGACGGCCGGCAACGTCGCCGCGACCGACGGCTTGGCCAAGCTGATCGGGGAGCGCGAGTTCTCGGTGCTGTTCCACGAGGGCCAGCAGGACCACATCCACATCTCGATCGTCGCCAAGCGGGCCATCCTGGTCGTCATCTTCGATGACCGCTCTTCCCTGGGGCTCGTGCGCCTGCGCGTCAAACGGGCGAGCGTAGACCTGGAGAAGATCTTCGAGGTGATGGTACAGAAGGGGGAAAAAGGAACCCAGGCGGCCCACGCGAGCCCCTTTTCCGAAATCACCGACGACGACATCGACGCGCTGTTCGGCGAATAGGACGGACCGAAAGCCACGGAGCGCCGAGACACCCGGGGATCACCCCAGGGTGATGGAGCGAGGCATCGAAGATGACCTTCATCAACTACGCCAGCAAGGAGATCAACTGCAAGATCGTCTTCTACGGCCCCGGCCTGTGTGGGAAGACGACCAATCTGCAGTACATCTACAACAAGACCGCCCCCGAGTCGAAGGGCAAGATGATCTCGCTGGCCACCGAGGCGGACCGCACCCTCTTCTTCGACTTCCTGCCGCTCGACCTGGGCAGCATCCGGGGCTTCACCACCCGCTTCCACCTCTACACGGTGCCCGGCCAGGTGTTCTACGACGCCAGCCGCAAGCTGATCTTGAAAGGGGTCGACGGCGTCGTCTTCGTGGCGGACAGCCAGGAGGAGCGGATGGAGGCGAACATCGAGTCCATCCGCAACCTGGAGCAGAACTTGAAAGAGCATGGCTTCGACCTGGCCTCGATCCCGTACGCCCTGCAGTTCAATAAGCGGGATCTGAGCAACGTCGTGCCGGTCGAGGACATGTACCGCATGCTGAACTTCAAACGGGAGCCGACCTTCGAGGCGGTCGCCACGACGGGCGTAGGCGTGTTCGACACCTTGAAGTCGGTGGCCAAACAGATCCTCATCGAGCTCAAGAAGCGCTAGCGAGGGAGCCAGATGGCGAAGGCGAAGCAGACCCAGACGGGCGATCCGGTGATGGATGCGTATGCGGAGGGGCTTTCCGCCCTCCAGCACAAGAACTGGTCCAAGGCGGCCGAGCTGCTGGAAAAGGTGCTCGCGGAGAGCGACCGGTCGGAGTTGAAAGACCGCGCCCGCCAGCTCCTGGCCGCGACCCGGGAAAAGATCGGCGCCGAGGGCAAGGGGGCCAAGGGGAAGAAGGGCAAGGACGCCCACGGCGAGGCCTCGGAAACCGACCCCTTCCTTGAGGCCGTGTTCGAGAAGAACCGGGGGAATCATGAGGCGGCCCTGGAGATCAGCCGCCAGGGAGGCCGCGACACGAAGGACGAGCGCTTCGCCTACCTGGTCGCCGCGATCCACGCGGCCGACGACCGGACGGACGAGGCGGCCCGGGCCCTGACCAAGGCAATCGAGCTCAACCCCAAGAATCGCATCCATGCCTACCACGACCCCGACTTCGCCGAGCTCCGCAAAGCCAAGGAGCACCGCCCCCTCTTCGGGCTCTCCTGAGGCGTCCGGCGCCGGCTGCGCGCTGGTCGCGGTCGGCGGCGGCACGGGCCTGTCGGCCCTCCTGCGCGGCTTGAAGCACCAGGTGGTGCCCGGCGGCATCCGGGATCTCGCCGGGGTCGTCACCGTCACCGACGACGGCGGCTCCTCCGGCCGGCTGCGCCGCGAGTTCGGCGTCCTCCCCCCCGGCGACATCCGCAACTGCATCGTGGCCCTGGCGGACGACGAGGACCTCCTCGCCCGCCTCTTCCAGTACCGCTTCCCGAACGGCGGCGGCCTCCTCGGCCACTCCTTCGGCAACCTGTTCCTCACGGCCTTGACCGGCATCACCGGCGACTTCCACCAGGCGATCCTGACCGCCGAGTCGATCCTCTCCGTGCGCGGCAAGATCTTCCCCGCGACCCTCCACGACGTGCGCCTGCGGGCGCGCGGCGTCTCCGGCCGGGTCTACGAAGGGGAGTCGGAGGTGGGCCTGTCGGGCGAGGAGCTGGCCTCCGTCGAGCTCGATCCCCCGGCGCCGCCGGCCTTCCCCCAGGCGGTGGCGGCGATCGAAAACGCGGACCTGATCCTCCTGGGCCCCGGCTCGCTCTACACCTCGATCCTGCCCAACCTCCTGATCCCGGGCATCCGGCAGGCCCTGGCCAAGGCCCGCGCCCGTGTCATCCTCCTCATGAACCTGATGACCCAGCCCGGCGAGACCGACGGCATGATGGGAGCCGACCACCTGCGCGCCATCGAGCGCCTCGCGGGCAAAGGGATCGTCGACGCCGTCCTCGCCAACTCGGCCGAGGCTCCCCGCCACCTCCTGACCCACTACGCCGAGACCGGCTCCGAGCCCGTGGCCGTCGAGCGCGGAGACCTGGAGGCCATGGGGGCCGAGGTGATCGAGGTCGACCTGCTCGCCGCGGACAACGACCTGATCCGCCACGACTCGGAAAAGCTCGCCCGGGCGGTCCTCGACCTGGCACCGCGGGATCAAGAAGCGCCGTAGAGACGCCCGCGGGCGTCTCCCTCCCGGAACAGGAGACCTCCCCTCATGGCTGATTCCACCCAACGCCCTCGAGTCGCCGTCATCCTCGCCGCCGGCAAGGGGACGCGCATGAAGTCCTCCCTGCCCAAGGTCCTCCACCAGGCCGCCGGGCGGCCGCTCCTCGCCTGGGTCATCGAGGCGGCCCGCGCCGCCGGGTGCGAAAAGATCCTGGTCGTGATCGGCCACGGCGCCCTACGCATCCGCGAGGAGATTTCCGGAGACGGCCTCGCCTGGGTCCTCCAGGAGGAGCAGAAGGGCACCGGCCACGCCCTCGCCCAGGCCGAGAGCGCCCTCCCCGGCGACGCGGTCGTCCTCGTCCTCTCGGGCGACGTCCCCCTGGTCACCCCGGCCACGCTCGACCGCCTGGCCTCCGCCGCCGAAGCGGGCTGGGGCGCCCTCGCCGTGGCCGACCTCCCGCAGCCGGGCTCCCTCGGCCGGGTGATCGCGGAGGAGAGCGGCGCCTTCCGGAAGATCGTCGAGGCCCGCGACGCCTCCCCTGAAGAGCTCGCCGTCACGACCGTCAACGCCGGCCTCTACGCCCTGCCGGCGCCGGAGATCTTCGAATACCTCCGGAGGCTCACCCCCAACAACGCCCAGGGGGAGCTCTACCTGACCGACGCCGTGACGAACGCGGGCCTCGACGGGCGGCCCATCCGGCTCGTGACCCTCGAGAACCCGGACGAGGCCCTGGGCGTCAACGACCGCACCGAGCTCTCCCGGGTCCACCGGCTGCTCGTCGACCGGCACCTGCGGGAGCTGATGCTCTCCGGGGTGACGATCCTGGAGCCCGAGCGCACCGTGATCGAGCCGGGGGTGCGTGTCGAAAACGACACGGTGATCCACCCCGGAGTGTCTCTCCTCGGCCACACCTCCGTGGGCTCCGGCTGCACGATCCACCAGGGGGCGTGGCTGCGGAACACGACGGTCGCGGAGGGAGTAACCATCGAGCCCTATAGTGTTCTGGACGGTGCCGAGGTGGGAGACGGGTGCCGCGTCGGCCCCTTTGCCCGGCTGCGCCCGGCATCGCGCTTGCTATCAGGAGCCCGGGTGGGCAACTTCGTCGAGGTGAAGAGCTCCGTGCTCGGCGCCGGAGCCAAGGCCAACCACCTGGCCTACGTGGGAGACGCGACCGTGGGCGAGGGGGCGAACCTCGGCGCCGGGGTCGTCACCTGCAACTACGACGGCACCAGAAAGAGCGCGACCGAGATCGGCCGCGGCGCCTTCATCGGCAGCGACACCATGCTGGTGGCCCCGGTCCGGGTCGGCGACGGCGCCTCGACCGCCGCGGGATCGGTGATCACCAAGGACGTCCCGGACGGCGCGTTGGCCGTCTCCCGCGTCCGGCAGAAGAACCTGGAGGGGTGGGCCGGAGGGCTCCGCCGCTCCAAAGACAGAGAGGAACGCTAGAAGCCATGTGCGGAATCGTGGGTTACGTGGGCAGCCGCGAGGTCGTCCCCCTCCTGATGGACGGCCTGCGCCGTCTCGAATACCGGGGCTACGACTCGGCCGGCGTCGTGGCGATCGAGGACGGCGAGCTGCGGACGGCCAAGGCCGAGGGCAAGCTCGACCGTCTCAAAGAGAAGCTCGAAAAGCAGCCCTTGACCGGCCGCTACGGCCTCGGCCACACCCGCTGGGCCACGCACGGGCCGCCGAGCGAGCGGAACGCCCACCCCATGGTGGACTCGAAGCGCCGGCTCGCCCTCATCCACAACGGCATCATCGAGAACTTCCTGCCGCTCAAGCGGCGGCTGATCGCCGAGGGCTGGACCTTCAACTCCGACACCGACACCGAGGTGGTGGCGAACCTCATCTCCTCCTACCTGGACGGCGACCTCCGCGCCGCCGTCGCCCGGGCCGTCCGCGAGCTCGAAGGCCTGTACGCCTTCGCCGTGGTGACGGTCGAAAACGACGGGCAGGAGATCGTCGCGGCCCGCAAGGGCCCGCCGCTCGTCATCGGCCTCGCCGAAAACGAGCAGTTCCTGGCCTCCGACCCGGCGGCCCTCCTCGTCCACACCAAGGACGTGATCTTCCTCGAAAACGGCGACATCGCCAGCCTGACCCCGGCGGGCGTCGAGATCGTGGACCGCGACGGCCGGCCGGTCGAGCGGCCCGTCCAGCGCCTGAACTGGGATCCGGTCCAGGCGGAAAAGGGCGGCTACAAGCACTTCATGCTGAAGGAGATTCACGAGCAGCCCCAGGCCGTGCAGGACACCTTCGCCGGCCGCGTGGACTTCGAGCGCGCCGAGATCCTGCTCGAAACGGTGAAGCTCACGAAAGCGGAGCTCGAAAAGATCGAGCGCCTTCACATCCTCGCCTGCGGCACCTCCTGGCACTCGGGGCTCATCGGCAAGTTCCTGATCGAGGAGATCGCCCGCCTCCCCGTCGAGGTCGACTACGGCTCCGAATACCGCTACCGCGACCCGATCGTCTCCGACCGGGTGCTCGCCGTCGGCGTCTCCCAGTCGGGCGAGACGGCGGACACCCTCTCGGCCATGGAGGCGGCCAAGGAGCGCGGCGCGCGCCTGTTCTCCATCTGCAACGTCCAGGGGAGCCAGGCGACCCGCATCAGCGAGGGGGTCATCTACACCCACGCGGGCCCGGAGATCGGCGTGGCGTCCACCAAGGCGTTCACCACCCAGCTCACCGCCTTCTACCTCCTGGCCCTCTACCTCCGCCAGATCCGCTTCGGAAAGATCGAGCGCCATCTCCTGGACGAGCTCACCCACCTCCCCCAGGCCCTGGACGAGGTCGTCCGCCGCCAGGAGCAGCACATGGACGAGCTCGCCCGGAAGTATCACCGGTCGCAGAACTTCCTCTACCTGGGCCGGGGGATCAACTACCCGATCGCCCTCGAAGGCGCCTTGAAGCTCAAGGAGATCTCCTACATCCATGCCGAGGGCTACCCCGCGGGCGAGATGAAGCACGGCCCCATCGCCTTGATCGACGAGAACATGCCCGTCGTGGCCATCGCCACGGGCGACCAGATCTCCGAGAAGGTGAAGAGCAACATGCAGGAGGTGAAGGCGCGGGACGGCATCGTGATCGCGCTCACCGACCGCGACCCCGAGGATCTGGGCGGCATCTGCGACGAGGTGATCGAGGTCCCGCAGGTCTCCTCCCGCCTCCAGCCCATCGTCAACGTCGTCCCCCTCCAGCTCCTCGCCTACTTCATCGGAGTCCGCCGCGGCGCCGACGTCGACCAGCCGAGGAACCTCGCGAAGAGCGTGACGGTCGAGTAGTACCGAAGTTCCTCCAGGGGGCGCTTGTTTTCGATTCGGGCCGGAATCGATAACAGGCGCCCCCGCTGTTTTCGCCGCCGCAAACAAGCGGGCCCCCTATTATCGAAAGAGGCCTTCGGCGATAATAGCGGGTGGCGATCTTTTCGCCGCCGCAAACAGGATCGCCCAAATGACCGTCTCCCCCGACGCCAGCTCCCGGGCCTTCGTGCCCCCTCCCCTTCCTCCATCTCTGACTTGGACACCCGGGCTCGTCCGGGCGCTCTCGGACGCCGACCGGGCCGTGGGGCGATTGGCCGGCGAGGGCGCCCGGCTCCCGAACCCCCATCTCCTGATCCGCCCCTTCGTCCGGCGCGAGGCCGTCCTCTCCAGCCGCATTGAGGGGACCCAGGCGACCCTGGGCGAGCTGCTGGCCGTAGAGGCCGGAGCCAGCGTGGAGCGGAGCCCCGCGGACCTCCGCGAGGTGGCCAACTACGTCACCGCCCTGGAGTACGGAATCGAGCGTCTCGAAACCCTGCCGCTCTCGCTCCGCTTCCTCCGGGAGGTTCACGCCCGCCTGATGGACGGCGTGCGGGGCGGCCACGCCACCCCGGGGGATTTCCGCAGCATCCAGAACTGGATCGGTCCCCCGGGCTCCACCCTGGCGACCGCGACCTACGTGCCCCCGTCGCCCAACGAGATGATGGAGGCTCTGGGTCACCTGGAGCGTTTCCTCCACGACGCCTCTCTGCCTCCCCTGGTCCAGGCGGCGCTCCTGCACTATCAGTTCGAGGCGATCCACCCGTTCCTGGACGGCAACGGCCGGGTGGGCCGCCTCCTGATCCTCCTGTTCCTTCTGGACCGGGGGGTCCTGCCCGTCCCGCTCCTCTATCTGAGCGCCTATTTCGAAGCCAACCGGGCGGAGTACTACGGCCGCCTGCGCGGCGTCACCGAGCGGGGAGAGTGGGAATCCTGGATCGAGTACTTCCTCACCGGCGTCACTCGCCAGTCGGAGGACGCCCTCGCCCGGGCCGCCCGCATCAACAGCCTTCTGGACACCTGGCGCCGCGCCGTGTCCGGAGGTTCCTCGGCGATCCCGGTCGCTCTGGTCGACCTCCTGGGAGAGAACCCCTACTGGACGGTTCGCGGTGTCGCCCGCCGTCTCAATGTGGCCTACACCACCGCCCAGAGGGCGATCCAAAGGCTGGAGGCCGCCTCGGTCCTCACGCCTCTCACCGATGCGAAACGGAACCGCATCTACTGCGCCCGTACGATTTTGGAGGTCCTCGAAGAGCCGGCAGGCTTGTTCGCGGAAAAGATCGGACGTGAAGGATGAGCCGTTTCAACCATTGCGGGGGAGATAGTTCTCTAGCTGAAGCACCCGGATCCCGGGCAGGGAGGGAATGCGATGATCATTGGTGACGAAGACCGGGCAGCCGGCAATGATCGCCGAGGCAATCTGCAGAGAGTCCGGCGTCTTGAGTCGTGTGACAGCCCGGAGGTGGGCCGCAGCGCGCAGGACCCCCAGATCAAGAGAGATGAGCTTTAATCCTCTGCTGCGTGTGAGGAGCTCCTCATAGCTCCTCGCAATTTCGAGATTCCCCGTGCGAAGCGGAAGCACCAAGGCTTCGAGCAGAGTCAGGCTCGAGGTAGCCGCCTCGAGCTGCTCTTCGTCGATCGCAGAGAAGACCGGCTCGACGACGGAAAGGAAGTCAGGGTTCTCTTCCATGAAGTAGATGAAGATGGAGGCATCCAAGCCAACCGGCCCATCCCCGATATCGGTCAGGAGTCCCAAGAGTCACGTTCCCGGCGAATGTACTCCGCAGCGTCGATGCCCTCCCAAAGCTCCTTGCCCAGACCACGCAGCTCCAGGATGGACCGCGGGGCTTCCTGCTCCAAAACGCGGTCGAGGAGATGAACGACCTCCTGAGCCACCGACCGATGCTCTTTCCGAGCTCGCTCCTGGAGCTTGTCGTACAGAGGCTCTGGGAAGTTCTTGATGTTGAGAGTTGCCACTAGGTATCCTCCTTTCATCCTCCATTTTGGAGGAATCCGCGTCCAAGCTCAAGGCTCTCCACACACCTCTATACTCCTCGCCCATGACCACCGCCGGAGCCGCCGAGTCCACCTACCAAGAACGCCGGGACACCTTCGCCGCCGAGGAGGCCCGGCTCGGGCGGACCTCGTTCCGGTTCTCGGTGTTCCGGGGTGTCCTGTTCTTTGCCTTTGTCGCCTGCCTCTTCGTGGTTCTTCTCCGGGCGGGACGGCCGGGGTGGGAGTGGTGGGCCGGGGCGGGGTTCTGGCTCGTGGCCTTCCTGGC
>DATHUD010000109.1:0-10434 GCA_035462575.1 Thermoanaerobaculia bacterium | reverse complement strand
TTCATCATGGCCGACCAGGAGATCACCCCCCGCTCGCTCCCCCGCGAGGTGGGCGGCGACTCGGGGTCGCTGCGCAGCCTCCACTTCCAGGTGGGCACCTCGATCGAGGAGGTCGAGCGCCGGCTGATCATGGCCACCCTCGAGGCGTACGGCGGCAACAAGCGCAAGACGGCCGACATTTTGGGTGTGAGCCTCAAGACGTTGTACAATCGGCTGAACACCTACCGCGAGGTGTAGCCGAGGCGCGGAAAGAGGCAACCGGAAGGTCGGAGATTCTCCCCCTTGAGGTGCCCCTCGGGAGGTTGTATACTCCCCCCCCGTCCGACGTCTCATCAGTACCTTTTGGACATGGAGGCTGTGGCATAGATTCTGCTTTAGAGCAACGCTGGTCAAAGCGTAGACAATCGATGTCGCAGGCCCAGCTCAAGAGAAGACAACACTGATGAGGAGGATGGATTGAATTTCGATACCAACGAGGGCGAAGTGACCCTCCAGGGGAGAGTGGATAAAGCGGAGGCGCGGACGAAGACCGAACGCTACGCCCGCGAGACCGACGGCGTCCGTCGGGTCATCAACCTGATCAAAGTGGGCGGCCGGAGTTAGAAGCGGTCGTCCGTCTACATCAGTTCCATTTAACAAGGGAGAAAAAACCATGAAGAATCTGTTCGCTCGCCTGTCGCTTCTCTGTCTGATGGCCGTCCTGCTGGTTCCGATGGTTGCCTGCAAGGGCAAGGAGGCCGAGGTCGACGAGACCATGACCGCCACCACCGAGACCACCACGATGGAAGAGCCGACCACGACCACCCCGATGGACACGGGCATGACCACGGACATGGGCACCGACATGATGACGTCGGACCCGATGGCCACCGACGCCGTCCCGCCGGCCGGTCAGTAACACCAGCACTCTCGAAATTTCAAAGGGGCGTCCGCTCGTCGGGCGCCCCTTTTTTATGGTCTCGTTTTCCCGGTCCGCTCTGTAAAAACTTCCGAAGCGGGAGAAGAGGAACCGGTCAGGACGCCTTCTGCAGGACTTCCTGGAGGAACTGGCCGGCGGCGGCGCGGAACTCGTTGGTCCACTCGTGGCCGCCCGGAAAGACCAGGGGGCGGACGTCGACGCCCTTGCCCCGGAGGAGCTCGACATCGTGCTCCATCTTGGCGGCGTCGTACCACTCCTCGCTGCCGCCGCGGCCGAGGAGCACCGGGGGGTATTGGCCGAGATCACGCTGGCCGAGCTCCGGAGGGACGTCCCCCCCCAGCACCACCAGCCCCTGGCAGGAGTGGCCGCAACCCGCGGCGGAACGGTAGGCCATGGCCGCGCCCTGGGAAAAGCCCAGATAGGCCAGGTGCTCGGAGACGGGGAATTCCCGCCGCACCTGGGCCACCACCCGAGCGACGTACTGGACGTTGTCGAGGATCGCCTGCTCGCGGTCGAGGCGGGTCATCCAGCTCGCGATCACCTCGCCCGTCCGGTTGTAGAACGGGTGGAGGCCCTGCACCGCGCAGAGCACCCAGCGGGAGGCGCCGGGGATCTTGCGGAGCTCGTCCAGGTGGCGCTCCGCCGTCTCGCCGTACCCGTGGAACCCCACGAGGAGCGGGCACGCCTCGGTCCCGGACGGCGCCTCCACGAGGTAGCGGCCGTGCACCAGGGTCGCGATCTGCCGCTCTTCCTTCCTCCGCTCGGTCACGCCCGCCTTCTTTCGCCCGCCCGCTTGAGCGGGGCGGAGAGCTCGCGCGCCAGCCCTTCGAGGCGCACGGGGAGGCCGGGATCGCCCGCCCCCTCCTCGATCAGGCGGACGAGGGAGCTCCCCACGACGACGCCGTCCGCGATCTCCCCTACCGACGCGACCTGGGCCGGGGTCGAGATGCCGAAGCCCACGGCGAGCGGCTGGTCGAGGCGCCGGCGCAGGCGCTTGACGTCGCGCACGAGGTCGGCCGCGAGCGCCGTCTGCTCCCCCGTGACGCCCGTGCGCGAGACGTAGTAGACGAATCCGGAGGAGACCTCCGCCACCTTCTTCACCCGCTCCCGGGTGCTCGTGGGCGAGAGGAGGAAGATCGTGTCCACCCCCTGGTCGCGCAGAGCCGGGACGAGCTCCCGCGCCCCCTCCTCGGGCGGCAGGTCGACGCAGAGGACGCCGTCCACCCCCGAGGCCGCCGCCTGCTCGGCGAAGCGCTCGACGCCGCGGGCGTGGATGGGGTTGAAGTAGGTGAAGAGGACGACCGGAACCCCCAGCTTGTCGCGGTGCCGGGCCACGAGCTGGAAGATGCCCGAGAGCTTCGTGCCCGAGGCGAGCGCCCGCACGGCGGCCCGCTGGTTGACCGGGCCGTCCGCGATGGGGTCGGAGAACGGCACGCCGAGCTCGATGATATCGGCCCCTCCGGCGGCCAGGGCCTCCATGTACCGGGCGGTCGATTCCAGGTCCGGGTCCCCGGCCATGAGGAAGGGGATGAAGGCGGCGCGCCGCTCGTGGGCGCAGTGGAAGAAGACCTCGTCGATCGCGCTCATCGCGCCTCCCCCCGCAGGCGCGCGGCTGCCGCGGACTCGAACGATTTCAGGTTGTCCTTGGGCTCGTCGTCCCCGGTCCTGTCGTAGGCGATCACCGACTCGACGTCCTTGTCGCCGCGGCCCGAGAGGTTGACCAGGATGATCCGCTTGCGTGACAGGCGCGGCGCCCGCTCGATCACCTCGGCGATGGCGTGGGCGCTCTCGAGAGCGGGGAGGATCCCCTCGGTCCTCGCGAGCTGGTGGAAGGCGGCGATGGCCTGGGCGTCGGTCGCGTAGGTGTACTCGATCCGCCCCTCCTCGTGGAGGAAGACGTGCTCCGGCCCGATGGCCGGGTAGTCGAGCCCCGCGGAGACCGAGTGGGTCGCGGAGATCTGCCCCTCTTCGTCCTGGAGCACCAGGGTCCGCGTGCCGTGGAGGACGCCCAGCGAGCCGCCCGCGAAGCGGGCCGCGTGCTCGCCGGGGGACGCGGTGCCCCGGCCGCCGGCCTCGACGCCGATCAGGCGCACCCGCGGGTCGTTCAAGAACGCGGTGAAGAGGCCGATCGAGTTGCTGCCGCCCCCCACGCACGCGACGGCCAGGTCCGGCGCCTCGGTGCCGGCCTGGCGCTTCAACTGGATGCGGGCCTCGTCGCCGATCACGCGGTGGAAGTCGCGCACCATGCGGGGGAAGGGGTCGGGCCCCAGGACCGAGCCCAGCACGTAATGGGTGGTGCGGACGTTCGTCACCCAGTCGCGCATCGCCTCGTTGATGGCGTCCTTGAGCGTCCGGCTGCCGGAGTCGACCGGCACCACCTCGGAGCCCAGGAGACGCATGCGGTCCACGTTCAGGCGCTGGCGGCGCATGTCCTCGCTCCCCATGTAGACGGTGCAGGAGAGCCCGAGGGCCGCGGCGGCGGTCGCGGTCGCGACCCCGTGCTGGCCGGCGCCGGTCTCGGCGATCACCCGCTCCTTGCCCATGACACGGGTGAGCAGGCATTGGCCGATGGCGTTGTTGATCTTGTGGGCGCCGGTGTGGAGGAGGTCCTCGCGCTTCAGGAAGATCCGCGCGCCGCCCAGGTCTTCCGAGAGGCGCTCGGCGTAGTAGAGCGGCGTGGGGCGGCCGGCGAAATCCTTCAAGAGGCCGTCCAGCTCGCGGCTAAAGGCGCGCGTGCGCCGGGCCTTGTCGTAGGCCCGGGCCAGCTCCGCGATCGGGGCCATCAGGGTTTCGGGAACGAAGCGCCCGCCGTAGAGGCCGAAGTACCCTAAGGCGTCAGGGCGGGGTTCTAATCTCGCCATTCCTTGCCTCCTCCATGAGCCGCAATACCAGCTCGGGGTCCTTGATGCCGGGCGCGGATTCCACCCGGGAACAGACGTCGATCGCGAACGGGCGGACGGTCGAAACCGCGCGCCGCGCGTTGTCCGGGCCGATCCCGCCGGCCAGAAACAGGCGGCTTCCTCCGAAAAACGGGCCGGGGGCGATCGCGCCGTAGTCCCAGGCCGTGCCGGTGCCGCCGTAGAGCGAGCCGTGCGGGGCGTCGAGCAGGACGCCCCAGAGGTCTCCATACGCCGCCAGGATCTCCGGGCCGGGCGCTCCGCCGGTGCGGAACACCTTGATCGCCCGGGCGGCGTGGAGGCCGACGGCCTCCGGGCTCTCGTCGCCTGAAAACTGGAGGAGGTCGAGCCCCACCCGCTCCGCGATCTCCTCGACCTCGGCGATGGGGTGATTCACGAAGACGCCCACCAGGGGCACCCGCCCTCCCACCGCCGCGGCGATCTCCCGGGCCCGCTCGACGGAGACGAACCGCGGGCTCGCCCGGTAGAAGTTCAACCCCAGAGAATCGGCCCCTAATTCCACCACGGTCCGGGCGTTCTCCGGATCGGTCACCCCGCAGATCTTGATCTTGACGCCCAACTCAGATCTCCGGCCCGATGAGAAGCTGCCGGAGCCGCTCCGCGGGGTCGGGCGCCAGGAGGAGCGACTCGCCGATCAGGAAGGCGTCGAAGCCGCTCTCGCGCAGCAGCGCCACGTCCAACCCGTCCTTGATGCCGCTCTCGGCCACCTTGACCGCCTCCCGCGGGAGGCCGGGCAGGAGCGAGATCGAATTCTGGAGGTCGACCTCGAACGTCCTCAAGTCCCGGTTGTTGATCCCCACGAGCTCCCAGGGCTCGCCGCCCAGTTTCGCGATGTCGTCCGCGTCGTGCGTCTCGATCAGGGGCACGAGCCCGAGGCCGCGCGCGAGGCGGGCGTAGCGCGCCATCTCCTCCGCCTCTAAAAGCGAGGCGATCAGGAGCACCGCGTCCGCCCCGGCCTCCTGCGCCCAGAGGAGCTGCACCGGGTCCACCACGAAGTCCTTGGCGATGGCCGGGAGCCCCGAGGCCTCGCGGCAGGCGGCCAGGAGGTCGTATCCGCCGTGGAAGAAGTCGGGCTCGACGACGACGGAGAGCGCCGCCGCGCCGTTTTCGGCATAGAGCCTCGCCTGGGCGATCGGATCCACCCGGCCGTGGAGCGAGCCGAGGCGCGGGGAGCCCATCTTCACCTCCGCGATGATGGCCGCCGTGCCCCGGGGAGCGCGGAGCGCGCCCAGGAAGGCGTTGCCGGACCTCGTGCGCGGAGGGCCCTCGGGGAGGTCCTTCGCGCGAGCCCGGTCCTCCGGCGCCTCGGCCACGCGGACGCGGCGCTGGCCGGCGATGCGCAGGAGGATGTCGGCGGGCCGGCTCATCCCGGGAAGCTCCGGAGCTCTTCGAGCTTGGCAGCCGCCGCGCCCGAGGCCAGCACCTCCCGGGCCCTCTCGATCCCCTGGGCGATCGACGAGGCGACGCCCGCCACGTACAGGGCGGCGCCCGCGTTCAGCACGGTCACGTCCGCGAGCGCCCCCGCGTCTCCGGAAAAGACCCGGTGCATGGCCGCGGCGTTCTCCTCCGGGCCGCCGCCCGCGAGCTCGGAAAGCTCGGCGCGGCGCAGGCCCAGCCCCTCGGGCTCGAGCGTGTAGCAGGTGACTTGGCCGTTACTCACCTCGGCCACCCGCGTCACACCGGTCGTCGTGATCTCGTCCAGGCCGTCGTCCCCGTGGACCACGAGGGCGTGCTCGGCGCCCAGGTCCCGGAGCACGTGGCCGATCGGCTCGACCAGGCTCTCGGCGTAGACCCCCATGAGCTGGCGGCGCGCGCCGGCCGGGTTGGTGAGCGGGCCCAGGACGTTGAAGATCGTGCGCAGGCCGAGCTCGCGGCGCACGGGCATCACCTCGCGCATGGCCGGATGGAGGAGCGGAGCGAAGAGGAAGGTGATCCCCACCGCGTCGAGCGTCTTGCCCGCGACCTCCGGGGTGACGTCGATCTTCACCCCGAGGGCGGCGAGCACGTCGGCGCTCCCCGAGCGGCTGGAGACGGAGCGGTTGCCGTGCTTGGCGACCGTGGCCCCGGCGGCGGCGGCCACCAGGGCCGCGGCGGTCGAGATGTTGAACGTGCCCCGGCCGTCGCCCCCCGTGCCGCAGGTGTCCACCACGTCGCCCCGGTTGTGGGGGATGTGGATGGCGCGGCGGCGCATGGCCGCGGCGGCGCCCGAGATCTCGGGGACGGCCTCGCCCTTCATGCGCAGGGCCACGAGAAGCGCGGCCTTGAGCGTCTCGCTCACCACGCCGTCCATGAGCTGCCCGAAGAGCTCTTCGGTCTCCTCGCGGGTGAGGCTCTCCCCTCCCGTGACGCGGACCAGGGCGGTGCGGGCGTCAAGCGCGGACATCGGCGGTCTCCAGGGCGCCGGCTCCGGCGCGCCGGCAGATCTCCAGGAAGTTCGAGAGCAGGTGCGGCCCGGAGCCGGTCAGCACCGACTCGGGGTGGAACTGCACGCCCCAGTAGGGGAGCTCCTTGTGGCAGAGGCCCATGAGCGTGCCGTCGTCGCTCCAGGCGAGCGGCTCGATCTCGGGCGGGAGCGTCCCCTCCTTGACCTCCAGGCTGTGGTAGCGGGTGGCCTCGAAGGGGTTGGGGAGACCTTCGAAGACCCCGGCGTCCGTATGGCGGATGGGCGAGGTCTTGCCGTGCATGAGCCGCGGCGCCCGGTCGACGGTCGCGCCGTAGGCCACGCCCAGAGCCTGGTGGCCGAGGCAGACCCCGAGGAGCGGGACCGGGGGGCGCAGGCGGATCAGGTCCAGGCAGACCCCGGCGGCCTCGGGGCGGCCCGGGCCCGGCGAGAGCACGATACCGTCGGGCTTCCTCGCGAGCATGGCCGCGGCCGGCTCGGCGTCGTTCCGGAGCACGAGGACCTCCGCGCCGGCCGCGGTCAGCACCTGGACCAGGTTGTAGGTGAAGGAGTCGTAGTTGTCGACCATCAGGATCACGAGCGTGCCTCCAGCTCTTCGGCGAGCGCCACGGCGGCCAGGAGGGCCGCCGCCTTGTTCTCGGTCTCCCGCTCCTCGGACGCGGGGTCCGAGTCGGCCACGATGCCGGCTCCGGCGGTGACCGCGGTCTCGCCGTCCCGGACCACCAGGGTGCGGATGGTGATGCAGGTGTCCAGATCCCCCGAATAGGAAATGTATCCGACCGCGCCCGCGTAGGGGCCCCGCGCCTCGGGCTCGAGCTCGTCGATGATCTCCATGGCGCGGATCTTGGGGGCGCCCGAGACCGTGCCCGCCGGGAAGCAGGCGAGGAGCGCGTCCAGAGCGTCCTTCTCCGGCTCCATCTCGGCCTCGACACTCGAGACCAGGTGCATCACGTGGCTGTAGTTCTCGATCTCCATGAAGCTCGGCACCCGCACGCTCCCGGGGAGGGCCACCCGGCCCAGGTCGTTTCTCCCCAGGTCCACCAGCATGACGTGCTCGGCCCGCTCCTTGGGATCGGCCAGGAGGTCTTCGGCCAGCCGCCGGTCGCCCTCCGCGTCCATCCCCCGGGGCCGCGTGCCGGCGATGGGCCGGGTCTCGATGCGATGCCCCTGCTTCCGCACCAGCATCTCGGGCGAGGCGCCCACGAGCGCCGCCTCGGGCATCTCGATGAGCACCATGTACGGGCTCGGGTTCACCATGCGGAGCGCCCGGTAGAGGGCGAGCGGCTCGACCCGCCGGGGCACCTTGAAGCGGCGGGCGAGGACCACCTGGAAGATGTCGCCCGCGGCGATGTGCTCCTTGGCCGCGAGCACGGCCTTGCGGAAGTCTGCGCTCTCGAGGCTCGGCGGCCCGGTCCTGACCTTTTCGGGCACCGGGGAGGGCATCGCGACCCCGCCGCCGCCGGCCTCCTCGGTCAACACCTTCGAGAGCCGGGCGAGCTGCCGCTCGGCCGCCGCGACCTCCACCTCCCCCTCGATCTCGTTGGCGATGGCGAGCACCCGCTGGTGCGCGTGGTCGAAGATGACCACCGTGTCGAAGCGGGCGAGGAGGGCGATCGGCAGATCGTAGGGATCGGGCGGGCGGTGCGGCAGGCGCTCGACGAGACGGATCAGGTCGTAGCCGAAATAGCCCACGAGGCCGCCCGTGAAGGGGATGGAGCCGGGCTCGGCCACGATGCCGTGGATGACCTCGCGGAGGGCGTCGAGCGGCGCGCCGGCAAGGCGTCTTTTCTTCCCGCCCTTTTCCACTTCGAGGCGGTCCTCGTACAGGCGGTAGATCTCGCGCGGCCCCGCGCCCAGGAAGCTGAAGCGGGAGACCCGCTCGCCGCCGCTCACGCTCTCGAAAAGAAAGCGGTGCGGGGAGATCTTGGCGAGACGGCGGTAGACCGACAGCGGCGTCAGGCTGTCGGCCAGGAATTCGCGGATGTGTGGCACGGCCCGGCGCGGCCGGCGCGCTTCCCCCTCGGATGACATCAAGAGAATCCTCCAATGGAAATCAAGGTGCTTCCTCCTAGGAGTGCTCCGTCCGGGCCAAACCGTGTCGCCTCAGAAGCTCCCCGGCGATCTCGCCGGGGTCGATGCCGCTCGCCTCGAGGAGGACCAGCAGGTGGTAGACGAGGTCGGCCGCCTCCCCCACCAGGGCCTTTCTCCGCTCGCCGTTCTCCCCCTCCCCGCGGGTTGCGGCGGAGACGGCGGCGATCGCCGTCTCGACCCCCTCCTCCCCCACCTTCTGGGCGATCCGCTCGATTCCTGAGGCGAGGAGCCGGGCCGTGTAGCTCGTCTCCGGGTCCGCGCCGCGCCGGGATTCGAGCACTGCGGCGAGCCAGCCGAGCTCCAGCCGGGCGGGGTTGGGCTCGAAGCAGGTCCGCGTGCCCCGGTGGCAGGCCGGTCCCGCGGGCCGGGCCCGCACGAGGAGGCAGTCGCCGTCGCAGTCCGCCGTGACCTCCACGACCTCCAGGGTGTTCCCCGAGGTCTCCCCCTTCTTCCAGAGCGCCTGCCGGGAGCGGCTCCAGAACCACGCCTGGCCGGTCGCGAGCGTCCGCTCCACGGCCTCGCGGTTCGCGAACGCCTGCATCAGCACGGCGCCGCTCCCCACGTCCTGCACCACCACGGCCACGAGGCCGCGGTCGTCGTACTTCAAACCCGCGGGATCGACGCTCATGCTTCCTCCCGGATGGGGAACCCGGCCTCGGCCAGAGCGCGCTTGACCTCGCCCACGGTATAGGTGCCCTGGTGGAAGATCGAGGCGGCGAGGACCGCGGCGGCTCCGGCCGCGAGAGCGGCCGCCAGGTGCTCCGGCGTGCCGGCCCCGCCCGAGGCGATCACGGGCACGGGCACGGCGCGGGAGACCTCCGCGATCAGGTCCAGATCGTAGCCCCCCTGGGTGCCGTCGCGGTCGATGCTCGTCAACAGGATCTCCCCGGCGCCGCGCTCGACCCCCTCGCAGATCCAGGCGAGCGCGTCGAGGCCGGTCGCTTGGCGGCCTCCCCGGGTCACCACCTCCCAGCCGCCCTCCGGGCGCTTGCGGGCGTCCACGGAGAGGACCACGCACTGGCTGCCGAAGCGGCGGGCGAGCTCGGCCAGGAGCTCCGGGCGCTCGACGGCCGCCGAGTTGATCCCCACCTTGTCCGCCCCGGAGCGCAGCAGGCGCTTGGCGTCCGCCTCGCTCCTCACCCCGCCGCCCACGGTCAGGGGGACGAAGACCCGCTCGGCCGTGCGCCGCACCCACTCCACGTCCGTGTCGCGCTCCTCGGGGGCGGCGCCGATGTCCAGGAACACGATCTCGTCCGCGCCCTGCTCCGCGTAGCGGAGGGCCGACTCGGCGGGATCGCCCTGGTCCGTCAGGTTTTCGAACCGCACGCCCTTGACGACCCGGCCGTCCCGGACGTCCAGGCAGGGGATGACGCGCCGGGCGAGGCCGCTCACCGGCATGCCGCGAGCGCCTCCTCGACGCTGAAGGCCCCTTCGTAGAGGGCGCGGCCCACGATGGCGCCGGCGATCTCGGGCACCGACCGGGCGGCTTCCAGGTCCGCGAGCTCGCGCACGCCGCCCGAGAGGAGCGCGGGAATGCCCGTGGCCCGCGCCACCCGCCGCGCCAACTCCAGATTTGGGCCCGTCATCATGCCGTCGCGCTCCACGTCCGTCACCAGGATCGCCGGGCAGGGGAGCCCCATGAGATGGGCGCAGAGATCGCCGAGCTTGCGGGGCGCCCCCTCTTTCCACCCGAAGATGCGGACCTCGCCCTGCGCGATGTCGAGCGCGGGCACGAGCCGGCCCGGCCGCTCCAGAGCCAGGGCGCGGAAGGCGTCCACGTCCCGCGCCACGAGCGAGCCGATCACCACCCGGTCGCAGCCCGCGGCGAGCGCCCAGTCGATCGCCTCCCGGTCCCGCAGGCCGCCGCCGAGCTGGATCCCGGGTGTGCCCAGCGCCGCCATCCTCTCGATCAGACCGCGTTGCGGCGCCTCGCCCAGGGCGGCGTCCAGGTCCACCACGTGGACGCGGGCGACCCCGGCCCGGGCATAGGCTTCGAGGAGGGCGACCGGGTCGTCCCCATACACGGTCGCCCGGGCGTCGTCGCCCTGCTTCAGGCGCACCGCCTGGCCGCGCCGCAGGTCAATCGCCGGCAGAAGCTCCATGGG
>DATHUD010000108.1:0-6563 GCA_035462575.1 Thermoanaerobaculia bacterium | reverse complement strand
CGCACGCCCCTCAGGTCGTCGTACGGATAGCCCAGGGTGGAAACCCTGGGCACGGAAACCCTGGGCGACGAACCCGGGCGCGGAAAACCCGGGCGCGGCGAACCCTGGGCGGTGGGCCGACGGTGGCTCCCAGCAGCAATCACACCGGATCCCCATGCACAAACACCTTCGAGCGAGGCAATTCCGCCTCGATGGCGCGGAGCACCCGCACCATCAGGGCGTGGGCGTCCTCGAAGGAGGTGGCGTGGGGGATCTCCAAGTGGAGCTCGATGAAGCGCTGGCCGCCGCTCCGGCGGGTCCGCAGGTCGTGCATCCCGGTGACCTCCGGGAAGGAGGCGACGACGCTTCGGATGCGGTCGAGCTCGTCGGGCGGCAGGCCGCGGTCCGAGAGGTCGCCCAGGGCTTCCAGGACCAGGACGCCGCCGGCGCGGAAGACGAGGACGGCGACGCCCAGGGCGACCAGGGGGTCGGCCGGGGCCCAGCCGGTCCAGCGGACCACGAGGAGGGCGACGAGCGCGGCGCCGTTCACCCAGAGGTCGGTCTCGTAGTGGAGGCTGTCCGCCTTGAGCGCGGGGCTGTCGATCTGCCGCGCCGCCCGGGTCAGGGCGCGGGAGACGAGGAGGCTCGCGACGATCGAGACCGCCAGCACGGCGATGCCCCATTCCGTCTCCCGGAGGGCGGTCCGGTCGATCAGGCGGTTCACCCCGGCCCAGACGAGGCCGCCTCCCGCCACCAGCAGGAACACCCCCTGGAAAAGCGCGGCCAGGTTCTCGAATTTCCCATGGCCGTAGGCGTGGTCCGCGTCCGGGGGCGCGGCGGCGCGGCGCAGCACCAGGTAGTTGGCGCCGGAGACGAAGAGGTCGACCAGCGAGTCCAGGGCGGCCGAGCCCAGGGCGAGCGAGCCCGTGACCGAGGCCGCCGCGGCCTTGAGGACAACCAGGAACGCGGCGGCGCCGACCGCGACGAGAGGCGTCTTCCGCGGATCGTCCATCTTCAGGACGCGTGCTTGGCGAGGAGCGCCTTGGCGTTCGCGAGCGTCTTCTCCTGCTCGACGGCCAGGGCGGGCGCGGGCTGGCGCGCGAGCAGGCGGCGCAGGATCTCCCGGGCCTCGCCGGCCTTGTCCGGCTGGAACTCGAAGAGGGCCTCCGCGAGGAAGAGATGGTTGTCCAGGTTGTCCGGCCCCAGGGCCACAGCCCGCCGCAGCTCGGACACGGCCTTGCCCCGGTCCACCCAGCCGGTGACCAGAGGGATCTTGGGAGCGAGGGTGTGGAGGCGCCCCAGGATGCGGTGCCCCCCGGCATCCTCGTAGCGCTCGTCGAGCGCGATCAGGGTCTCGGAATAGGAGCGGACCTTGTCTCCCACGCCCTGGCGGGCCGCGGCCATCCGCCCGAAGACGTCTCCCCAGAGACCCCAGTGGACCGCCCCCCAGAGATAGAGAGGCGCCGCCTCGGGCACCCCGGAGAGGGCCTTCGCCGCCTGGGCCGGGGTCATACCGTCGAGCTTCTTGCGCCCCCCGGCCTTCCTGGCCAGCCGGTCGAGCGCCGCCTCGACCACGGAGCGGCCACGGTCGAAGACCTTCTGCTTGCCCTCGCGGCTGTCGGTCGCGAATTCGCCCTTGAAGTGAAGGGCCCGGGCGAGCTTCCAGGAGGCCTCCAGCCGGTCGGGCTGCTCTTTTACGGCCCGCTCGTAGGCGGCGATCGCCTCGTCGACAGGGCCGGAGGCGGCCTTGCCTCCCTGGTGCCCCTCGGCCCGCCGGGCCCAGGCGGCGTCGCCCGCGGCGACCGGATCGCCCTGCGCAACAAGGTGCGAAGAGAAGACGACGAGAAGGACGGCCGCGGTGGATAGGGCGTGGCGCATGGGCGACATTCTAGCTATGATTGACTCATGGGTGTTGGCGACCCCAAGCGCCTTCCGTTGATTCCCCTCCCGGATGTCGTGCACTTCCCGCGCACGGAGCTGCGGCTCCACGTCGCCGAGCCGCGCTATCAGCTCCTCGTCCACGACGTGAGCGAGAGGGAAGAGGCCTGGATCGGCGTGGTGCTCCTGAAGCCCAACTTCCCCCGCGACGCGGAAGGGAGGCTCGAGATCTTCCCCGGGGGGACGGCGGCCCGCCTGATGGACGTCGAAGAGCGCCCGGACGGCCACACCAGCGTCATCCTCCACGGCGAGTTCCGCTTCGAGCTCACACAGGAGATCGGAGGCAGCCCCTACCGCCAGGCGCTCGTGCGGCCGGTCGAGGAGCCGTGGTTGAACGAGCGGGATGCTGGCATCGTGGCCGTGCGCACCGCGATCGTGGAGCTCGTCCGCTCGCTCTCGAAAGAGCTGGGCGAAAGCTTCCCCCTGAGCGCCGAAGAGGTCGTGGAGATCGCCTTCGAGGAGATGGTCAACCGGATCGCCTCGGAGCTCGACCTGCCGGCTTTGAGGAAGCTCCAGCTCCTGATCGAGTCGCTCCCCGAGCGGGGGCTCTCGGTCCTTTCGATCCTGAAAAGCCGCCAGCAGGTCCTGGACCTGCTCCGCCCCTTCCGCAAGCTCTCCACGGGCTCGGAACGCAACTGACCGCCTCCCCTGCCGTCCCCGTGCTTTCGCTCCGCGACCCGGTCCACGGTTTCGTCCGCGCCGATGCGCTCGAAGCGGCCCTGATCAACAGCCGGCCGGTCCAGCGCCTGCGGTTCATCCACCAGCTCGGGTTCACGTTCCTCGTCTTCCCCGGAGCGGAGCACAGCCGCTTCAGCCACGTGCTCGGTGCCATGCACCTGGCCGGGCGGGTCTACGACGCCCTGTGCACGAAAAGCGAAGGGCTCCTCCCCGGCGGGGCCCGGGCGCCCGAGCGGCGCCTCGCGCGGGTGGCCGCCCTTCTCCACGACCTCGGGCACGCCCCGTTCAGCCACTCGGCCGAGGATCTCTTCGAAGGGGGGATCGACCACGAGGACATGACCCGGCGGCTCCTCTCGGCTCCCGAGATCGAGGAGATCTTCGCCCGTCACGGAGAGGGGATCACGACCGGGGACGTGGTCCGCCTCCTCGAAGGCGGCGGCAGCCCGACCGACCGGCTCCTCGGCAAGATCGTGTCGGGCGAGCTCGACGTGGACAAGATGGACTACCTCCTGCGCGACAGCCTCTACTGCGGCGTGCGCTACGGCACCTACGACCTGGAGCGGCTGCTCGACACCATGCTCCCGCTGGAAGACCCGGAGACCGGCGCCTGGGGCGTCGGCATCGAAGAGGGGGGCGTCCACGCCCTCGAAGCGCTGGTGATGGCCCGGTATTACATGTTCACCCAGGTCTATTTCAACGTGACCGGCAAGGCGCTCGAGCTCCACTTCAACGAGTGGCTCCGGGAAAACGGCGTCCACTGGTCGGCCGACCCCGAGGTCTTCCTGGGGCAGGACGACGTCTCGGTCTGGGCCTCCATGCGGACCTCGGGGAGCCTCCACGCCCGCGCCGTGGTCGAGCGCCGCCACTTCCCCGTGGCCTTCGAGACGCGAGAGCACCTCCCCCGCGAGGAGAAGGAGCGCTTCGAGGCGCTGCTGCCCGGGCTCCGGGAGCGCTTCGGCAACGGAAACCTGCTGCTCTCGAACTCCGCCAAGGACCCGCACCGGATGAGCCGCAGCCGCGTCCTCGTCCGCCGCTTCGACGGGACCCTGGAGCCCATGGAACAGGCGAGCCAGTTCATCCGCCACCTCTCCCGGATCGACCGCTACCGCGTCTACACCCCGGCTCCGCTGCGGGATGAGGTGGCCGGGGCGTTTCGGGAGCGGTGGGGGTGAGGTCGCTTATGCGTCCGAAGGGCGAACGGTAAGCAATCTCCCTCAGCCCCCATGCCGGCCTCCCAACCGACCGGTCTTTGTCGGAGAAGCACCCCACCTTTCCCAAATAAGTCTACTTATCCGTCACTGCCAGAATCCATGAGGAGTCTCCCAGGATGGGATGCTTATGATCATAGCTCTATCGCGTTGACGCTGATACGGCAGAGGCGTAAACTGGGTAAGTTCCGGAGATTCAAATAGGTGGACGTGTAGGTCCCTTGATGATCGCGTTTTTTCTGGACGCCTGGGGAAGACTGAGGGGGTTGAGGTGAAGCTAAGGCTCGGCCGCAGACCAACTCCTACTTGTCAGTTCGAGAGTCATGATCAGCTTCCTATCATTTGACGACTTGGGCCGTCTTTCTAGAAATTTGTCCAATCCGGGGCAAATTCTGGCCAGGGCTCGGAAGCAAGAGAGAAAAACCGTCTTCCTCTCTCACTCGCACAAGGATGAGAAGTACCTGCCGCTGATTATCCATATCCTTGAGAACCACGGTGCCTCCGTCTACGTTGCCGTTAAGGACGAGACGCTCCCGGAGTCGCCTTCTGTCGAAACCGCCGCGATTCTTCGGCACGCCCTGAGTTTGTGCAGGAAGTTTATTGTATTCGTCACAACGGACAGCAAAGACAGCAAGTGGATTCCGTGGGAACTCGGACTGGGCGATGGGGGCAAGACTCCAAGGAATGTGGCGATCATTCCCGCCGCCCAGACTCATGGTGACCAAGCATGGGCAGAGAGGGAATACCTTGGCCTCTACGACAGGGTAGTTTGGGGCAACTTCCAGGGAAAGGACGCGGAGTGGCTGGTCTACGGCCACCACGACAACGCTGCCGTACGTCTGGCCGACTGGTTGACGCGCTAGTTCAAGGGCTGCATTGCGGCCTAACCCCGTTGGGCGACGCGACTTGATATGAGCAGATCCGAAAAGACCGAGCTCTTCGAGAACGCCATTGATTCCCTAGAGCATGGCGTGCAGCACTTTCTTGTACGCAAGGAAGCGCCGACTGCAATTAAGCATTCCATTCTAACGATTTACCACAGCATAGAGCTATTCCTTAAGGAGCGCTTAGCGCGAATCCATCCAAATCTCATATACCGCAATATCGACAAGAGGATAACTGACGATTCACAGACCGTCGGTCTAGCGGAAACCATCCAGAGGCTAGAGAACTTAGGCATTAACCTTTCTGGCGCACAAGTCAAGGACTTACTCGAGCTACAGCGCCGCCGAAATCGTATTGAACACCACCGATTCGACCCAACGAAGGAGCACGAACTCGTTGTAGGGCAAGCTCTTAAGTTTCTATTGGACTTTCTGCCAGAGCATCTTGGGATCACACTCGAAGAAGTAATCCAAGACCAGGATGCCTATAGGGCCATTATAGACGCGATATTTTCCTATCAAGAGCGCATCAAGCAGGCGCATGCAGAGGTCGCCAAACTGCTCCATTCCGATCCAAGAGTGGGCGATAGTATGGTCGTCTCTGCTTGTCCTGAGTGTGGAGAGAGAACATTGGTTGTCGCGTCTCCTCGCGGAGACTTCTGCTTCTTTTGTCACACCGAGCTAAGCGTTGAGAAGTGCGAGGCATGTTATCAGTACTTCAATGCTGACGATCTGGATGCGCTAGGAATGTGCCCTCGTTGCGCAGAAGAGGCATACAGGCGTTTTTAGGTGAAGGTCGCATGATAAGGTTAAACCAGTATCCCGGCCTTGCGGCGGATGGCTCCGCCCCCGCTGAAGGCCCCCACTGGCCGCGAAACTACATCGAGGATCAGGAAACATGAAGATACAGTTCCCGAATCGGATAGACCTGACGCCCGAAGAGGAGGCGCTCGCATCGCGAATAGACTTCGATTGTGTGAAGTTAGGATATGATCCGGAATCCTGCTTATCTGCTAGAGAACTCACGAAGCTTCTGCTCGAGCGTGATGCGGTGCCGGAAGTACGGCTCGATTATTTTTGTAAGCCGGAATACAATGTAGGCTCGACGAAATCACGCTATGAGCGGTTCGAGGCTAACGGTGTCAGGGGCGAGGAGGTCTTCGAGAGCCCTTACTTCTTCGAGTTCCTTAAATACTTTGTCTATGGCCCCAATCTTCCGGATCAAACAAAAAGGGAATTTTTCCAGCTTGCCAAGGATGACATTCTACCTACTAGTGTACAACGTGAGCGGCTTCGGGACTTTTCTCGTAACGAGGTCAGGAGGCTCCGCCTAAATCCCAAGACAGCGGCAGAGGAGTTCTACAAACTAGCACTAGAATGCACTTCTAAACTGCATGTTGCTGAGAGTGTAAGAGACGCAGTTAGGACGGCAAGGTATAAATAGGAGCTTCGTACGCGCCGTACTTGAGCCGGAGAGAGAAGCTACCGATCGCAGGGCTGACTTCCACGTCGCAGAATACGGGGGAACTATGAAGGTGCGAGAGCTCCAAGAACACCTCAGCAAGCTGGATCAAGATTTGGATGTATTATGTTACAGCGAACACGACAGCTTGGTTCCGGATGGCCAGCTCTTTCGTCTTCTGAACATCGAAGCTATAAGCACCACGGATAGTGAGCGAGTGCGGCTTGACGACGGAACACCGTATCTCAAGATCGGTAAGAGTCCTTCGTCAGTGGTTCTCGCGCTTCTGGAGGTAGGGCCAGACTTTTAGGTCAGGGCGGCCAACCCTTATGAGGCCCCCGGTTGTCAAGAGGTAGACGTTCCCCAAGGGCGGTCTTGCTTGACGCCGCCCAACGAAGGATCTTGAGTTGATCG
>DATHUD010000107.1:0-9596 GCA_035462575.1 Thermoanaerobaculia bacterium | reverse complement strand
CTCGGGGGAGGGGTCCCCCGACTCGGGGGAGGGCTCCCCCGACTCGGGGGAGGGGTCCCCCGACTCGGGGGAGGGCTCCCCCAGCTCGGGGAGGGCTCCCCCAACTCGGGGAAGGGTCCCCCCTGGCGGCGTTCCGGAGATAATGGACGCGATGACGAACCCGATCGTCCTTTTCGACGGCGTCTGCAATCTCTGCAACGGCTCCGTCCAATTTCTCCTCAAGAGAGACCCGCAGGCGCGCTTCCGTTTTGCCTCCCTCCAGTCGGACACTGGACAGAAGCTCCAGGCGGCTCTCGGGATGGACCCCCAGGCTTTGGACAGCGTCATCCTCGTCGAGGGCGACCGCTGGTACAAGGAGAGCGACGCCGCCCTCCGCATCGCCCGCAATCTCCCCGGCGCCTGGAAGCTCCTCACCGCCTTCCGCATCGTCCCCCGCCCAATCCGGGACGCGGCCTATCGCCTCATCGCCAGAAACCGCTACCGGTGGTTCGGAAAGGCCGAGACCTGCTGGCTGCCTACGCCGGAGCTGCGCGGGCGGTTCCTGACGTGACGAGACCTCTCCTCTGGATCTCCACCGGCCTGGCCCTCGGAGCCGCGGGCTTCGTGGCCACCTGTGTGTTCGTGGGAGGAAAGCTGGCGGAGCCAATCCCGCGCACGATCGGTCCTCCGCCTTCGGACCTTCCGGCGAAGACCGTCCACATCCCAAGCCCTTCCGGGAGCAAACTCGTCGGGTGGTGGATCGAGGGGGCCCCCGGCAGGGGGGCCGTGATCCTGATGCACGGCGTCCGGGCCGACCGGACTTCCATGGTGGACCGTGCGCGCTTTTTCCATCGCGCCGGCCGGAGCGTCCTCCTCTTCGATTTCCAGGCCCACGGGGAGAGCCCGGGCGAGCACATCACCTTCGGCGCCCTGGAGAGCCGGGATGCCCGGGCCGCCGTCGACTTCGTCCGCCACCACCACCCCAGCGAGCGCATCGCAGCTCTGGGGACCTCCCTCGGAGGCGCGGCCATCCTCCTGGCAGACCCGCCGCTTCCCGTGAACGCCGTCATCCTCGAATCGGTCTATCCCACCGTCGAAGAGGCGACCGACAACCGCATCCGGATGCGCCTGGGCCCCTTGGCGTCTCTCCTCACCCCCGCCCTCCTCGTGCAACTCGGACCCCGCCTGGGGATCTCCCCGCGGGACCTCCGTCCCATCGACGAGATCGGCAGGATCGAAGCGCCCGTCTTCGTCCTCTCCGGGGCGGAGGACCGGCACACGACGCAAGCGGAGACCAAGCGCCTGTTTGCAGCCGCTCAGGAGCCGAAGGAACTGTGGATCGTCCCTGGTGCTGCGCACGTGGACCTGTACCGGGTGGCACGGCAGGCCTACGAGAAGCGGATGGTGGAGTTTCTGGAGCGATAGATCGCTCCCATTGTAGAGACGCCCCGTGGGGCGTCTCCGAGGCGGCGATCTCCTACCGAAAGCAAGGACGTGCCGTCGGGCCTCATTGCGGTTCGGGATGTCTTCCCCGATCCGGAGACGCCCCACGGGGCGTCTCTACAATGTCTCTGAGGCTCGTTCAGGCCGACTCCACCGGCTCCATCCCCTTCCGCTCCGCCCCCCGCCGCAACGCCCGCCCCACCGCCTCCCGCGCGTCGTCGAAGAACGTGTAGAAGACCGGCACGACGAGGAGCGTCAAAAGCGTCGCCGTCGTCATCCCCCCGATGAGGGTCAAGCCGAAGCTCGTGTAGGAGAGGCCGATCTGGTTGGTGCCTCCGAAGGTGAGGGGGATCATGCCGCAGATGGTGGTGAGCGCGGTCATCATGATCGGCCGGAAGCGCCTTTCGGTCGCGAAGAGCAGGGCCTCGGCCCTCTCGTGGCCGTCTTCGCGGAGACGGTTCACGTAGTCGATCAGCACGATGCCGTTGTTGACCACGACGCCGATCAGGAGGACGGCTCCGACGAAGCCCAGGATGTCGAGGTTCAGGCCCGCGAGGACGTGGAGCCAGACGACTCCGATGCCGGCGAGCGGGATGGTGAGGATGATCGAGAGGGGGAGGATGAAGCTCTCGAAGAGGAGGCCCATCAAGAGGTAGATGAAGACGATCGAGAGGGCGGCCGCGAAGACCATGCCTTCCATGTCCTCGTCGAGCCCCTCGTCCTCCTCTTCAGCCACGGTGACGATCCCCTCGGGGAGGTCGAAGCCGGCGGCCAGGGCTTCGAGCTCTTCGCGGGCGGCGTCTTCCTGGCCTTCGCGCAGCTCGACGGTGAGGGTGCGGGAGATCCGCTGGTTCTCCCGCTCGATCCGGGTGGCGGTGGGGAGGAGCTCGATGTCGGTCAACGAGGAGAGGGCGACCGTCTCTCCCGTCATCGTGGGGACCTCGAAGCTCGAGAGGTCGGCGAGGCTCTCGCGGTCGGCCTCGCGGAAGCGCACGCGCACGGGGATCTCCTTGCCGTCCTGCGAGTAGCGGGGGAGGGCCTGGCCGCGCAGGGCGTAGCCCACGACGCCGGCCACGACCTCGGGGTTCACCCCCTGGCGCTGGGCCCGGTCGCGGTCGATGACGAGGGCCAGCTCGTTCGGGGAGCGTTCGCCCGCCTTCTTGATGCCCAGGACGCCGGGGACCCGCGCGAAGCGGGCTTCGAGCTCCCGGGCGGTCTTCTCGAGGTCCTGGGCGTCCTCGCCCGCGAGGGTCAGGGTGTAGAGGCTCTCGTCCTCGTCCTGGTCTTCTTCCTCCTGGCCGGTGAAGAGCTCCGCGCCGGGCTTTTCGGGGAGCGCCGCCAAGATGCGCTCGGTCACCTGGCGGGGGGTGAGGCCGTTCGTCCGCGGCTGGTTGAACCATCCCTGGATCTCGCCCCGGGTGGCACGGTGGAAGAGGAAGTAGCCCGCGAGGTCGAGCTCGCCTTTCATGCCCTGGACGACCTTCTCGGCGGTGAGGAAGTATTGCTCGGCCTCTTCGAGCGTCGTGTTGTCCGGCAGGTCCACGTCGATCTCGAAACCCCGGCCTTCATCCTCCTGGGTAGGCTTGACCTCGATCTTCTCCTGAGCGACCCAGCCGGTGAGCGCCAGGACGGCGACGAGGGCGATCACCACGTCGAGCCGGTGGCGCAGCGACAGGGCGAGGAGCCGGCCGTAGGCGCGGTTCAGCAGGCCGAAGGTGCGGTCGTATGCCGAGGCGAGGCCCGCGTCGAACCGCTTCCTCCAGGGCCGCGCCTCCGCCTCGGCGCCGGAGGCCGGAAGCGTGAGGTACACGGCCAGGGGGACGCAGACGAGCGCCACGAAGAGCGAGGCCAGGAGCGAGACCGAGATGGGGATCGCCAGGCGCAGCAGGAAGAACTGCCCTTCGCCCTCGACGAGCGAGACCGGCAGGAAGACGGTCACGGTGGTGAGCGTCGCCATGAGGATGGCGAGCGCGATCTCTCCGCCGCCCCGGATCGACGCCTCCCGCCGCGAGAGCCCCTCGCCGCGGAGACGCAGGATGTTCTCGGCCACCACGACCGAGTTGTCGACCAGCATGCCCACCGAGATCATGAGCCCGAGGAGCGAGATGATGTTCAAGCTCTCCCCGGCGAAGTACATGACGGCGAGCGCGATCACCAGCGACAGCGGCATCGAGAGCGTGATGATGAGCGTCATCCGCAGCCGGCCGAGGAAGAAGAAGAGCACGGCGATCGCGATGAGCCCGCCCAGGAGGCCGCTGCCGACCAGGTTCTTGAGCGAGTCGAGGATGACCTCGCCCTGGTCGAAGAGGGGGACGAGCTCGATCTGACGCAGGCGCGGATTGGCCTTCATGCGCTCGATCGCGGCAGAGATCTCGCGGGAGACCTGGAGCGTGTTGGCATCCCCTTCCTTGAGGATGATGAGCGCTACGGCCGGGCGGCTGTTGGCCCGCGCCCGGTATTTCTTCTCGGGCTCGGCGTAGCGCACGGTCGCGATGTCCTTCAAGCGCAGGACGGTGCCGATGGGCCGGTTCTGGAGCGCTTCCAAGTCCGGGTAGCGCGCCACGGAGCGCAGCAGGAGCTTGTCCCCGCCGGAGCGGACGTTGCCGGAGGCGAGCGTGAAGTTGTCCCCTGAAAGCTCGAGACCCAACTGGTAGATGTTGAGACCCGCGGAATCGGTGGCTTTCCGGTCCAGCTCGATCAGGATCTCTTTTTCTTCGAGGCCGTCCGCGCCCACGGTGGCCACGCCGTCGATCCGTTGGAGGGGGAGGACGATCTCCTTCTGGATGAGGTTGTAGGAGTCCGTCAGCGCCGGGTCCACGGCGAGGCCTAAAACGGCGATGGGGATGCCGGTCTCGTCCTCCTTGCGGATGAAGACGCGGTCCGCATCCTCGGGGAGGCGGGCGCGGGCGCGCTCCACCCGGTCGCGCACCTCGCGGTAGGCCACGTCCATGTCCGTCCCCTGCTTGAAGAGGAGGAAGGCGCGGCCGAAGCCGGTCGTGGCGACCGAGTTGATCCGTTCGAGGCCCCGCACCGTGGCGAGCTCCTCTTCGAGCGGGATCACGATCTTCTCCAGCACCTCCTCGGGCGGCGCATCGCGCCAGGGGACCTGGACCGCCAGGTGGGGGAGGTTGAAGCCCCGGGGGAAGAGCTCGAGCGGGATGCCGAGCGTCGCGACCGTGCCCACCACCAGCGCGCTCGCGAGCAGCACGAGGACCGTGATGCGGCGGTCGAGCGAGAAGCGGGGGAGGGCGCCCTCCCAGCGCGAGGGGCCGCTCATTGCGCCGCCAGGGTCCCGGCCAGCCCTCCCGGCTCCTCGGCCGGCGCGGGCTCTTCGCCGAAGAGGCGGTCCTTCATCCGGTCGAAGAGGGCGTAGAGGGAGGGGATGAGGAAGAGCGTCAAGAGCGTCGAGCTGGTCAGGCCGCTGATCACCGCGATCGCCATGGGCGTGCGGATCTCGGCGCCGTCGCCCAGCCCCAGGGCCATGGGGATCAGGCCGAGCACGGTCGTCGCCGTGGTCATCAGGATCGGCCGCAGGCGTACGACCCCGGCGGTCACGATGGCCTCGTCCCGGGGGACCCCGCGGCGGCGCAGGGTGTTGATGTAGTCGATCAGCACGATGGCGTTGTTCACCACGATGCCGGCGAGCATGATCATTCCCAGGAAGACGACGACCGAGAGGCTGATGCCGAGCGCCCAGAGGGCGGTGATCGTTCCGAAGAAGGCGAGCGGGATCGAGAACAGGATGACGAACGGGTGGAGCAGCGACTCGAACTGGGCCGCCATGATGACGTAGACGAGGAAGATCGAAAGTCCGAGAGCGAGCCACAGGCTGCCGCGGCTCCGTTGCCACTCCTGGTTCTGGCCGGTGAGGTAGAAGCTCATGTCCGCCGGCCACTCGATCTCTTGCGCGAGCTCCCGCTCGATCCGTTCCACGGCCGAGCCGAGCGAGCCCGCGGCGATGTTGGCGCGCACGAGGCCCACGCGCTGGCTGTCCACCCGGCGCACCTCGCTCGGCCCCTCGCCCAGGGCCACGGCGGCCACGGCGGAGAGCGGGATGGGCGTCTCTCCCTGGGGGTTGACGGTGAGGTTCCGCACGTCGTCGACGGTCTCCCGGTCCCCTTCGTTCAGCCGCACGAGGATCGGCACGCGCCGGTCCTTCAGGTTGTAGCGCGTCGCCTCGAAGCCCTTGACCTGGTTCCTCACCAGCTCGGCCACCTGCCGCAGGTTCAGGCCGTAGCGGGCGAGGAGGTTGCGGTCGTAGACGATCTGCACTTCGGGGGCGCCGCTGCGCAAGGTGGATTCGACGTCCGCCAGCTCGGGCATTCCGGCCATCAGGGTGCGCACCCGGTCCGACAGGGCTTTCAAGCGCGGGAGGTCGTCCCCGTGGATCTCGACCTCGATCGGGGTCTGGGAGCTGAAGAGGACCGGCCGGGTGACCCGGGCGTCCAGGTCCGGAATGCGCGTGAGGCGGTCGCGCAGGCGGGCGATGACCTCCTGCTCGACCTGCGGGTCCGAGCTGTCGAGGAGCATCTTGAACCGGGCCGTGTGCTCTCCCTCGTCCGCGCGCTGGGAGTTGGCGGGGTCGAAGCCCACGGTCAGGATCATCGAGCGCAGGTGCTCCCGCTCGGCGAGGATGGCCTCTTCGACCGGCGCGAGCATCGCCTCGGTCTCTTCGAGCGGCGTGCCCACGGGGAGGGCCACCTCGAAAGTGAGCTCGCCCTGGTGGACCTCGGGGAGAAGCTCGCTGTCGAGCCGCGTTCCCAGCATCCAGGTACCCGCCATGAGAGCGAGGGTCAGGCCCAGCACCGGCATCGGGTGGTCCACGCCCCAGCGGACCGCCCGCATGTACCCGTCGCGAAGGCCGCTCTTCCTCCCGCCTCCGAGCCGGTGAGAGCCGCGCTCGACGAAACTCACGAGTCCCCGCGCCGCCGGGGCCACGCCTCGCCGCCAGACCCAGGAGAAGGCGCCGAGGATCGCGAGGAGGAGCTTGCCGATCCCCTCGAAGAGGAGCGCCAGGGGCAGGCGGATCAGGAGGTAGAGGAAGGCGGGGAGGACGGCGAGCGCCCGGACCGGGCCGCGCGCCCAGGCGCGGACACGCCGGGAATCCTCCCGGAAGGAGCGCCAGGCCGAGGAGCCCCGCACGGCCGAGCCCTCCCGGGCCGCGCCGCCCGCCCAGCGCACGCCGGTCCGGCTCGCGAGCATCGGCACGAAGAACAGGGCGACCATAAGCGCCGCGAACTGCGAAACCACCACCGCGAGCCCCAGGTCGCCGAACGCCTGGCCGGCGATCCCCTCGACGAACACCATCGGGAAGAAGACCGCGACCGACGTGAGCGTCGAGGAGACCACGGGGGCCGCCACCTCGCGGGTGCCGCGGACCGCCGCGGCCACGACGCCGTCCCCCTCTTCGCGGCAGCGGGCGATCGATTCGAGCACCACGATCGAGCTGTCCACGAGCATGCCCACGCCGAGCGCCAGGCCGCCGAGCGACATGATGTTGATCGACACGCCCAGCAGGTGGAGAGGCGCGAAGCAGAGGATGAGCGCGATCGGGATGTTGACCGCGATCACCGCCGTCGAGCGGAACTCGCGGAGGAACAGGAAGAGCACGAAGATCGCGAGGAGGCCGCCCAGGACCGCGCTGTCGCGCAGCTCGTCGATGCTGCTCCGGATGAAGACCGAGCGGTCCGCCACCAGGTGCAGCCGGGCCCCCTCCTCGCTTTCAAGCCGGGTCGCCAACCCTTCCTCGCCGTCGAGCGCCGCCTGCACCCGCTCGGCCACGGCCACGATATTGGCGTCCGCCTCCTTGAAGAGGTCGATCTGGACGCTCTCGCCGCCATCCGTGCGGGTGAGCATCTGGCGCTCCTTGTGCGAGCGCACCACCCGGCCGAGGTCCTTGATGCGGACGTCCCGCCCGCCGGGCGAGGCGACCACCGTCTCCTCGATCTGCGCGAGGTCGCCGTATTCGTTCAACGTCCGCACCATGTACTCGGTGCGCCCCTCCTGGATCGTACCGCCCGCGACGTTGATGTTCTCCTGGCGCAGCCGGTCGATCACCGTCTGGATGGGGAGCCCGGTCCGGCGCAGGCTCTCGTTGTCCACGAGGACGTGGATCTCTTCTTCGAGGCCGCCGCGCACCCGCACGGCCGCGACCCCCTTGATGGGCTCGAGCGCCCGCTTGACCTGAAGCTCCGCGATACGCCGCAGGCGCCGCAGACCCTCCTCGTCGCGGAAGCGCTCGCCCTGGCCCGAGAGCGACAGCTCGAGCACCGGGTCGAGCGACGGGTCGTAGTGGAGGATCAAGGGGCGCTCGGCCTCCTCGGGGAGGAACACGAGGTCGAGCTTTTCGAGCGTGTCCTGCGTGGCCTGGGAGACCTCCGTGTCCCAGGCGAACTCCAGAACCACGTCGCTCACTCCGGCGCGGCTCACGCTGCTGATCCGGCGCAGGCCCCCGATCACGCCGAGGGCTTCTTCAATGGGCCGCGAGATGTCGTTTTCCACCTCCTCGGGCGCGGCGCCGGGGTACTCCGTGCGGACCGTGAGCGTGGGGTAGGAGAGCTCGGGCATCAGGGTGACCGGCAGCCGCCCGTAGGAGAAGGCGCCGAACACCACCATCGCCAGGAAGATCATGAGGACCGCGACCGGCCGCTGGGTGACGAACCCCGTCACCCCGGTGGGCGAGGCGCCGGCCCGCACCTCGGGTCGGTCCGCGTCGACGTCGGCCTTCATGCTCCCGCCTTCGCGGGCCGCACCAGGGCGCCGTCCTTCAAGCCCGCCTGCCCGGCCACGACCACCTTGTCGCCCTCGGCGAGCCCATCCAAAGGCTTCACGTGCTCCTTGTCTTCGAGCTCGGTCCGCACGAGCAGGCGCTCCACGCGGTTCCCGTCCTTCAGGCGATAGAGGAAGATCTGGTCGTTGTCATACACGAGCGCCCGCTTGGGGACCAAGAGCGCGTCCTTCTCGGTCGTGGTCACCAGCGTCACGTCCACGTACAGGCCCGGCCGCAGGCCCGGATGATCGGGCACCTTGATCGTCGCCTTGATCGTTCCGCTCTTGGGATCGACCACGGGGGAGAGGAGCGAGACGCGGGCCTCGACCGTGTCGCCGCCCAGGGCGGGCGCGGAGATGCGCACGGGCTGGCCCAGCCGGAGGCGGGCGAGCTCCTTTTCCGGCACGTGGACACGGGCCACGATCGAGTTGAAGTCCACGAGGTCGAACAGGTGCTGGTTGGGCATGATCTGGTCCCCGAGCCCCACGAGGCGGCGGGTGACCGTGCCGGAGATGGGGGCGCGCACCTCGGTGTACGAGAGCTGCCGCTCGGCTTCCTCCTTGGCCAGCTCGAGCTGTTCGACGTCGTAGGTCGCCTGGCTGAACGCCTGCTCCGAGATGAGCTCCGAGGCGAACATCTTCTTCTGCCGCTCATACTCGCGCTTCGACCTCTCGAGCTGGCTCTGGATCTTGGCGAGCGCGTTCCGCTGCTCCTCGTCCTGAAGGCGGAGAAGCACCTGCCCCTTCCTCACCCGGGCGCCCTCTTCGACCAGGAGCTGCCGCACCTGCCGCGCCGCCTGGGAGAAGACCTCCACCTGGCTGTCCGCCTCCAGGTTGGTCGAGAAGCGGAGCACCGCCTCGATCTCCCCGCGTTCCAGGGCCGCCACCTCCACGGGCACGGCCTCGTCCGCCTTGGCCTTCGCTTCACCGGAGGAGGTCTCCCGGGCAACGGCGTCCCCGTTCGTGCAGGCCGTCGTAGCCGCGAGGCTGCCGAGGAGTAGGGTCAAAAGCCAGAGCTTCTTCACGTCATTCTCCTTGCCGGGGTCGCCGGCGGGGGTGGGGAGCGGGAGCCGCGGGTGCGGTGGTCCTGCTTGACTAGAGTACGTCTTAGGCGGGGGGTTTGTTATGGGGAAGAGGACTCGCCGGCCGTTTTTTCGAATCGCGCGATCCGCTGCTCGATTTCGGCGACGATCTGCCGTAACGATCCGAGGTCATTCTCACTCAGGTGAGGTGCGATCTCCGCGAACAACGGCTCGACAGGCGGCCGGTAGGCCTGGAGCAGGGTCGCGATGTCGTTCTCATAGAGGCCGACTCGTGCGTAGTTGCCCTGCCGGTAGAGAGAGGGAAGAGCGTAGAGCTTCAGGATCAGGAGGCCCTCGACCGTGGCGGAGGGGATCTGGCGCTCC
>DATHUD010000106.1:0-20208 GCA_035462575.1 Thermoanaerobaculia bacterium | reverse complement strand
GGTGCGCGACACCCAGAACCTGCGGCGGCTGGAGCAGGAGATCCGCCAGGTCGTCAAGGAGATGAAGGTCGCGATCTCCGACAAGGACTTCGAGCGCGCCGTCTACCTGCGGGAGCGGGAGATCGAGTTGCGGGAAGACCTCGAGAGAATGAGCGTGGCGACGGACGAGACCGGCGTGCTCGAGGTGACCCGGCACGACATCGAGGAGGTCATCTCCTCGTGGACCGGCATCCCGGTGACCGCTCTCCAGAGCGAGGAGGCCGAGCGCCTGCTCCGCATGGAGGACACCCTGAAGCGGCGCGTGGTGGGCCAGGACCGCTCGATCAGCGCGATCAGCCGGGCGATCCGCCGCTCCCGCCTGGGGGTCGCCAACCCGCAGCGGCCGATGGGCTCCTTCATCTTCCTGGGCCCCTCGGGCGTGGGCAAGACCGAGGTCGCCCGCCAGCTCGCGGACTTCCTGTTCGGCAACCAGAAGGCGCTGGTGCGCTTCGACATGTCGGAATACATGGAGAAGCACGCGGTCTCGAAGCTCATCGGCTCGCCGCCGGGCTACGTGGGCCACGAGGAGGGCGGGCAGCTCACGGAGCGGGTGCGGCGGCAGCCGTATTCGCTGATCCTCTTCGACGAGATCGAGAAGGCGCACCCGGACGTGGCCAACATCCTCCTGCAGATCCTGGAGGACGGCCAGCTTACGGACGCCTACGGCAACCAGGTGGACTTCCGCAACACCTTGATCCTCATGACCTCGAACATCGGCTCGAAGCTCGTGCTGCGCGGAGGCCGCATGGGCTTCGGCGAGGGGAGCGAGGCCGCGAGCTTCCAGCGGATCGAAGAAGAGATCCTGGCCGAGCTCCGGAGGGCCTTCAGCCCTGAGTTCATCAACCGGATCGACGAGGTGATCGTCTTCAACCCGTTGGGAGAGAGCGAGTTGCGGTCGGTCGTAGACATTCTGCTCGAAGACGTCAACAATACCCTCGCAGAGCGGAGCCTCCGGCTGGAGGTCTCGGAGAAGGCGAAGGAGTGGCTGCTGGCCAAGGCGGGCGTCGATCCGTCGACCGGAGCCCGGCCGTTGCGCCGGACGATCCAGCGCCACATCCAGGATGCCATCTCGGAGATCCTGATCAACAACCAGCAGGGGGAGCCGATCGAGAGAATCGATGTAGACCTTGAGGGCGGTGAGCTGACGTTCCAGGCCGGCGCCCAGGAGTTCTTGATTCCCCAGCGCTGACCGCCGTTCGGCAGCTCCCGATTTCCTGACGAAGAGAGGGCTTTTCGCCGGCCGCCCTGGGCGGCCGGCGAGGAAGCGAGGACGATGACGCGATGAAGCCTGTTCTCATCACGAGCTGGTGCGGCTCTCGCCGCTTTAGCGGCGTACGCCGGCTGCTTGCCCTGGTGCTCCTCCCCCTGCTCGTGACCGGCGGCATGCCGGCCCGCGCGCAGGATCCGGGGGGCGCGGACAACCAGACGATCCAAGCGATCGAGTTCCGGGGTTTGAAGACCCTGTCGGACGAGACCCTGCGCTACTACCTGGGCCTGGAGACCGGCCAGGCGTTCGACCAGCAGCAACTGGATGCGAACATCAAGGAGCTCTGGGCCCGGAACCTGGTCGACGACGTCCAGGTCGAGGCGATCCCGGCGGACCAGGGGGTCCGTCTGGTCATCACGGTCGTGGAGCGCCCGATCCTCCGCTCCCTCTCCTACGAGGGGCTGAAGCGGATCTCGAAGACCGACATCCAGGACAAGCTGACGACCCAGCGCATCAGGGTCCGCGAGGGCGAGCCCCTGTCTCTGGGCGAGCTCCAGCGGGTGAAGACCCTGGTCGAGGAGATGTACGCCGAGAAGGGCTACCGCTTCGCCCAGGCCCGCTACACGATCGAGGACCTGGGACCCAACGAGAAGCGGGTGATCTTCACGGTGGACGAGGGCAACCGCGTCCGGATCTCCGACATCGACTTCGAGGGGAACACGGTCTTCAACGACCTGCGCCTGCGCTGGGTCATGAAGAACACCAAGGAGACCGGTCCCATCAACCGGCTCATGAAGAAGGACATCTACGATCCCGGCAAGCTCCAGGAGGACCTGGACACGGTCCGGGACGTCTACCGGGCGTCCGGCTACAAGAACGTGGTCATCGGCGAGCCCAAGGTCGAGGTGCGGGCGGCCAACCCGAACGCGGCCGAGGTCAAGGACCAGAAGCGCCGCATGTTCCTGACCGTGCCGATCGAGGAGGGGGAGCGCTGGAAGTTCGGCGAGGTGACGATCGAGGGCAACCAGATCTACACCGACCAGCAGCTCCTCCGGGCGTTCGAGCACCAGGGCGGCGGCTGGCTCCGCTCCAAGGTGGTGGACGAGGGGGTCAAGGCGATCACCGATCTCTACCACAACACGGGCTACATCTTCGCCCGCGTCGAGCCCGAGCTCGTGGAGAAGGAGAACCGGGTGGCCAACGTGGTCATCCACATCAACGAGAGCGACCAGTTCAAGGTCGGCCGCATCGAGTTCGAGGGCAACGACCGCACCATGGACAAGGTGCTGCGGCGCGAGATCCGGCTGTCGGAAGGCGGCCTGATGAACGTCGGCGCCATCCGCAACAGCGTGCTCAAGGTCAACCAGCTCGGCTACTTCAAGCTGAACGAGGAAGACCCGGTCGAGATCGACACCGACACCCAGGACAAGAGGGTCAACCTGGTCTTCAAGGGCCAGGAGGCGGAGCGGACCGAGCTGCAGTTCGGCGGCGGCTGGAGCGAGCTCGACGGCTTCTTCGGCCAGTTCGCGATCAACACCAAGAACTTCCTCGGGCGCGGCGAGCAGGTGGGCCTCTCGCTCCAGAGCGGCAAGTACCGGAACTTCTTCGACCTCTCGTACTTTGTCCCCTGGTTCCTCGACAAACCGCAGAGCATCGGCGTCCGGGCCTTCAACCAGGACCTGGAGTACGGCCTCCTGTCCAACCAGGAGCGCTACCAGCGCAACAGCCAGGGCGGCGTGCTGACCTACGGCCGGAACTTCCGGCTCTTCCAGTCGGTCAGCATGAGCTACAACCGCTCGCGGTACGAGGACGAGTCGCGGGTCACCATTCCGCCGCTGGCGCCCGGGCAGACCCCTCCGCCGGCGGGGCAGCCCCAGCCGGGCGACGTCATCACGTCGCGGCTGCTGCTCGACAACTCGTCGCTGCGGCCGGCCTACGTGTTCGACAGCCGGGACAACCCCTTCGAGACGACGCGCGGCCAGCGGTTCACGGCCGCGGTGGAGTACGCGGGCGGCTTCCTGGGCGGGGACAGCTTTTTCTACCGCCCCGAGATCACGTACAGCCTGTGGCAGCCGATGAGCACCTATCCGGCGAGGACCGTCTTCGCCCTGAACGTCGAGGGCGGGTTGATCGAGCCGTTCGATGGACGGACGATCTCCACCCTGGAGCGCTTCTTCCTGGGCGGCGAGAACAGCATCCGCGGCCACCGGTTCCGCTCGATCTTCCTGCGGGACGCCAACGGGCTCCCCCTGCGCGACACTCAGACGGGGGCGGTGCTGGGCGGGGACCAGTACGTCCAGCTCAACCTGGAGTACCATTTCCTGCTGGGCGGCCCCTTCCGCGTGCTCGTCTTTGCCGACGCGGGCAACGTGTTCGGCGAGGGGCAGTCGTTTGACCTGTCGAACCTGCGGTACACCGCGGGTGCCGAGCTGCGCGTCCTGGTTCCCGTGTTCGGGGCTCCCTTGCGTTTCATCTATGCATTCAACCTGGACGAGCTGCCTCAGGACAGCTTTGAAGACTTCCAGTTCAGTATTGGCACGAGCTTCTAAACTGAAGGAGATAGACCCATGCCGTTTTCCGTCCGCCGTTTTCCGATTGTCGCCGCCGCGCTCCTGGCGTTGACCCTTCCGGTCGCCGCCCGGGCGCAGCAGCCCTCGTCTCCGGCGGGGCCCATCAAGATCGCCGTCATCGACACGGAGAAGATCCTTCTCTCGTCGCAGACCGGCAAGAAGGCCCTGGCCGATTTGAAAAAGCTCCAGGAGCAGAAGGAGGGGGAGATCCGCACCAAGGCGCAGGAGCTCAAGGACCTCCAGACCAAGATCAGCGAGGGCCGGCTGTCGCTCGCCCAGGACAAGCTCGCGGATCTCGGCAAGCAGTACGAGGAGAAGGAGATCAACCTGCGCCGCTTCCAGGACGACGCCACCCGCGAGCTCAACAAGAAGCGGGACGAGATCCTGGGCCAGATCGACCAGCGCGTGATGCCCGTGATCAACCAGGCCGGCAAGGAGATGGGGTACACCCTGATCTTCCGCAAGTTCGAGAGCGGCCTGATCTACGCGGACGAGGCGATCGACATCACCAACGCGATCATTCAGCGTCTGGACGGCGCCGCCCCGGCGGCCGCTGGCAAGCAGGGCCAGTAACCGCGTGGCCTTCCGGCTGGCCGAGCTTGCCGAGCTGGTGGGAGGCCGGATCGAAGGGGACCCGGAGCGCGAGGTCGAGGCCATCCGCACGCTCGACGCCGCCGGGCCCCGCGACCTCTCCTTTCTCACCCAGCCAAAATACCGGGATCGGGCGATGGCGAGCGGCGCCGGGGCCCTGCTGGTGGGGAAGGGGATCTCCCCGGCCGGCCTCGGCCGCGATCTCCTGGTCGTCGACGATTCCTCCTTCGCCCTCTCCCGCCTGATCGCCGTCTTCCACCCCGTGGAGGCCCGGGAGCCCGGGATCCACCCCACGGCCGTGCTGGAGCCGGGGGCGGAGGTCGACCCTTCCGCCCACATCGGCCCCTACGCCGTGATCGGCGCGGGCAGCCGGATCGGCGCCGGCGCCGCGGTTCACGCCCTGGCGGTCGTGGGGCGGCTCTGCTCGGTGGGCGAGAGGGCGGTCCTCTATCCGCACGCCGTGCTCTACGACGGCACCGAGATCGGCGCGGGGAGCCTCGTCCACGCCGGGGCCGTGCTCGGGGCCGACGGCTTCGGCTACGCCACCTCCCGGGGAGTCCACCACAAGGTGCCCCAGGTCGGGCGCGTGGTGGTGGGGGAGGATGTCGAGATCGGCGCCAACTCGACCATCGACCGCGCCATGCTGGGGGAGACCCGCGTCGGGGACGGGACCAAGATCGACAATCTCGTCCAGGTCGGTCACAACGTGGAGGTCGGCCGGCACTGTATCCTTTGCGGCCAGGCAGGAATCGCGGGCAGCACCCGGCTGGGGGACTACGTGGTCCTGGCCGGCCAGGCAGGGGTCGCGGGCCACATCCATCTCGGGGACGGAGCGCAGGTGGCGGCCAAGTCGGCGGCCCTGACCTCGGTCGAGCCGAAGACGCAGGTGGCCGGCATCCCCGCGATCCCGCTGCGCAAGTGGCGGCGGCAGGCCGTGCTGCTCGCGCACCTCGAGACAATGAGCCGCCGCGTGAAGGCTCTCGAAAAGAGACTGGGCGTCGAGACGGACGAGGGACGCGAGGAGGAATGAGTTGAGCGAGCCGACACCTTCGTGGGACATCGAATGGATCCTGTCGGTGCTGCCGCACCGCTATCCGCTGCTTCTGGTCGACCGCGTGCTGGAGATGGAGCCCGGCAAGCGGATCGTGGCGATCAAGAACGTCACGATCAACGAGCCGTTCTTCCTGGGGCACTTCCCGGGCCGGCCGGTGATGCCCGGCGTGCTGCTCATCGAGGGCATGGCCCAGTCCGGGGGGTTGCTCCTCCTGGCCGACATCCCCGACCGGGACAGGAAGCTCATCTACTTCGCGTCGATCGAAGAGGCCAAGTTCCGGCGCCCGGTGGTCCCGGGAGACCAGGTCCGCTACGAGCTCGAAGTCCTTCGCCTGCGGAGCACCTACTGCAAGCTGGCGGGCAAGGTCACGGTGGACGGCCAGCTCGCGGCCGAGGCGGTGATCTCTTCCGCCATGGTGGACCGCTGAGGGGGACCGTCATGTCCGAGCTCATCCACCCTTCGGCGGTGATCCACGAGAGCGCCCGGTTGGGCGACGGGGTCCGCGTGGGTCCCTTCGCGGTGATCGGCGCGGACGTCACGATCGGCGACGGCACCGAGATCGGGGCGGCCGCCCAGGTCCAGGGGCCGGCCCGGATCGGCCGCGAGAACCGGATTTTCCCCCAGGCCGCGATCGGCTTCGAGCCCCAGGACTTGAAATTCCGCGGCGAGGAGGTCTGGCTCGAGATCGGCGACCGCAACCAGTTCCGGGAGTTCTGCACGGTCCACCGGGGGACCGCCAAGGGCGGCGGGATGACCCGGGTCGGCAGCGACGGCCTGTTCATGGCCTACACCCACATCGCCCACGACTGCCAGGTGGGCGACCGGGTGATCTTCGCCAACAATGCCACACTCGCCGGCCACGTCGAGGTGCACGACGACGCCTCGATCAGCGCCTTCAGCTCCGTCCACCAGTTCTGCCGCGTGGGCCGGCACGCCTATGTGGGGGGCTACAGCGTCGTCACCATGGACGCCCTCCCGTTCGTCAAGACCGTCGGCCAGAAGCCGGCCTTCTACGGCTTGAACTCGATCGGCCTCAAACGCAAGGGGTTCGAGGCCGAGACTTTGAAGCACCTGGACGCGGCGCTGCGCATCCTCGTGCGCTCGCGCCTGAACACGGCCCAGGCCCTGGAGCGCATCCGCGCGGAGGTCCCAGAGGACCCGTACGTCGCCGATCTGCTCGCCTTCATCGAGAGCGCGAAGCGGGGCATCCACAAGTCTCCGCCCCGGGGTGGGCGCAGCGGGGGAGGCGAGGCTGAGTAGCGCGGCGCGCGGGCCCCTGCGCGCCGGCGTGTTCGGCACCGGCGCCATGGGCAGGAACCACGTCCGGCTGCTGGCGTCCCTTCCCGGCGCCGAGCTCGTCGGGGTCTACGATCCGCGCCCCGAGGCGGCGGAGGCGGTGGCCGCGGAGCACGGCGCGCGGGTCTTTTCCCGGGCGGACGACCTCGCCTCGGAGATCGAGGCGGCGGTCGTGGCCGTGCCCACCGTGGCGCATGCCGGGCTGGGGTGCGAGCTCCTCGCGCGCGGGATCGACGTCCTGGTCGAAAAGCCCCTGGCGCAGAACCTGGCGGAGGCCGACCGGCTGATCGCGGCGGCGGCCGGCCGGGTGCTGGCGGTGGGGCACGTCGAGTTCTACAACCCGGCGGTCCAGGCGCTCCTCTCGGTCGGCACGCCGCCGCGGTTCGTCGAGGTGCAGCGCCTGGCGGTCTTCTCCCCCCGGAGCCTGGATGTGGACGTGGTGCTCGACCTGATGATCCACGACCTCCAGATCCTCCACGCCCTGGACCCGAGCCCCGTGACCGAGGTGCGGGCGACCGGCATCGCCGTGCTCTCGCCCCGGATCGACATCGCGAACGTCCGGATCGAGCTCGCCTCGGGGTGCGTCGCCAACCTGACCGCCTCCCGGGTCTCCTCCGAGCGGGTGCGGAAGCTCCGCACCTTTCTGCCTTCCCGGTACTACTCGCTCGACTACCAGGCGCAGGAGATCCGCGGCTACCGGCTGGAGGAGGACGGCGGGAAGCGGAGCATCCTGCCGGACGACCTCCCCGTAACCCGCGCCGAGCCGCTCGCCAAGGAGCTCGAAGCCTTCGTCGCCGCCTGCCGGGGGGACGGAGCGCCCCTCGTCACCGGCGAGCAGGCCCGGCAGGCCCTGGCGACCGCCCTGGCGGTGGTGGAAGCGATCCGGTAACTGCTAGACTCTGCCGGCTCCAGTGGGCCGGCCAGACGAGAATTCCCTGTCAAGGAGGAGAGTCTTCCCATGAGTGATATCCGTATCGGTGTGATCGGGGGCAGCGGCCTCTACCAGATGGAGGGCATGAAGGTCCTCGAGGAGCGCCGGATCGAAACCCCGTTCGGCGATCCGTCGGACCCCTACGTCATCGGCGAGATCGAGGGCCGGCGGGTCGCCTTCCTGCCCCGCCACGGCCGCGGCCACCGGCTGCTTCCCACCGAGCTCAACTACCGCGCCAACATCTTCGGCTTCAAGGTCTTGGGGGTCGAGCAGCTCGTCTCGGTCTCCGCCGTGGGCTCGCTGAAGATCGAGTACAAGCCGACCGACATCGTGGTCCCCGACCAGTTCTTCGACCGCACCCGCCACCGCCCGGACACCTTCTTCGGCAACGGCCTGGTGGCCCACGTCTCGCTCGCGAAGCCCATCTGCCCGCGGCTTCTCGACCAGGCGGTGGACGCCGCCCGCGCCGCGGGAGCGACCGTCCACAAGGGCGGCGCCTACGTCAACATGGAAGGGCCGCAGTTCTCGACCCGCGCGGAGTCCGAGGCCTACCGGAGTCTCGGCTTCGACGTGATCGGCATGACCAACCTGACCGAGGCGCGGCTCGCCCGGGAGGCCGAGATCTGCTACGTGTCGCTCTCCATGATCACCGACTACGACTGCTGGCACGAGACGGAAGAGGCGGTCTCGGGCGAAGCGGTCATGGAGGTCGTCCGCCAGAACGTGAAGATGTCGCAGGAGGTGGTGCGCCAGATGCTTAAGCGTGTGAGCGGGGGCGAGAAGCGGAGCTGCCTGTGCGCCGACGCGCTCCAGTACTCGCTGATCACCGAGCGCTCCATGATCCCGGCCCAGACCGTCAAGGCGCTCCAGCCGATCATCGGCCGGTACATCAAGCCGGAGTGAACAGGGCCGAATGAAGCGCATCCTGGTCACCAACGACGACGGCATCTTCTCCGAGGGGATCAAGCGTCTCGCGACCGCGCTCTCCGAGATCGCGGAGGTCGTGGTCGTGGCGCCGGACCGCGAGCAGAGCGCCATGGGGCACGCCCTGACTCTGTCGCGGCCGCTGCGCATGCAGAAGGTCCAGGAGAACTGGTATGCCGTGGACGGCACGCCGACCGACTGCGTGAACCTGGGAGTCCTGTCGATCCTCAAGGACAACCCGCCGGACCTCGTCTGCTCGGGCGTCAACTTCGGCCTCAACCTGGGGGACGACGTGACCTACTCGGGCACCGTCTCCGCGACCTTCGAGGGGACGCTCCTGGGCATCCCCTCCGTCGCCTTCAGCCAGGAGGTGGGGGAGGGGTTCTCCTTCGGGCCGGCGGCGGAGTTTGCCCGCACGATCGTCGAGACCTTGAGGACCGAGGAGCTGCCCCGCGACCTGCTGCTCAACGTCAACGTGCCGGCCGGCCTGATCCAGGGCGTGCGCTTCACCCGGCTCGGCCGGCGGGTGTACAAGCAGTCGGTCATCGAGAAGCTCGACCCGCGCGGCCGCAAGTACTACTGGATCGCCGGAACTCCCCAGTGGGACCGCGCGACCGGCACCGACTACGAGGCGGTCTCGACGGGGTACGTCTCCGTGACGCCGCTCCACCTGGACCTCACCTACTACCCGGGCCTCGAGAGCTTCGGCTCCTTGCGGGACAAGCTCTCGGCCCTGTCCTTCACGCCGTCTTCCGCGGACGCGGAATGAGCGACTACGCGGTCCAGCGCGAGCGGATGGTCCGCGACCTGATCGCCGCCCGCGGCGTGAAGGACGAGCGCGTGCTGGCGGCCATGCGCAAGATCCAGCGGCACCTGTTCGTGAGGGACCATCTCCGGAGCCAGGCCTACGGCGACCACGCGCTGCCGATCGGCTCGTCGCAGACGATCTCGCAGCCCTACATCGTGGCGCGCATGAGCGAGCTCCTGGAGGTGGGGCGCGAGCACTCGGTGCTGGAGATCGGCACCGGCTCGGGCTATCAGACGGCGGTCCTGGCGCTTCTCGCGCGCCGCGTCTACAGCCTGGAGCGGATCGCCGAGCTCGCCCAGCAGGCCATCCCCAGGATGCGCCAGCTCGGAGTCGACAACGTGAAGATCCAGGTCTTCGACGGCACGGTGGGCTGGAGCGAGTGGGCCCCGTACGACCGCATCCTGGTGACGGCCGGGGCGCCCAGGGTCCCCGAGCCTCTGCTCGATCAGCTCGCCCCCGGAGGGATGCTGCTGATCCCCGAGGGGCAGATCCAGCAGCAGCGGCTCGTGCTGTACAAGAAATCGGCCCGGGGCGAGGTCCGGCGGCGGGAGGGGGAGGAGGTCGCTTTCGTGCCGCTCCTCGGCCGCCACGGCTGGAAGGCGAGCTGAAGGGTGCCGGCCTTCCGCCTTCGTTTAAGCGGCCGGGTGCAGGGCGTGGGCTTCCGCTGGTTCGCCCGGAAGGCCGCGCGGGAGTTGGGCCTCGCCGGCCGGGTGAGGAACCTCCCGGACGGGCGGGTGGAGGTCGAGGTCGCGGGCGATCCGGAGCGGCTTTCCGCCTTCCGCGAGCGCCTGCGGGAAGGGCCGCCGGGCTCGCGGGTCGCGAGCCTCGAGGAACAGGAGATGGGAGACGTCCCCGCGTGGGACGGCTTCGAGATCGATCGCTAGCCCCCAGAGGGGCCGTTTGGAGGAGACCATGGAGGATCTGAAGGCGCACATCCGCGAGGTTCCGGACTTCCCGAAGCCCGGGATCAACTTCTTCGACATCACGACCCTGCTCCAGCATCCGCTCGCCCTGCGGATGACCGTCGACCGCTTCGTCTGGCTCTTCGCCCAGAAGCAGATCGACAAGGTGGTGGGGATCGAGTCCCGCGGCTTCATGTTCGGCCCGATCGTGGCCTACGACCTGAACGCCGGGTTCGTGCCGGTGAGGAAGCCCGGCAAGCTGCCGTACGAAAAGATCCGCGAGACGTATGACCTGGAGTACGGCACGGACACGCTCGAGATGCACAACGACGCCATCCGCCCCGGCGAGAACGTCCTCATCGTCGACGACCTCATGGCGACCGGCGGCACGGCCCTGGCGACCGCCAAGATGGTCGAGTCCCTGGGAGGGAAGGTCGCCGGCTTCGGGTTCATCATCGAGCTGACCTTCCTGCCCGGGCGCCAGAAGCTCGAAGGCTACGAGGTGGAATCGCTGATCCGATATTGAGGGGACAAACAGACCAGGAACCGAACGGGAAGGGCCGGGCGAGCGCGTAGGGTATAATCCCGTCGCCTGCGGCTGTAGCTCAGGTGGAAAGAGCAGGAGTTTCCTAAACTCTTGGTCGGGGGTTCGAGTCCTCCCAGCCGCACCACTCTGTTTTTCGCTCGGCCCTGTTCCCAAGACAGGAATTTTCCCGGGAGTTTTTTGATGAATCAACGTCTGACTCGCAAAGAGATCAAGCGCGACGAGCTCGCGAACGTCATGGGGCGGGGTGTCGAGTACGCGGAGACCCACGTCCGGACCATCCTCTATGCCGTGGGCGGCGTCCTGCTGCTCCTGGCGCTCGGAGTGGGGCTCTACTTCTTTCTTGGCTCCCGGGCCCGGAAGGCCAACGAGGCGCTCTCCTACGCCCTGAAGGTCGACCAGGCGCCCATCCAGGCGACCGGCGCCAAGCCGGACGACAAGACCGCGCCGAGCTTCGCGACCGAAGCCGCCCGGGACGCCAAGGCCAAGGCGCTCTTCACCGCGCTCCACGACGACTTCGGCGGCACCGAGGCCGGGGACATCGCCGGGCTCTACCTGGCCCAGGGCGCCGCGGAGGAGGGCCAGCTCGACAAGGCCCGCGAGCTGTGGGAGGACTTCGTGGACGACCACGGCGATCACGTCCTGGCCGGCGAGGCGCGCCTCAACCTCTTCGCTCTCGACCGCAAGGAGGGCAAGGGCGAGGAGCTGGTGACCCGCCTGCGCGGCCTGCTCGAAGAGTCCGAGCCGCCGCTCCCCAAGGACGTGCTCCTGCACGAGATGGCGATCACCCAGGAGCAGCTCGGCCGGCCGCAGGAGGCCGTAGAGGCCTACCAGCAGATCGTGGACGACTACCCCCAGTCCCCCTACCTGCAGGACGCGCAGCAGAAGCTCTCCGCCTTGGATCCCTCCCGTCCCCCCGGCGGCGGGATCGGCCTCCCTCCGGGGATGCCTGGCGGGTTCCCGGGCTGATCTTCCTCTTCTCGCTCGGTTCATGATCCTCCCCTACCGCATCCTGGAGCGGAAACGCGCCGGGGTGCGGCTCGGCGAGGACGAGATCCGCGCCGTGGCCCGGGGCGCGGCCGACGGCTCGTGGAGCGAGGGGCAGCTCGCCGCGTTCCTGATGGCCGCGGCCATCCGCGGCCTGGACCCCGAGGAGACCCGCGCGCTGACCCTCGCCATGCTCGAATCGGGCGAGCGCTGGAACCTGGCCGGAGAGATCCCCCGCCTCTGCGACAAGCATTCGACGGGCGGCGTGGGCGACAAGACCTCGCTGATTCTGGGGCCTCTCCTCGCGAGCTGCGGTCTTCCCATCGTGATGCTCGCGGGCCGCGGCCTGGGCCACACCGGCGGCACGATCGACAAGCTCGAAAGCATTCCGGGCGTGGCTCTGGAGCTCGACCGGGCGCGCTGTAAGGACGTCCTCTCCCGGTGCGGCCTCGCGATCGGGGCGGCCACGGGCTCGATCGCTCCGGCCGACCGGCGCCTCTACGCCCTCCGGGACGTGACGGCCACGGTCGACTCGATCCCTCTCATCACCGCGAGCATCCTTTCGAAAAAGCTCGCGGCCGGCGCGGCGGGCGTGGTCCTGGACGTCAAGACCGGCAACGGCGCGTTCCTGCCGGAGCTCGACCGCTCCGTGGAGCTTGCGCGGGGGCTGGTCGAGACCGCGCGAGCCCTGGGGACCCCCGCGAGCGCGCTCGTCACCGACATGAGCCAGCCGCTCGGCCGCTGGGCCGGGCACGCCGCGGAGGTCCGGGAATCCCTCGAGTGTCTGGAGGGAGAGGGGGCGGACGACTTGATGGAGCTGACCTTCGCCCTGGGGGAGGAGGTCTCGCGGCTCGTGGGCCGGCCCCTGACCCGCGCGGAGCTCGAAGAGGCGATCGCGAGCGGCCGGGCGCGGGAGCGCTTCCTCCTCTGGGCCGAGCTGCAGGGCGCGGACCCCGCCTGGCTGCGGAGCCCCAAGCTGCCGTTGGCCCCCGTGGAGCGCCCGCTCCGCGCCCGCTGCGCCGGCCGGCTCGCCGCCGTCGACCTCCGCCAGCTCGGGCTCCTGCTCGTCGAAGCCGGAGGCGGCCGGCGCCACCCGGAGGACGCGATCGACTTCGGCATCTCGCTCCAAACCAGGGTCCGCCTCGGCCAGGACGTAGGGGAGGGGGACGAGCTCGCCCGGGTCTACCTCCGGAAAGACGACGACCGGCTGGTGGGCCTCTTCGAGGGCTGCTTCACGGTGGCCGAGGAGGGCGCGGCGCCGCCGCTCATCCCTGAGCGGATCGTATAGACCTCCCTGCGATATCATCCCGGCCATGAAGGCCGCCATTCTCGCCGTGGGCTCCGAGCTTCTCGGCACCGACCGGCTGGACACCAATTCGCTCCGCCTGACCGCCGTCCTCGAACGCTACGGCGTCGAGCTCTGCCGCAAGGCCGTGGTGGGCGACTCGGTGGACGGCATCGCCTCCGAGCTGCGGGCTCTGCTCGGCGCGGTCGACCTGATCCTCGTGACCGGCGGGCTCGGCCCCACCGCGGACGACGTCACGCGCGAGGCGGTCGCCGCGGCCCTGGGGCGCGGGATCCACACCGACGAGGCCGTGATCGCCGGGATCGAGCGCCGGTTCGCCTCCTTCGGGCGCCGCATGCCCGCGGTCAACCGCAAGCAGGCGGACGTGGTCGACGGGGCCGAGCTGATCGAAAACGCCCGCGGCACGGCGCCGGGGATGATCCTCGAAAAGGACGGCGTCCACCTCTTCCTTTTCCCCGGCGTCCCGCCCGAGCTGGACGGCATGATCGCCTCGCATCTGGAACCGTGGCTCGCGGCCCGCTCCGGCGGCACGGGCCGGGAGACGGCGGTGTTGAAGATCGCGGGGCTCCCGGAGTCCGAGGTGGAGGAACGGATCTTCCCCGCCTACGGAGAATTCGGCCGGGAGCACATCACCATCCTCGCGAGCCCCGGCGAGATCCGCCTCCAGGCCACGGCCGCGGGCTCCGAGCCCGAGCGGCGGGAGCGTCTCGCCGCCATGGTGGCGCGCCTCCGGGAGCTCGCGGGGGATGCGGTCTTCGCCAGCCGCGAGGAAGACTCCCTGGAGAGCGTCGTGGGCGAGCTTCTCCGCGCCGCCGGCGCCACGCTCACCGTGGCCGAATCGTGCACGGGCGGCCTCCTCGGCCAGAAGATCACCGCCGTGTCCGGGAGCAGCGATTACTTCCTGGGCGGCTTCATCACCTACACCAATCGCCTCAAGACGGAGCTGGCCGGCGTTCCCGAGGCCCTGCTCGCGGAGCACGGCGCCGTCTCCGAGCCTGTGGCGCGGGCCCTGGCCGAAGGCGTCCGGCGGGTGCTCCGGAGCGACTACGGCGTCGGCATCACGGGTGTTGCCGGACCCGGCGGCGGGAGCGAGGAGAAGCCCGTGGGCACGGTGCACGTCGCGGTCGCCGGACCGGGCGACGGCGAGGTCCTCCACCGGAAGATCCGCTTTCCGGGCAACCGGGACCAGGTGCGCCGGCACTCCGCCCAACTGGCCCTGGAGATGCTCCGGCGCCGTCTCCTGGCCGTAGCGGCGGGAAGGGCGGCATGAGGCTCTTCGTGGCCCTCGAAGTGCCGGAGGTGCCGCTGCGCGATGTGCGGCGGCGGGTGGACGGCCTGCGCGACCGGCTGCCCCGGGCGCGCTGGGTCGACTTTGACAACGTCCACCTCACGCTCCTTTTTCTGGGCGAGACACCCGAAAGCGACGTCCCCGCCCTGGCCGCCGGCCTCCGGGAAGCGTTCGCCCGCTGCCCTCCTCTCGACCTGCGGCTTGGCGGCGGCGGCACCTTCCCGCCCGGCCGCCCGGCCCGCGTAGCCTGGCTGGGCGTCGAGGCTCCCGAGGAGCTGACGACGCTTCAGCAGGACATCACCCGGGCGGCCGTCTCGACCGTGGGCTTCGAGCCCGAGGAGCGCCCCTACACCTCTCACGTAACCCTCGCGCGCTGCCCCGACCCCTGGCGGCGGGATGCGATCGAGAAGTTCAAGAGCGCCTTCCCCGGCGCCATCGGTCCGCCCTGGGTGGCGGACCACGGGACCCTCTTCGAGAGCAAGCTCTCGCCCAAGGGGGCGCGCTACCGGCCGGTCGAGGTTTTTCCCTTGGAAGGGGAGGAGGCGTGAGCACGGGACTCTCCGTGGCCCTCGTGGCCGGAGCCTACCTCCTCGGCTCGATCTCGTGGAGCGTCCTCGTCGTCAAGGTGCTCCAGGGCCTGGATGTGCGCAGCGTCGGGAGCGGCAACGCCGGAGCCACCAACGTCATGCGCGCCGCGGGCAAGAAGGCGGGCGCCGCGGTGCTGCTCCTCGACATCGGCAAGGGGATCGCGGCCGTGGCCGTCCCCCGGTCGCTCGACGCCCCGCCCGCCGTGGTGGGCGGCGCGGCGGTCGCCGTGGTGCTCGGGCATGTCTTCCCGGTCTTCTTCGGCTTCCGCGGCGGCAAGGGAGTCGCCACCTCGGCCGGTGCCCTGGGGACGCTCTCGCCCGTCGCCATGGCCCTCGGGCTCCTGGTCTTCCTCATAGTCGTCGGCTGGAAGCGCTACGTCTCCCTGGGGTCGATCGTCACCGCCGCCTGCTTCCCCCTGCTCGCCTGGATCAGCCACCGGGAGGGATGGACGGAGCACGGGGGCGGCTGGACGCTTCTGGCCGGCGCCCTGGTCGCCCTGCTCGTCGTGATCAAGCACCAGTCCAACCTGAAGCGGCTCTGGCGAGGGACCGAGCCGCGCCTCGGAGAGCGCCGGCCCGAGCCGGCGGGGGGGATGGGGAGATGAACGGGGAAACGCGGAAGATCGGAGTCCTGGGCGCCGGCTCGTTCGGAACCGCGCTCGCCGTGCACCTGGCCGGCCCCGGAGGGCACCCGGTGAAGCTCTGGGCGCGGGACGCCGAACTCGCCCAACGCATGGCCGCCGACCGCACCAACAGCGAATACCTGCCGGGCGTCGAGCTGCCGCCGCTTCTTGAGCCCACGTCGGACATGGAGTCGCTCGTCGACAGCGACTTCGTCCTGGTCGTCATCCCCTCGCACGGCTTCCGGACCGTTCTCCGCCAGTTCCTGCGGCTCGTGCCGGACGGGCGCCCCCTGCCGCTCATCTCCGCGACCAAGGGGATCGAGACCGAGACGCTCGCCCGAATGAGCCAGGTCGCCTTCGAGGAGGGGACGGCCGCGGACCGCGAGGTGCGCTTCGCCGTCCTCTCCGGCCCCACCTTCGCCGCCGAGCTCGCGCGCAACGTTCCCAGCGTCGCGGTGATCGCGTCCGAGGACGCCCACTTCGCGACCGAGGTCCGCGAGAGCTTCTCAACCCCGCTCTTCCGGCTCTACTCCTCGCCCGACGTGGTCGGCGTCGAGATCGGGGGGACGACCAAGAACGTCATCGCGATCGCCGCCGGAGCCCTCTCGGGGCTCGGCCTCGGCCACAACACCCTGGCGGCGCTCATCACCCGCGGGCTTCACGAGATCACCCGGCTGGGGATCGCCTATGGCGGCCAACCGCGGACTTTCGCGGGCCTCGCGGGCCTGGGCGACCTCGTGCTCACCTGCACGGGCGCCCTCTCCCGGAACCGCCACACGGGCGTCGAGCTCGCCTCGGGCAAGACGCTCGACGAGATCACCGGCGGCACCCACATGGTGGCCGAGGGCATCCGCAACTCGGTCGCGATCGCCCGCCTGGCCGCCCGGAAGGGGGTCGAGATGCCGATCGCCCAGCAGATGGTCGCGGTGATGTACGACGGCAAGAATCCCCGGAAGGCTTTAGAAGAGCTGATGACGCGGGAGCTCAAAGCCGAAACCGAGCTTTAAATCACGAAAGGACCCATGACCGATCACCAGACCGTCCTCATTCTCGACTTCGGCAGCCAGTTCACGCAGCTCATCGCCCGCAGGGTCCGCGAGAACCGGGTCTATTGTGAGGTCCACCCGTTCGACTTACCCCTGGAGGAGATCCGGCAACGCAAGCCTTCCGGGCTGATCCTCTCCGGCGGGCCGCAGAGCGTCTATGAGGACGGCGCGCCCAGCGCCGATCCCGAGCTGTTCCGGCTGGGGATTCCGGTCCTGGGCATCTGCTACGGCATGCAGGTGATGGCCCATCAATTGGGAGGAGGCGTCGAGGGATCGAGCCACCGCGAGTACGGCCGGGCCGAGATCGCGATCGCCGAGCCCGGCAAGCTCTTCGAAGGGCTCTCGGACTGCGAGACCGTCTGGATGAGCCACGGCGACCGGGTCGGCCAGCTTCCCCCGGGCTTCCGTCCCACGGCGAGCACGACGAACGCTCCGGTGGTCGCCTTCGAGAACCCGGAGAGCGGCCTCTACGGCATCCAGTTCCACCCTGAGGTCTCGCACACCGTGTCGGGCGGCGAGATCCTCCGGAACTTCCTCTACGGCGTCTGCGGCGCCCGCGGCGACTGGCGCATGGCCTCGTACCTCGAAGAGGCGGTCGCCACCATCCGCGAAAGGGTGGGGGAGGGGCGCGTCATCTGCGCGCTCTCGGGCGGCGTCGACTCCTCGGTCGTGGCGGCGCTTCTGAAGCGCGCCGTGGGCGAGCGCTCCACCGCGATCTTCGTGGACAACGGCGTGCTCCGCAAGGACGAGCGCACGCAGGTCGTCCACAGCCTGAGAGACGGCCTGGGCATCCCCATCCTCGCGATCGACGCCCGCGAGCGTTTCCTGGGCGAGCTCGCCGGCATCGAGGATCCGGAGAAGAAGAGGAAGACGATCGGCCGCGTCTTCATCGACGTCTTCAAGGACGAGGCGAAGAGGCTCGAGGGCGTCGCCTTCCTCGCCCAGGGCACGCTCTATCCGGACGTGATCGAATCCGTCTCCGTCAAAGGGCCTTCGGCCGTCATCAAGACCCACCACAACGTGGGCGGGCTCCCCGCCGAGCTGGGTTTCGAGCTGATCGAGCCGCTCCGCTTCCTCTTCAAGGACGAGGTCCGCCAACTCGGCCGCGAGCTGGGCCTCCCCGAGCAGATCCTCACGCGCCACCCCTTCCCCGGCCCCGGCCTCTCCGTGCGCATCCTGGGCGAGGTCACGGCCGAGCGCGTCGCCCTGCTCCAGGAGGCGGACGCCATCTTCCTCCACGAGCTGCGCGAGAGCGGCTGGTACGACAAGGTGAGCCAGGCCTTCGCCGTCCTCCTGCCGGTCAAGAGCGTGGGGGTGATGGGCGATTACCGCACCTACGAGAGCGTCATCGCCATCCGCTCTGTCGACACCCACGACTTCATGACCGCCGACTGGAGCCCGCTCCCGTACGAGCTGCTCGGCCGGGTGGCGAACCGCATCGTCAACGAAGTGAAGGGCGTCAACCGCGTCGTCTACGACGTGACGAGCAAGCCGCCCGCGACGATCGAGTGGGAGTAGGATTGGAGGAATCCCATGAGCACCGCGGTCCGAATTGAGATTCCCGAAGCTGAGATCGAACGATTCTGTCAGCGCTGGCGGATCACGGAGCTCTCTCTGTTCGGCTCGGTCCTGCGGGAGGACTTCCGCCCTGACAGCGACATCGACGTCCTGGTGAGCTTCGCTCCCGACGCGCGCTGGAGCCTGTTCGACCTCGTCCACATGGAAGAGGATCTCGAAGCGATCCTGGGACGCGAGGTCGACCTCGTCGAGCGCAAAGCGGTCGAGCGAAGCGAAAACTACATCCGCCGCAAGCGGATCCTGAGCAGTCTGAGCCCTGTCTATGTGGCGGGATGACGCTTATTTCCTGGACATCCTGATCGCCGCACGGAAGGTCCTTCGCTACACCGAAGGGATCTCCTGGAAAGACTTCGTCGGAGACAGCCTGCTGCAGGATGGGGTGATGAGAAATCTTCAAATCATCGGTGAGGCGGCTCGCAAGGTCTCTGACGAATCCAGGGTAACCCACTCCCACATCCCCTGGACCGAGATCATCGGCATGCGCAACCGGCTGGTCCACGAGTACTTCCGGATCGATGTCGAAAAGATTTGGGAGACCGCCAGGGACGACATCCCTACGCTCGTTTGTCTCATCGAGCCTCTGGTCCCTCCGGAAGACCAGAGCTGAGCGGATGGCCGCAGGGCGTCTACCAAAGCGGCGCCCACAGCGACCTGACGAGCAAGCCGCCCGCGACGATCGAGTGGGAGTAGGTCTACCGCGGCCCGGGGGTCATTTCAGAAACCACCCGGGCCAGCCCGGCGATGAAGATGCCGAAGCTGTGGGAACAGTTGCGTTCCGGATCGAGATGGGGTGCGATCGTTCGTGCGCCATTGACCTTCTGGTAGTTGGGTACGAGCCGTTTAAGCTCCTGGGAAGCATTGGCGATGTTGTCGGGATTGCGATAGCGCCGGCGGCCTTGGTTTGCCCCCAGGCCCGGGAGGTTGAAGGCCCTTTCCACCGCAGCCAGATCTCCGAGAAACCAAGTCTCCAGATGATGGCACACGATCCGGACCAGGGTGTCGTGGCGGCCCGCTTCCGAACACAGGCCAACCAGCTTTTTCTTCAGCATCCGGCAGTCGGCTGAATCTTTGTCTCGTACAACGACGAAGCGAACGCCCGGAGTCCTCCAGGCGCGCAACTTGCGAGGGAGAGATCTTTCCAGGTCTGTCTTGCCCTCATGGGGCACAAGACGGTAAGGAATCCCTTCCGGGAGAACTCGAGGCAGGAGCTCTCGGAGCAATTCCCGCATCGATTCTTCTTCGAGCAGGAAGACGATCTCGCTCAACGAGGCCCCGCACCCTGGAAGAGTCCCTGTTTCCAGAGCGCTCCCGGCAGATCACCCTCCCGGACCAGGTCTGCAAGAAGAGGATCGTCACTCGCGCGCCGAATCTCTGTATATCCTCCAGATTTGGTGAGCCAAAAGATCTCGTGCAGCTCGACACCGTTTAGAAAGTCAGGCGAGTGAGTCGAGATGAAGACCTGGCCACCTCTCTCTGAATATTCTCTGAACTCTTCCGCAAGCTCCCTCAACAGCTCCGGATGGAGCTGATTCTCGGGCTCCTCGACACAAAGAAGCGGGTGGGGCTTGGGATCATGGAGCATGAGGAGATAGGCGAACATCTTGATGGTGCCGTCAGAGACAAACCGGGCAAGAAACGGGTCTTTGAAAGAGCCATCCTGGAACCTGAGCGCAATTCGTCCATCGACCGTTTCCACGGCATCCACCTGGGATACACCAGGGACACGCAGCTTCATTTTGTCCAGGACCGTCTGGAACTCGGGCTTGTGCCTTTCGAACATATACTGTGCGACCAGGGGAAGATTGTCCCCCCTCTCGGAAAGATGTTCGGCATGCCCCGCTTCCTGGCTGGGCCGGGCATCGCTGATATGGAAGTCCGAGACGTGCCAATCCTCGATCAGCCGGCGGAATGCGCTGACCTGCTTGAA
>DATHUD010000105.1:0-1580 GCA_035462575.1 Thermoanaerobaculia bacterium | reverse complement strand
CGGCGTTTCGCGCGCTGAGGCCTTGCAAGGCGTGCTGTGGCAGCGCGGGAGACACTGCCCCGGCGTTGGAACGCTGGGCCGGCGTTTCGCGCGCTGAGGCATTGCAAGGCACGCTGTGGCAGCGCGGGAGACTCTGCCGCGGCGTTGGTAACGCTCGGCTGGCGTCTCGCGCGCTGAGGCGCTGCAAAGCGCGCTGTGGCAGCGCGGGAGACACTGCCCCGGCGTTGGAACGCTAGGCCGGCGTTTCGCGCGCTGAGACGGTGTAAAGGACGCTGCTCCGGCGCGGGAGACTCAGCCCGGATCCTTCGACACCTTCCCGTTACCCGGGTTGCCGGCCTCGCACCGGCAGCCGAGCTTCGGATCCCACCCGGTATTGATCCAGTGCCAGTAGCCCGGATACAGCCAGAGACAGACGCGGTTGTTGTCCCACTGGTTGCGCAGGTCGAGCCGGAAGGCCTCCATGGGCTTGCCGTTCATCCGGACCTCGACCAGAACCTTGCGGTCCAACGGAAGGCCCTCGACATGGGCCATCTCGCCTTCGCCCACCGTGACCCGGTATTTCCGGTCGATCCGGAAAGAGTACGTGGTCTTCGGCGAGGGGCCGGAAAACTCCATCAGCATGTTCGGCCCGTGGGAGTCATCCGACTTGAAAGGGGCGATGCAGATCGAGCCCGTGGCCGGGGGTTTCTCCTCGGCGGCGGCCATTCCGGGCAAGGCGAAGGCTGCCAGGAGGAGCAGGGGCGCCGTTCTCATACATTTATCCGTTCAATTCCTCATCCGCCCGCATCCCCACCTTCACCGATGCCCGCCCCATCCAGATCTCATCCCCCGCCTGAATCCGTACGCCCCGCCGGTCATGACCCGATACGTCGATCGTCCGTCCATCCCTGAAAATCCTCGTCGAGGACGCGTTCTGCTCGGAGCGGACCCAGAAACTGGCGGTCGCGGCATCCCAGGCGATGCGGGCGTGCTCGCGGGAGACGGTCTGGTTGATCTCTCCCTCTTCCTTGAAGGCGACGTCGTTCCTGCGGCGGACGCGGCCTTCGTGGTCCAGCACCTCTTCCATGCGGCCGAGGTGGACGCGGTCGGAGGAGAGGGTGTAGACCCTCTGGCCGGCGGTGCCCTTGAGGACGGTGAGCTCCAGGACGGGGCGGTCGATCTTGGCGGCGGGGGCGGCCTCGGTCCTCTCGTAGGAGACGTAGTAGCGCCGGCCTGCGTAGGCGGGGGCGGCTTCGTCGTCGAAGACGGCGTCGACCGCGAGGTCGGACGGCACGGGAGCGCCGCGCTCGGCGAGCCGGCCGGCGATCTCTTCGCGGAGGTTCCAGCCTTCGCGGACGAGGGCCTCTAAACCGGTGCGCACTTCCCGGTCCGGGGCGAGGATGTGGACGGTCACGCGGTTGTAGGGGAAGAGGCGCTTGCCCCCGCCGGCCGCGACGACGCGGGACTCGGCATCCTCCAGGATGGCTCTCCGGATCTCCAGGGGCTCGGTCCCGGTGGTCCACGGCTTGATCAAGCCACGGAGCTTGTCGACGAATTCGTTGGCCATGAGCGCGATCTTATCGCGACTCGGCCGGGGGGCG
>DATHUD010000104.1:0-12345 GCA_035462575.1 Thermoanaerobaculia bacterium | reverse complement strand
GACGTGCGGATCCTGGACGTGTAGGGAGGCAACTTGGTCGTTGGTAGAACGAACCCCGTCGTGTAATCTTGGGTTCGTGCGCATCGAAGAGCTGGTTTGGAACGAAGAACGGATCGAGCACATCGCAAGGCACGGAGTTTTTCCTGAAGAATTTAAAGAGGTGTGCTCCAACCATCCTCAGGCTTTCCGAAGAAAGACTCTGGGGAAGAATCCGGTCTACGAGCTGCTTGGGCGAACGGACGAAGGTCGTTACCTGACCTGCTTCGTAATCCTGTTCCCTGACGGGCGGGGATATCCGGTGACCGCCAGGCCTATGACGGAGAAAGAGCGACGCCGGTATAACCGGAGTAAGAAATGAAGAAGAAAGACCCAATCCCAGACACCGACTCGATCGAAGAACTGGCCAAGTTCTGGGACACCCATGACGTGACCGATTACGAGGATGAACTGGAGGAGGTCACAGAACCGGTTTTTGCTACGAACCTCCGAACTTCCTACTTGATTCGTCTGGAGCCTCAGGAGGCTAAGCAGGTCGAGAAGATGGCCAGAGCCAGGGGAGTAGAGCGGACCGCGTTGCTTCACGAGTGGGTCCGCGAAAAGATTCAGGAGAAGTAGATTGTTCCTGCACGTCCAGCGCGTGAATCCTACGAAGGACTACAGCGTCAGGATCGAGTTCACAAATGGCGTCGTGAAGGACGTAGATTTAAGGAGTCAGCTCTACGGTCCGATCTTCGAACCTCTTCGCGATCTGGGACTCTTCGGGCAGGTGAAGGTGAACGAGGAGACCAAGACCGTTGAATGGCCAAACGGGGCGGATTTTGCTCCGGAGTTCTTGTACGAGATTGGTCGGGAGGTCAAACAGATTGTCTAAGGGCTACAGAGTGATTACCTCCTGGAGTGAAGAAGACCGGGTCTTCGTCGCAACAGTTCCCGAGTTGCCAGGATGCTCAGCTCATGGCAGCACCCCTGATGCTGCTCTGGCAGAGGCTCAAGAGGCAATTACTCTCTGGTTGGATACTGCAAAGGAGTTTGAGGATTCGATTCCTTGTCCGAAGGATCCTCGTTAGTACCCGGAGAGAAGCCTAGACTATGAGCCAGGATAAGGAACGTGAACAACAGAGTCTCTCCGAAGGCGAGATCGACGACATCGTAACCGCGCAAGCCGACGATGACTCCGCGTGGGAAGCTCCTATCAAGGTGAAGAGAAATAGTAGTGCGATCGACGTGCTGGCCCGGTTTGCCAAGCTTGGACGGAAGACTTCTTCTATTGAATAGCTCACGATGCCGCGAGTCAGGGACATCCCAGGGCCTTACCGTGTCTTCTTCTATAGCTTCGACTGCACTGAGCCCAAGCACGTCCATGTCCAGCGGGAACGGATGGTCTGCAAATTTTGGTTGGAACCTGTCGATCTCGCTTCGAACCAGGGGTTCTCTGCTCAGGAGCTGTTGGTGATCCGTAGATTGGTTCTCGCGAACCTCAAAAAGATCAGTGAGGCATGGAATGAGCACTGCGGTTAGTGTCGATCCCCGGATCAAGACAGTCTCGGTCGATGACGCTTTCATCCGATTCGATCTCGCGGATGGCAGAACGGTGGGCGTGCCCCTCGCCTGGTCCTGGCGCTTGTCCGAAGCGACCCCGGAGCAGAGAGCTCACTTCGAGATTATCGGCGACGGCCAGGGTGTCCACTGGCCCGATATTGACGAGGACTTAAGCGCGCAGGGCATGTTGACCGGTGTTCCCGCGCGGAGACCACGAAAATAGAGCCCTTCAGGGCGATCAGGATACTTTATGAGCGACAACAACGACCAGCTTCCCTTCGAGCTGCCGATTCCGGTCGGCATCGAAGACGAGATGAAGCGCAGCTATCTCGATTACGCGATGAGCGTGATCATCGGCCGGGCTTTGCCGGATGTGCGCGACGGGTTGAAGCCGGTGCACCGGCGCGTGCTCTATGGCATGTGGGAGAGCGGGAACCGCTCGGACCGGCCCTATAAGAAGTCGGCGCGTATCGTGGGCGACGTCATGGGTAAGTATCACCCCCATGGCGACAGCGCGATCTATGACACGGTGGTGCGCATGGCCCAGGATTTCGCCATGCGCTATCCGCTGGTCGACGGCCAGGGCAACTTCGGATCGATCGACGGCGACAACCCGGCGGCGATGCGGTACACCGAGGTGCGGCTGACCAAGCTCGCCGAGGAGATGATCCGCGAGGACATCGACAAGGAGACGGTCGACTGGGTTCCGAACTATGACGGCTCGGAGACGGAGCCGCTCGTGCTCCCGGCCCGCGTGCCCAACCTCCTCGTCAACGGCTCCGCCGGCATCGCGGTCGGCATGGCCACGAACATCCCGCCGCACAACCTGGGCGAGGTGATCGACGGGCTCATGATGCTGATCGAAGATCCGGACGTTTCGATCGCGGACCTGATGACGGCGATCCCCGGGCCGGACTTCCCCACCGCGGGCTTCATCCACGGATTGGAAGGGATTCGCCTCGCCTACAACACGGGCCGCGGCATCATCCAGGTGCGGGCACGGGCCGGGATCGAGACGCACCCGAAGACCGAGCGGCAGACGATCGTCATCACCGAGATCCCCTACCAGGTGAACAAGCTCCGGCTGATCGAACGGATCGCCGAGCTGATCCGGGAGAAGAAGATCGAAGGGGTTTCGGACCTGCGCGACGAGTCGGACCGCGACGGCATCCGCATCGTGCTCGAGGTCAAGCGCGACGCGATGGGCGAGATCATCCTGAACTCGCTCTACAAGATGACGCAGATGCAGACGACTTTCGGCATCATCTTCCTGGCGATCGTGGACAACCAGCCGAAGGTGATGACGCTCAAGGAGATGCTCCACCACTTCTTGAACCACCGGAAGACCGTCATCATCCGCCGCACGCGCTACGACCTGAGGAAGGCCGAGGAGCGGGCGCACATCCTGGAAGGCCTGTTGAAGGCGCTCGATCACCTGGACGAGGTGATCGCGACGATCCGCGCGAGCCAGACGCCGGGCGAGGCCAAGGAAAACCTGATCGCCCGCTTCGCGTTTTCAGACGTGCAGGCGCAGGCGATCCTCGACATGCGGCTCCAGCGCCTGACGGGTCTCGAGCGCGAAAAGATCGTCGACGAGTACCGGGAGCTGATGATCCTGATCGAGCGCCTGCGCGCGATCCTGGGCTCGGACCGGCTGGTGCTCGAGGAGATCAAGCGCGAGCTTTCGGAGCTCAAGGAGGCGTACGGCAACGAGCGGCGCACGGAGATCATCCCCGAGACGCACGACATCCGGATCGAGGACATGATCGCGGACGAGCCGATGGTGATCACGGTCACCCAGGCGGGCTACGTCAAGCGCTCGCCGCTGTCGCTCTATCGGGCGCAGCACCGGGGCGGCAAGGGGCGCACGGGGATGGTGACGAAGGAGGACGATTTCGTCGAGCACCTCTACGTGGCGAACGCTCACAGCTACATCCTGGTGTTCACGCAGAGCGGCCGGGTGCACTGGCTCAAGGTGCACGAGATCCCGGAGGCGGGCCCCGCGGCGCGCGGCAAGGCGATCGTAAACCTTTTGAACCTGGAGGCGAACGAGCGGCTGGCGACGACGGTCGCGGTGCGCGAGTTCCTGGACGACCGTTACCTGATGTTCGCGACGCAGAAGGGCACGGTCAAGAAGACCGCGCTCTCGGCCTACTCGAACCCGCGGGTGGGCGGCATCATCGGCATCTTCATCGACGAGGGGGACAAGCTCCTTTCGGTGCGCGAGACGGACGGCCAGAAGGACATCCTGCTCGCAACGGCGAAGGGCTTCTCGATCCGCTTCCCCGAGAAGACCGTCCGCTCGATGGGCCGGGCGACCTACGGGGTCAAGGGCATCGAGCTGCGGCCGGGCGACCTGGTGATCGGCATGGAGGAGCTCGACACGAACTGCCAGATCCTCACCGTCACGGAGCGCGGCTACGGCAAGCGGACGCCGGTCGAGGACTACCGCCTGCAGAACCGCGGCGGCCTGGGGATCATCAACCTCAAGGTGAGCGCGAAGACGGGCGAGGTGGTGGGGGTCAAGTCGGTGTCGCTCGACAGCGGCCTCATGCTGATCACGCAGGACGGCATGATCATCCGCCTGAACGTCTCGGGCGTCCGCGAGGTGGGCCGCTCGACCCAGGGGGTCCGGTTGATGAACCTGGACGCCGAGGACCAGATCGTGGCGGTCGCCAAGCTCGCCGAGAAGGACGAGGAGACGGAGATCGAGCTCGCGAAGAGCGAAGGCGGCGACGGCCCGATGGCGGCCGAGCTGGAGCTCGAGGCGACGGACGAGCCCGAGGAGATGGGAGGCGTGGTGGACGTGGCGGACTTAGGGTTCGGCGAGGAGCCGGAGGAGGAGCCGGAGGACGAGGGTCCCGAGACGATCCACTGATCCCGGGCAGGTTTCGATTTGAAGGCCGGCGGCTCCGAGGGGCCGCCGGCCTTTTTATTTCGCGTGAAACGGAATGGACCCTTCGGTCATTTCGGCTAGGTCTGTAGATCGATACAGCCATATTCTGGAAGGAGTCCAATCCCATGTGGAGGGTCTCGAAGTCCGTGATTTGCGCCGCCCTGCTTTTGCCGGCGGCCGTGTTCGCAGAAGGTCCCCGGAGGGAGCTGAGCGTCGAGGGTGCGGAGGGGCGGGTGTGGGTCAAGAACCTGGAGGACCGGGCGGTGGAGGCGGTGGCGGGCGGGGAGGCGGTCTACCTGGAGAAGGGAGCGATGGTGGAGGCGCCGGCCGGAGCGGCGCGGGTACGGAGCGGCGGGGACGTCTTCCTGGTGCGGGCCGGCGAGGGCTTCGATCCCGCGTCGGTCGCCTTCGAGGGGGCGCCGGCCGTGCGCTGGGAGCGGGTGAAGGGGAAGGACATGATGTACGTCATCCGGCCCGACTGGGCCCAGGGTCTCCTGGGAGCGAGCCGGGACAAGGGCTCGCTCCTCGCCAAGGGCTTGGCCGGCCGGGCCTTTCCGGGCCTGGGGACCGAGCCGACCTCCGAGGCCGATCTGAAGGTTGCGGTGGACTTCGTGGAGGCGGGCAGCTCCGTCGAGGTCATCCTCCGGGGCTCCAAGGGTGAGGTTCTGAAGTCGCTGACCGCTTCCAGCTCCAAGCCGGTGCGCTGGCAGGCGGATCTGGGGCGGTTCTTCGGGGACGACCTGGCCGGTAAGTCGGGGGTCGAGCTCCGGGTGCTCCGCGGGAGCGCGCGGGGGATCCTCTCCACGCTCGTCGACGGCCGCCCCGGACCGGGCCAGCCGATCCTCGAGAAGGCGGGAGGAATGGCCCACTTCAACTATGCCGTCAACTGGCAGTCGACGCCACCGCTCGGCTACTCCGTCACCGGCGGCCCGGCGAACACCTGCGGCGATCTCTACACCTTCCGGAACGGCTCCTGGCTGGTGGGCGGGGGCTGGCTCTGCACGGACGTGGGTGGCAACGCCTACAAGGGACCGTGGACCTGGGCCGGCACTCCGAGCGACCAGAAGGACCACCCGGCGTACATCCGCTGGCCGGACGGCACGCAGACCACGCCCGACGACCACATCTGGGACAAGACGTGCGCCGTGACAGTCACGACATCCCCGAATTATCCGAACTCCGTGCCGACCTCGTACTACGGCAGCGCGACCGACACCATGTGGGGGGCCGGTTTCGACGCCAACTGGACGAGCGCCGTCAGCTATTTCGAGGACCGGACCAACCCCACGTCGATCCGGTACTGGACCCCCACGTCGGGCTCTTATAGCACGGCGACCCGGACCGGTTTTGCGCCCTCCTATCTTGGAATGAACGGCTACGTCGGGTATTGGACGCACAGCTCGTTCCCCTCGCTGGGTGCGCACGTCTCCGGCCACATCTACCGGTGGCAGACCTGCATGAACGACGGCTACTGCACTCAGTGCTCGAACATCACGTTCACGGCTCCCTGACGCGGAAGGGGCCGTGAGGTAGACTAGGCCGGGGGGCCCGCCGCCCCCGGCTTTTCCTACCCTCGAGAGGAGACCCGATCCCATGCAGTTTTTCCTCGATACCGCTGAGATGAAGGAGATCGAGACCGGCCTCGAATGGGGCCTGGTCGATGGCATCACGACCAACCCTTCGCTGATCGCGAAGGCGGGCCGGCCGTATCTGAAGACCGTTCAGGAGATCGCGCGGCTGGTGCCGGGGCCGGTCTCGGGCGAGGTGCTCGCCACGGAGTACGGCGAGATCCTGGACCAGGGCCGGCGGCTCGCGGGGCTCGCCGAGAACGTCATCGTCAAGGTGCCGCTGATCCCGGCGGGGCTCCGGGCCGTGGCCACTTTCGCGGAGGAGGGGATCAAGACGAACGTCACCCTCTGCTTTTCGGCCGCCCAGGCGCTGGTCGCCGCGAAGGCGGGCGCCTCCTACATCTCCCCGTTCGTCGGCCGGCTGGACGACGTGGGGGAGGACGGGATGGAGCTGATCGACAAGATCGTGACCATCTACCAGAACTTCGATTTCGAGACCAAGGTGCTGGTCGCCTCGGTGCGTCATCCGATCCACGTGATCCAGTCCGCGATGCTGGGCGCGGACGTGGCCACGCTGCCGTTCAAGGTGATGGAGCAGCTCTACAAGCACCCGTTGACGGACGCGGGCCTCGACCGATTCCTCGCCGACTGGAAGAAGACGGGCAAGAGCTTCGACGAGTAGGAAGCTGTCCCGCAGGACTTTTTTTGGAACCGCTGTCCCCCACCACTCCGGATTCGGGGCGCCTCTACCGCTTCGCCTGGGTCCTCTACATGGCGATCGCGCTCGCGGGGAGCCTGTGGATCGGCCTGCGCCAGGGCGTCATCCCCCTTTCGCTGTTTCTGAGCACCCAGGATTGGTGGGTGGATCTGGGCGCAGGGCTCGCCGCGGGCGCCCTCCTCCTGGCGTTCTGGTGGGGCGCCGAGCGGGTGTTCCCCCTGGCGCGGGAGCTGGGGGAGAAGCTCGCGGCCGTTCTGGGGCCGATTTCGACGGCGGACGCGATCGCGCTGGCTCTCTTGTCGGGGTTCGCCGAGGAGCTGTTCTTCCGGGGCGCGGTGCAGCCGGCGTGGGGGTGGGCCGCGGCGACCGTGCTTTTCGCGGTGCTCCACAGCGGGCCCGGGCCGGCGTTCCGGTTCTGGACCCTCTTCGCGCTGGTCGCGGGGGCGCTTCTGGGCGGCCTCATGGCGTGGCGGGGGAACCTCCTGGGACCCATTGCGGGGCACGTTCTGGTCAACGCCGTCAACCTGCGCCGCCTGGCAGGCCGAAGCAGCGACTCTGCTAGACTGCCGGGCGACAGTGAACAGAGTGGAAGGGAGATCTGAAGGAATGGCAACCGATTCGAGGGACGTGCTCGCACGCATCGACGCCGAGAAAGAGAGTTACCTGGAGGAGCTCAAGGAGTACATCCGGATCCCTTCCATCTCGACGGACCCCCAGTACAAGGGGGAGGTGCTCCGGGCGAGCGAGTTCCTGGTGGAGAAGATGCGGGCCGCGGGCCTGACCGCGGAGCGGATCGAGACCGACGGGCACCCGCTCGTCTACGCCGAGTGGATGGGAGCGCCGGGCAAGCCCACGGTCCTTTTCTACGGCCACTATGACGTGCAGCCGGTCGACCCGATCGAGCTGTGGAGGAACCCGCCGTTCGAGCCGACGGTCGAGGGGGACAAGCTCGTCGCCCGCGGCGCGACGGACGACAAGGGGCAGTCGTATACCCACGTGAAGGCGGTGGCGGCGCTGCTGGCCGAGCGCGGCAAGCTCCCGGTGAACGTCAAGTTCCTGGTGGAGGGCGAGGAGGAGGCGGGCGGCCAGGCGATCGACGACTACGTGAAGAAGGACGCTGGCAAGCGCCTCGCGGCCGACTGCGTGTTGGTCTCGGACACCTCCCTCTACGCCCCGGGCCAGCCGTCTCTGATCTACGGCTTGAAAGGGCTCGCGTACATGGAGATCAAGGTCACCGGCCCGAACCGGGACCTCCACTCGGGCACCTTCGGCGGCGCGGTCTTCAATCCGCTGAACGCGCTCGGCCACATCATCGCGAGCCTGCGCGATCCGAAGACGGGGAAGATCCTGATCCCCCACTTCTACGACGACGTCCGGCCTCTCGAAGACTGGGAGCGCCAGGAATTCGCGAAGCTCCCGTTCGACGAGGGGGACTACCGGAAGGATCTGGGCGTGCCGGAGCTCTACGGCGAGGAGGGGTACTCCACCCGGGAGCGGACCTGGGGGCGGCCGACCTGCGACGTCAACGGGATCTTCGGCGGCTACATGGGCAAGGGCGCGAAGACCGTGCTCCCCTCCTGGGGCGGCGCCAAGGTCTCGATGCGCCTGGTGCCCGACCAGGACCCGAAGAAGATCGCCGCGCTGTTTACCGAGCACGTCCACGCCGTCGCTCCCCCGGGAGTCACCGTCGAGGTCGAATCCCTGCACGGCGCCGATCCGGTGGTGGTCGAGGTCCAGGGGCCGATCGTGGACGCCGCTCTCGATGCGATGGAGGACATCTGGGGCGCCCGGCCGGTGCGTATCCGGGAAGGTGGGTCGATCCCGATCGTGTCGACGTTCGCGTCGGTCCTGCGCTGCCCGGTGCTGCTTCTGGGTTTTGGTTTGAACGACGACGGTTTGCATTCACCCAACGAGAAATTCAACATCAGTCACTTCTACAATGGCATCCGCTCCGTGGCGCGGATGCTGGACCGTCTAGGCGATCTATGAGGAGCAAGGACAATCTCGAGCGAGAGATCAAATTTCCAGGAGCCGAGCTCGAGAAGCTGCGGGAACGTCTGCTGGATCTGGAGGCGGAGCGGGTGGGGCCGCCGGCTTTCGAGGACAACTGGATTCTGGACCGGGAAGAGGAGCTCTTAAGCTCGGGCCGGATCCTTCGCCTGCGCACCGACGGCGCGCGGGCCCGCCTGACCTTCAAGGGGCCGATGCGCCTCGAAGGCAACGTCAAGGTGCGCGAGGAGCGGGAGATCGACATCAGCGGCGCCGACGAGGCCAAGGCCTTGTTCGAGAACCTCGGCTACCAGGTCGTGCGGCGCTACCAGAAGGTGCGGGAGGAGTGGCACCTGGGCGGGGTGACGATCGCGCTCGATCACACGCCGATCGGCGACTTCGCGGAGTTCGAGGGGGACGGCGCGGAGACCGTGGCCAAGCGCTGCGGCTTCGATCCCGACAAGGCCGAGCGCCGCTCGTACCTCCGCCTCTACCAGGACTACCTCAAAAAGCATCCGGACGCCCCTCCGGAGATGGTGTTCAACAAGTAGCGGTCCCCTCGCCGTGAGCCATGCAGGGTAGGCGCGTCCGTGCACTGGTGCTCGCCGCCGGTCTCGGCACGCGGCTGCGCCCGTTGACCGACCACACCCCCAAGCCGCTGCTGCCGGTGGCGGGGGTGCCCATCCTCGGGCATACGCTCGCGCAGCTCGCGGCTCTGGGGTGCGAGGCCGTGGCCGTCAACCTCCACCACCTGGGGGACCAGATCCGGCACCGCTTCGGCGACTCCTTCGCGGGCATGCCGATCACCTGGTCGGAGGAGCCCGAGCTTCTGGGCACGCTGGGCGCCCTCCATCCCCTCCGCGAGTTCTTCGCGCCGGCCGATCTCGTGATCCTCGTCAACGGCGACAGCCTCTGCCGGTGGCCGCTCAAGAAGCTGGTGCGCCGGCATCTCGCGGGCGGCGCCGCGGCCACGCTGCTCCTCACCTCGCGGCCCGAGCCGGCCGAGTTCGGCGGCGGGGTGGGGATCGACCGGGCCGGCAACGTCCTCTCCTTCCGCGCGGGCGATCCGGAGAACGGGGAGGTGGTCCGCCGGCACGTGTTCGCGGGCGCCCACGTGTTCCCGCCGGACCTGATCGCGGGCGTGGGGCCGGGGTTTTCGGACATCGTCCGCGACCTCTACATCCCGAAGCTCGCGGAGGGGGCCACGATCCGGGCGGTGGTCGATTCCGGGGCCTGGCACGACATGGGGACGCCGCAGCGGGTCCTCGAAGGGTCGCTCGACTTCGCGCGGGCGGGGTGGCCCGAGCGGCTCTGGCGGCGCTCGTGGATCTCGCCGGAGGCGAGCCTCGGGTCGGGCGCCAAGGTGAAGCTCTCGTCGATCGAGGCGGGGGCCAAGGTGGGGGAGGGGGCGCGGGTGGAGCGGTCGGTGCTCCTGCCCGGCGCGCGGGTGGGCAAGGGGTGCGTGGCGCGGGAGGTGATCCTCGGCTTCGGCGCCTCGGTGCCGGCGGGGACGTGGGTGGAGCGCCGGATCGTGATGCCCCAGCGGACCGGTTTTTCGCCGGGCCTCGACGATTCGGTGGTGGGCGGGGCGGTCTACACGCCGTTCCCCCGGACCGGCCAAGGTTGAACCGGCGCCCTCCGTCTGTCAGTATTACTCTTTCTGATGTCCTCCGAGCCGAAAAACTTTCGCCTTCTCGTCTTCGACTGGGACGGGACTCTGATGGACTCGATCGGTCCGATCGTGGCCTGTACCCAGACGACCATCCGCGAGCTGGGGCTGGGCGAGCTGCCGGAAAAGACCATCCGCGGCACGATCGGCCTGGGGCTGCGCGAGACGATCGACATCCTCTCCCCCGGATGCGGCGAGGACCTCTACGGAGAGATCCTGGACTGCTACCGGAAGCACTGGGTGGCCACCTACCGCGACGTGCCGCCCCTCTTCTCCGGGGTGGAGGGGATGCTCCGGGATCTCGCCGGGGACGGCTACCTCCTGGCCGTCGCCACGGGCAAGAGCCGCCGGGGCCTGGAGTACGCCCTGGAGCAGACGAGCCTCCACGGGGTCTTCCACGCCACGCGGACGGTGGACGAGGCTTTTTCGAAGCCCCACCCGCAGATGCTTCTCGACATCCTGGACGACCTGGGAGTTGCGCCCGCGGAGGCGGTGATGATCGGGGACACGACCTACGACCTGGAGATGGCGAAGAACGCGCGGACGCCTTCGATCGGCGTCTGCACGGGCTCGCACGCGCGAGAGGAGCTCGAGGGCCTGGGTCCGGTCGTCTGTCTCGATCAGGTGGTGGATCTCGCGGCCTGGCTCGCGGGCCGCGCGGCGGCCGAGGCTCCCCTCGGGGCCGCCGCGCAGAGGTAAGCTCCTACTTCTTCTTCCAGTCCGCGATCATCCCCTCGAGCTCCTTGACCTGCTGGGCCGCCGGGGGCTGCTGGGCGGTCTTGGCCGCGGCCAAGGCCTTCTCGCCCCAGGTCACGGCGCCCTTCGTGTCGTTCTTCTTCGCGAGGTAGAGGGCCTTGGCGCGGAGGTTCGTCCAGGTCTCCTGAAGGGCGATCGAGGCGTCGAGCCAGCGCCCGGCTTCGTCGAGGCAGGTGTTGTTCTGGATGCAGTAGTTGGCCGCCTGATAGGGGGTCTGCCAGCGGACGGCCTGCCTGGCCCGCTCCAGGGTGAGCTTCGGGGTGTCCACCGCGATCGTGAACGGCACGCGGAGCTTCTCCCAGCGCAGGACGGCCTTCGTCGACGTATCGGTCGTGTCCTCGAAGGTGAAGGTCATCCGCTCCTGGAGGTCGGCCGGCTCCGGCTTCACCTGGATGCGCAGGGCGTCGTTTTCGGGCTTGTAGTTGAAGGCGCCCCAGAGCTCGGCGTCCTTGCTGAAGATGACCGTCCACTCGTCCGCGGTGGGGATGGTCTGGAGGCCGTAGGTGCCCTTGGGCAGCTCCGTGCCGCCGATCTTGACCGGGGTCGAGAAGGTGATCGTGGTGTTCTCGTTGGCGCCCGTGCGCCAGACCTCGCCGTAGGGCACGAGCTCGCCCCAGACCGTGCGGCCCTTCACTCCCGGGCTGCTGTAGTGGATCGCCACCTCGGTGACGCCCACCGTCTGGGAGACGGACGCCTTGGGGCTCGGGCGGGGCAGGTCGAGCGTCTGCGCGGCGGCGAGGCCGGCGGCGAGGTGCAGGGCGATCAGGCCGGCGGCCGGCGCGGCCACGCGGAGTTTGGGTGCTCTCATGGGACTCCTCCTTTTCGGGTCGAAAGTGCTACAGGAAGGGGAATTTACCAGAAAGCAAAGGAAACCAAGGACACCAGGGACGGCAAGGACAAAGTCCCTTGTCCCTGGTGTCTCTGCAGTCCCTTGGGGCTAATATCCGGCGTTCTCCAGCACCGGTTGCCCCTTCAGGGCCTCCGCCCGATCGCGGGACTCGGCTGCTTCCCGGAGGACCCGCTCCTCGTTCCACTGCGCGGCGGGCTCGGCCCAGCCCTCGAGGTTCCGGAGGATGAGGCCGCAGAGGGCCTGGATGTGATCCGGCCGGTCGTTCAGCGCCAGGATGTAGCGGTAGCGCTCGCCGCCGTTGTGGAGGAAGATCTCGCGGTTCTGTTCGTCGATCTCCTCGAGCGTCTCCAGGCAGTCGGC
>DATHUD010000103.1:0-6987 GCA_035462575.1 Thermoanaerobaculia bacterium | reverse complement strand
CTCGGCGGCGGCCGGCCACCTGGGCGGGGGGTTTCACAGGTTGCCCGGAGGTCTAATCTCACCTTGGAGCCTGGGGAGTCAGAGAGAAAGCGGAACGGCTCCAAGGAGGAGACGAAATGATCACTCAGATGACGAAGCCGGAAATCAAGAACCGCCTCAAGACCCCGCTCGACCTGTTCCAGGACATCACCCGGGACTGGGAGGTCACCTATCTGCCGAACCTGTTCAGCCGCTTCCATCGCCCTGATACGGAGATGACCTGGGCCCCGAAGATGAACGTCTTCGAGAAGGACGGCGAGCTCGTGGTCAAGGCGGACCTGCCGGGTGTCGAGAAGGAGAACGTCAAGGTCTACATGGAGGAGAGCTATCTGGTGATCCAGGGCGAGCGGAAGCTGGAGAAGGAGGTCAAGGAGGACAACTTCTACCGCTCGGAGTGCGAGTACGGGACCTTCTATCGCCGCCTGCCGCTCAACTTCGAGGTGGACCCCGGCCTGATCAAGGCGACGTTCACCAACGGGGTGCTGGAGCTCAAGGTTCCCATTCTGGCGCCGAAGGGCCCGGAGCCGAAGCAGATCCCGATCACCTAGGGGGGAGAGGGGCCCGCCCTTCGGGGACGGGCCCTTTTCTTTAGGGTGGGGGCTTCGAAGGACGAACACGGACGAGCACGGACCACCACGGACGAACCCCAACGCGGGAGTCTTCACGGTCCTTGTCAGTCCGTGTTCGTCCGTGCTCGTCCGTGTGGCCCTACCGGCTCTCTTTGAGAAACCTTCTCGCCGCCTCGGCCAGCACCTTCGAGCAAGCCACCACCGAGCCCAGATCGACCCACTCCACGGCTTCGTGGGCCCCGGCCCCGGCGGGGCCGAAGTCGACCGTGGGGATGCCGGCTTCGGCGAAGATGGCGGCGTCCATCCAGTAGGCCACGCCCACCTCTTCGGGCTCGGCTCCCTGGACGGCCTGGGCGGCTTCGCGGACGGAGCGGGCGATTTTCGAGTTCCGGTCGCAGTCGAGCGGGGGGCGGGAGAGGAGGTTGACGAGCTCGGCCTCTTCCCCGGCTTCGCGGATCACGGCAGCGATCTCGGCCATCACCTGCTCGGGGGTCTCGCCGGGAATCGTGCGGCGCTCGACCTTCAAGACCGAGCGCTCGGCATAGGTCGAGAGGCCCACGCCGCCTTCCACCATGGCGCAGTGGAGGGAGGCCGGCCCGGTGAGCGGGTGCGAGCGCTTCCGCAGCACCTCCTGGTCGAAGCGCTCGAGAGCCACGATGATGCGGCCGGTCTTGCCGATGGCGGACACGCCGATGTCGAAGCGGCTGCCGTGGGCGGCCTTGCCGCTCGTGGTGATCTCGACCCAGACGAAGCCCTTGTGGGCGAGGACGAGACGCTCCTCGCTCGGCTCGGTGACGATGCAGGCGTCGGCGGGGTAGCGGGAGACGAACGCCTGGGCCCCGAGGCTCGCGTACTCCTCGTCCATCACCAGGGCACCCATCACCCGTCCGGGGATCTCCTCCTGCCGGAGGGCGGCCAGGGCGCACAGGATGGCGGCGGCCCCGCCCTTCATGTCGTAGCTGCCCCGCCCGTAGACCCGGCCGTCCTCGACGCGCGGCTCGAAGGGGGGGATCGTCATGCCGGTGACCGCCACGGTGTCGATGTGCGCGCACAAGACGAGCGTGGGGCCCGCGGACGCGCTCCCCACCTCGGCCACCAGGTTGGGCCGGCCGGGGAGGACCTCCTCGGCGCGGGCCTCGACGTCCCGGGCCGCGAGCCAGCCGCGCCCCGCTTCGACGACCGCCGCCTCGCCGGTGCCCTCGTCCGGCGCCAGCGTGGGGTTGATCGAAGGGGTGCGGATCAGCGTGGCCAGCGCGTCGAGGACGGTTTCCTGGGACAGGGGCGACGACATCGGATCTCCTTTCTCTCGCCGGAAGAGCATAGTGGAAGTGCCGGGCTTCCCCGCCTCCGAATGGTGGCGCGTCGCTCCTGTCGTTGTACGATCCGTGCCGGCATGACCAAGATCACGATCTTCGCCATCGTCCTGGGGAGCCTGATCGGCCTCGCGGCCGGCGTGGGGGGCTACACGTTCGTCTACGCCAAGGGGTATTCGTACCTCACGAACGATCCGGCGGCGTGCGCCAACTGCCACGTCATGGGAACGCAGTACGCCCAGTGGCTGAAGTCCCCCCACCGCTCGGTCGCCGCGTGCAACGACTGCCACACGCCGCCGGGGCTGATCCCGAAGTACGCCACCAAGGCGTCCAACGGCTTCTGGCATTCCTACTACTTCACGACCGGCGGCTTCCACGAGCCGATCCGGATGAACGCGAGGAACCGCCGGGTGACGGAGCAGGCGTGCCGCAAGTGCCACGCGGCGCTCACCGCGTCGATCGAGGGGCCGCACCGGGCGGGGCAGGAGCTGTCCTGCATCCGCTGCCATTGGGACGTGGGTCATTTCTGAGGAGTCGAGCGACATGGACGGGACCGAACGGAAAGAGCCCAAGGGGCGGACATGGCGGTTGATGCTGGTGACGGCCGTGGTCGCGGCTCTCGCCGCGGCGGGCATGACCGCCCTCCTGGTCAACATCTTCGAGCGCAAGCAGGAGGCGAGAGATCCCTTCTTTCGCGTGGTGGAGATCACGGACGAGACCGGGGACCCGGCGGTCTGGGGGAAGAACTTCCCCCAGCAGTACGACATGTACAAGCGGACGGTCGACCAGGTGCGCACCCGCTACGGCGGCAGCGAGGCCGTGCCGCGCACGCCGGACGACGTGGACCCCCGCTCGGTCACGGCCCAGTCCCGCCTGGAGGAGGACCCGCGCCTCAAAACGATGTGGGCGGGCTACGCGTTCGCCGTCGACTTCCGCGAGGAGCGCGGCCACGCCTTCATGCTGGAGGACCAGACCTTCACCGAGCGCCAGCGGGTCAAGCAGCAGCCCGGCACCTGCATGCACTGCCACGGCTCGGTCTACCTCCCCTACAAGAAGCTGGGCAACGGCGATCTGATCAAGGGCTTCGAGGCCATGAACCAGATGTCCTATCAGGAGGCGCGGAAGCTCGTGGACCACCCCGTAGCCTGCATCGATTGCCACGACCCGGACACGATGCAGCTCCGGGTGACCCGGCCCGGGTTCATGGAAGGCATCCGGACGCTCAAGGCCAAGCAGGGGATCGAGGATTACGACGTGAACACCATGGCGACCCGCCAGGAGATGCGCGCCTACGTCTGCGGGCAATGCCACGTGGAGTACTACTTCAAGGGGCCGGAAAAGCGCCTTGTCTACCCGTGGGCCAACGGCCTCAAGATCGAAGAGATCCTGGCCTATTACGACGCCGAGGGTTTCAAGGACTGGGAGCACGCCGAGAGCGGGGCGCCGGTGCTCAAGGCGCAGCACCCGGAGTTCGAGATGTGGAGCCAGGGCATCCACGCCCGCTCCGGGGTCGCCTGCGCCGACTGCCACATGCCCTACGTCCGCGTGGGAGCGCAGAAGATCAGCGATCACCACGTGCGGAGCCCCGTGCTCAATCTCGCGAACGCTTGCCAGACCTGCCACCGCTGGCCCGAGGACGAGCTCAAGGCCCGGGTGGAATTGATCCAGGAGCGCAACTTCAAGCTCCGCGGCCTCGCCATGGACGCCCTGGTCTCGCTGATCGGCGACATCAAGGCGGCCCGCACGGCCGGGGCCACGGACGCGCAGCTCGCCGTGGCCCGGGACTTCCAGAGGAAGGCCCAGTTCTACCTCGATTTCATCGAGGCCGAGAACTCCATGGGCTTCCACGCCTCGCAGGAGGCCGCCCGCATCCTGGGCGAGTCGATCGACTTCTCTCGAAGAGGGGAGCTCGCGCTGCGCAACGTGAGGCCGCCGGCCTCGATGCCGGCTGCGGTGCCGGCGGGGGGATGAGCGGGCGGCAGGCGATCGCTTGGTAAGATCGCCCGCCCATGAGCACCTCCCTCCTCGAACGGATCGCGGCCTTCGCGCGGGTGCGTCCCGAGGAGACCGCCCTGGCGTTCGTCGCCCGGGGAGAGCCGGACGTCGAGATCTCCTGGCGGGACTTGGAGACCACGATCCGCCGGCTCGGGCGGCATCTCGAGGAGAGCGGCGTGTCGCCCGGCGAGGTGGTGCTGGTGCTCTCCGCTTCGCCCCGGGAGCAGGCCCTCGGGTTTTTGGGGGCGCTCGCGTGCGGCGCGGTCCCCACCATCCTCTCCTTCCCTTCGGTCAAGCAGAGCGAGGAGCGGTTCCTGGAGAACCTCGGCGCCGTCGCGGAGAGCGGCCGGGCGCGGTGGGCGCTCGCCTCGGAGGAGCTGGCCCCGGCGATCGAGCGGTGGGGGAGGCCGGGCGTCGGGAGGCTCCGGTTTCCCGAGCCCCCACCCCGAAGACCTCGCCCCGACCCTCTCCCATCGCCCCCCTTTCCCCCGGGAGAGGGCGCCCCCTCCCTGTTCATCCAGTTCTCGTCGGGGACGACGGGAGCGCGGAAGGGGGTGGCGGTCACGGCCGCAATGTTTGCGGCCCAGGCCGAGTCCTGCTCCGCGGCCTTGGGGCTGGGTCCCGCGGACCGGGTCGTGAGCTGGCTGCCGCTCTACCACGACAACGGCCTCGTGGGGTGTTTCCTCCTCCCCCTCTACCGGGGAGCCGCCTCCATCCATCTGACCCCCTTCGAGTGGGTCGAGGAGCCCGTTTCCCTCTTCCGCGCCGTGGACCGCTACCAGGGGACGCTCCTCTGGTCCCCCAGCTTCGCGTTCAGCTTCTGCGCCCGGCGGATCGCCCCGGAGGACCTCTCGGGGCTCCGGCTCGGGTCGCTCAGGGCCCTGATCTCCGGCGGCGAGCTGACGCGGGAGTCCTCCTTCCGGAGGTTCCTCGACCGCTTCGGCCCCCTGGGGATTTCCGAGCGTCACCTCCAGGTCACCTACGGCATGGCGGAGAACACCTTCGTCCTCACCCAGACGCCTTTGGGCCTCCCCGTGCGGAAAGACGTGGTGGACCGCCGCGCCTTCTTCGAGGAGGGGCGAGCCGTCCCCACGGAGCCGGGCTCGGGGATGACCTTCTATTCCTGCGGCCCCGTCCTTCCGGGCCAGCGGATGCGGATCGCCGGGGCCACCGGCGACCGGCAGGTGGGGGAGATCGAAGTCCGGAGCGAAGGCCTCTTCGCGGGATACCTCACCCCTGAAGGCCTTTCCACCGAGGGCGTGTTCGCTCCGGACGGCTGGTACCGGAGCGGCGACCAGGGATATCTCGCGGAGGGCGAGCTCTTCTGCACCGGCCGCCTGCGGGACCTCGTCATCTGCCGGGGCGTGAACCTCCACCCGGAGGACCTGGAAGAGGCCGTGGCCCGCGTGCCCGGGGTGAAGGAGGGGCGCGTCGCCGCCTTCGGCGTGGCGGACGAGGAGGAGGGGACGGAGGGGATCGTCGTCCTGCTGGAGCCCGAGGGGGAGCCGGCTGCGGGGATCGAGCGCCGCGTCCGCGAGGAGGTGGCCTCCTCCTTCGGGCTCGACCTCAAGGACGTCCAGGTGCGCGGGCTCGGAACGCTGCTCAAGAGCACCTCGGGAAAGATCTCCAGGAAAGCCAACCGGAACCTCTATCTCGAGGCCCTGGCCCAGGAGGCCGCGCCGCGCGGCGGTCTACGCGTCGAGCCCCGCGATCCGTGGGAGGCGGAGCTTGTGGAGATCTGGCGGCGCGTGCTCGGCGTGCCGTCTCTCGGGGTGACGGACGACCTCTTCCTGGACCTGGGCGCGAGCTCTCTTTCGGCGCTCTCGGCCGTGGGGGAGATCCGGGCGCGGCTCGGCCGGGAGGTGGAGGCCCATGAGCTGCTCGGCCGCGAGACCGTCGAGCGCCAGGCCCAGCTCCTGCGCGAGCGGGGGAGCGCGGGGAGCGGAGCCCTCGTCCCTCTGCGCAGCGGCGGGGAGAGCGTGCCGCTCTTCCTCGTCCACCCGGCCGGGGGGAGCCCGTGGAGCTATCTGGGGCTCGCGCGCCGCCTCGGCTCCCGCCAGCCGGTCTGGGGCTTCCGCGATCCTCATCTCTCGGCGGATTCCGGCAGCTTCGCGAGCCTCGAGGAGATGGCCGCCGCCTATGTCCGCGAGCTCGTGGCGCTCCGGCCGGAGGGGCCCTACGCCCTGGGCGGCTGGTCTCTAGGCGGCACGGTGGCTTTCGAGATGGCGTGCCAGCTCGCTGAGCAGGGGAGGGAGGTTTCATTCCTCCTGATGCTCGACACCTTCCGCCCGACCGGCTCCCTGAAGCGCCTGTGGTACGGCGCGGGGCGGGTGGCGCGCCGCCGGGTGCTCCACGCGTTCGGCGCCGGCCGGCTCTTCTCGCTCCTTCAAGGCGGAGGAGGGAGGCCGCTGCCGCCGGTCGCCCGCTTCCTGGCCTTCGCCTACGCGGACTTCGACTGCCACGATCCGCGGGCGATCGCCGCGAGCTTCCCCGGCCTTTTCGATCCCGCGGACCTCGCGCGCCTTTCTCCCGCCGAGCGCTGGGAGCTCGTGTACCGGCGCCTGCGCGCGGCGGGGCAGATGCGGGACCTCCCCGGCATGACCGCCGCGACGCTCCGGCGCGAGCAGCGGATGTTCGAGCGGCACCACGCTCTCTCCGACCGCTACCGGCCGAGGCGTGCCTGTTCCGCGCGGATCACGCTCTTCCGCGTGCGGGGTCATGACGATCCGCTGGGTTGGCAGAGGTACGCGTTACATCCGATCGAATCCCACGAATTCGAAGTCCGGGGCACCAAGGAACTGCCGGATCCTCACCTCGCCCTGATGCAGGACGAAAACGTCGAGCTCTACGCCGGGGATCTCAGAGGGTATCTGGAAAGTTTGCGCGGGGGAGAGGTTTTTTCTGCGGGGCGCCGCTCTTTCGAGCGGGGGGATCCCTCCCCCGAGCAGGGGGACCCCTCCCCCGAGCAGGGGGACCCCTCCCCCGAGTAGGGGGACCCCTCCCCCGAGTAGGGGGACCCCTCCCCCGAGTAGGGGGACCCCTCCCCCGAGTAGGGGGACCCCTCCCCCGAG
>DATHUD010000102.1:0-31217 GCA_035462575.1 Thermoanaerobaculia bacterium | reverse complement strand
CTCGACCCAGGTGTCGGGCAGCAGCCGTGTCCACCGGTAGTGCTTGTGGATGTAGGCGAGCGCCAACGGGTGGAGGACGAAGGCGAAGCGGTGGACGCTCTCGTTCGGGGCCATGGCGGGAGGGGTGTTCCTGGTGTCCATGACCGAACCATGCCCCCATGCTCCATCCCTATCAACCGCCCTTGGGGTGGGTCCGAAGGCATCGACGGGTGGCCTGCCCGAAAAACCCTCCCAAAGGGCGGTCCGGTGCTAGCCTAACGTCATGAGCGATGCCGCCCCCGGCCGCCGCCACCGCTGGGTGGATCACACGTCCGAGGTCCAGCTCCAGGTCGAGGCCGAGTCGCTCGCCGGCTTGGCCGTCGAGGCGGGTGGGGCGCTCGCGGCGCTCCTTCTCCGCGGCCGGCCCCCGGAGCCCGCGGGAGAAGCCCGGCGCCTGGAAGTCGACTCCGCGGACCGCGAGGCCCTCCTCGTCGATTGGCTGAACGAGGTCCTCTTCGTCTCCGAGGTCGATCTCTGGGTCCCGGTCGCCTTCGACGTCCTCGAGGTGTCTCCGACCCGCCTCGTGGTCTCCGCCCGTGGCGTCTCCGTGGATGACCCCCCTTCGAACGTAAAGGCGGCGACCTTCCACGGGCTCGAGGTCGTGGAGCGGGAAGGTGGTTTGCATGCGGAGGTGATCTTCGACGTATGAGCGCTCCCAGAGAAAGAATCATCGAGACCTTCCCTTCCACCCGGCTCACCCCCACCCTCGTCGAGGTCCCGGCCTCGGCGCGGTCCGACATGCGGGTGCCGGCCCGCGTCTACGCCGACGAGGAGCTCTGGAAGCAGATCTCCAAAGACCGGACGCTTCAGCAGCTCGTGAACGTGGCGACCCTGCCCGGCATTGAGGGCGCGGCCTACGCCATGCCCGACGCCCACGAGGGGTACGGCTTCCCCGTGGGGGGCGTCGCCGCCTTCCGGGCGTCGGACGGCGTCATCTCCCCGGGCGGCGTGGGCTACGACATCAACTGCGGCGTGCGGCTCCTCGCGGCGAGCGTCCAGGCCGCCGAGGTGGGGCATGCACAGCTCGCGGGAATCGTCGACGACCTCGCGCGCTCCATCCCCTCGGGCACGGGCAAGGGGAGCCACCTCCGCTTCACGGACGATGATTTCGACCGCGTGCTGGCCGAGGGGTGCCGCTACCTGGCGGAGAAGGGGCTCGCGACCCCTGAAGACCTGGCGACGATCGAGGCGGGCGGGGCGCTTCCGGCGGCGGATCCAAGCAAGGTCTCCGAGCGGGCCAAGCAGCGCGGCCGGGGTCAGCTCGGCTCGATCGGCTCGGGCAACCACTTCGTCGAGGTGCAGAAGGTCGACAAGGTGTTCGACCTCCACGCGGCCGAGGCCCTGGGACTCTACGCGGGGCAGATCACGATCCTCGTCCACACCGGCTCGCGGGGGCTGGGCCACCAGGTGTGTACGGATTACGTGCGCGCCATGGACGCGGTGATGGCCCGCCACGGCATCCACCTGCCGGACCGCGAGCTCGCCTGCGCGCCGTTTGAATCCCCCGAGGGGCAGAAGTATTTCGGGGCCATGTGCGCGGCGGCGAACTTCGCGTTCTCGAACCGGCAGGCCATTACCTACGCGGCCCGCGAGGTGTTCCGCCGCGCGCTGGGCAACCGCGGGAGCCTGCGCCTCGTCTACGACGTGGCCCACAACATGGCGAAGCTCGAAGACCACGGCGGCGAGCCGCTGCTGGTCCACAGGAAGGGCGCCACCCGCGCCTTCGGGCCCTCGCACCCGGAGACCCCGCGGGCGTACAAGGAGGTGGGGCAGCCGGTGCTCATCCCCGGCAGCATGGGCACCGCCTCCTACGTGCTCGTGGGCACGGACGAGGGGCTCGCCCTCTCCTTCGGCAGCACCTGCCACGGCGCGGGCCGGGCCATGAGCCGCACGGCCGCCAAGAAGGTGCAGAAGGGGCAGGAGGTGAGGAAGGCTCTGGAGGACAAGGGGATCATCGTGCGCTGCGCCTCGGCCGGCGAGCTCGCCGAGGAGGCGCCCCACGCCTACAAGGACGTCGACCGCGTGGTGGACGTGGTGCACCAGGCGGGGATCGCCCGCAAGGTGGCGCGGCTCGTGCCGCTCGGTGTCATCAAAGGGTAAAGGTCCGCACCACCCCGGCGGACAGGGTCCCGCCCTACCCAAAGGGTTGTCGAAAAGGTCGCTTTGGGTGAATACTCTGATCTTGGCAACACGGTGTTTTTCCCCGGGTGAGGCGGATCGCGGGCGGCGATCCGGCCGGGATCGGTCTCTCCCGGGCAACCATGGTCGCAGTGCTCTTCAGGAGGAACGAACATGGAGCTCCCGCTCACCATCAACCCGAATGGCATCCCGCTTCCCGACACGACCGAAGCGCTGATCCGCGAAAAGGCGGCCCGGCTGGGGCGCTTCTACGATCGGATTGTCGGTTGCCGGGTAACGCTCGAAGGTCCCGGCGGCCACCACAGGAACGGCAGTCCGTACAAGGTACGCATCGAGATCTCCGTTCCGGGCCCCGATCTGGTGGTGAACCATCAAGCCGGCGAGAACCTGCCCGTGGCCATCCGCGAGGCCTTCGAGGCGGCGCAGCGGCGGCTCCAGGATCACGTCCGTCTCTTGAGGGAGGACCGGCGGTACGCGGAATCGGCGTAGGCCGGACAACGATCCGCCGCGTTCTCGGGGCGCCCCTCGCGGGGCGCCCTTCGGTTTTCAGGACGGTATACGATCGTGTGAGGGAGGGCATGGTGTCGCTGGTATCTCGGGAAGCATCGAGCGGGGTCTCGCCCGACGCGGTTCTGGACGTGGTCCGGGAGCTGGCGCGCGAGCTTCAGCCGCAGCGCAAGTCGTGGCAGGGGCTCTCGCTCGACGCGTCGCTCGAGCGGGACCTGGGGCTCGACAGCCTGGGACGGGTGGAGCTTCTGGCGCGGCTCGAGCGGAGCTTCGGCGTCCGCCTGCCCGAGGCGCTCCTGGGCACGGCCGAGACCCCGCGGGATCTTCTGGCGGCGATTCTTTCCGGGAGCGCGGGCGGCGGCTCGGGGCCGGTCCCCCTGGAGCTGCTCACGCCGCAGGAGGCGGGGGAGGCGGCTCCGGACCGCACGCGGTCGCTCGTCGAGGTGCTCGAATGGCATGCCCGGCGCCACCCCGGGCGGCGGCACGTCCTCTTCTACCCGGGGGACGGCGATCCCGAGGAGCTGACCTACGCCGAGCTTCTGCGGCGGGCCCGGGCGGTGGCCGCCGGGCTCGAGCGGCTGGGAGTCGGGCGGGGGCAGGCGGTGGGGCTGATGCTCCCCACGGGGCTCGAATACTTCGCGGCCTTCTTCGGCGTGCAGATCGCCGGAGGCGTCCCCGTGCCTCTCTATCCCCCCGCACGGAAGAGCCAGATCGAGGACCACCTGCGCCGCCAGGCGGGCATCCTCAAGACCGCTGGGGCCGAGGTGCTCGTCACCTTCCCCGAGGTCCTGCCGCTCGCCCGGCTGCTCTCGGCCCAGCTCCCCGGCCTGCGGCGCGTGGTCACCGTGACGGACCTCTCGGCCGGCGGCGGCGAGCCCAAGGCGCCGGCTCCCCGGCCGGAGGACGTCGCTTTCCTCCAGTTCACCTCGGGGAGCACGGGGAACCCCAAGGGGGTCGTGCTCACCCACGCGAACCTGCTCGCGAACCTGCGGGCCATCGGCGAGGGCGCGGAGATCCGGCCGGACGACGTGGTCGTGAGCTGGCTCCCGCTCTACCACGACATGGGGCTCATCGGCTGCTGGATGGGGAGCCTCTATTTCGGCCTCCCCCTGGTCCTCATGTCGCCGCTCAGCTTCCTCGCCCGGCCGTCGCGCTGGCTGTGGGCCATCCACCGCCACCGGGGCACGCTCTCGGCCGCGCCCAACTTCGCCTACGAGCTGTGTGTAGCGAAGGTCCAGGACGAGGAGATCGACGGGCTCGACCTCTCCTCCTGGCGGATGGCGTTGAACGGTGCCGAGCCGGTCTCGCCCGAGGCCATGAGCCGCTTCATCGAGCGCTATGCCCCGCACGGCTTTTCAGCCGGGGCCATGGCGCCGGTCTACGGCCTCGCCGAGAGCTCCCTGGCCGTGGCCTTCCCGCCGCTCCGCCGCCCGCCGCTCGTGGATGCGGTGCAGCGTGAGCCCTTCCAGCGCGAGGGGGTCGCCATCCCCGCGGAGCCGGGCGAGCCTCACGCCCTCCGCTTCGCCTCGTGCGGCGTGCCGCTCCCCGGCCACGAGATCCGCATCGTGGACGACGCGGGCCGCGAGGTGGAGGAGCGGCGGCAGGGGCGGCTCGAATTCAAGGGTCCGTCCGCCACGAGCGGCTACTTCAGGAACCCCGAGGCCACGGCCCGCCTGATCCACGGCGAGTGGCTCGACTCGGGGGACCTGGCCTACATCGCGGCCGGCGAGGTCTACATCACCGGCCGGGTGAAGGACGTGATCATCCGCGCCGGGCGGAATCTCTACCCCCACGAGCTGGAAGAGGCGGTGGGGAACCTCCCCGGCGTACGCAAAGGGTGTGTAGCGGTATTCGGCAGCGCGGACCCCGCGACCGGCACCGAGCGCCTGATCGTTTTGGCCGAGACGCGGGAGTCGGGCGAGGCGGAGATCGAGCGGCTGCGCGAGGCCGTCCAGAGCGTGGCCGTGGACCTCCTGGGCACTCCGGCGGACGACGTGGTCCTGGCGCCGCCCCACACCGTGCCCAAGACGTCCTCCGGCAAGATCCGCCGGACCTCCGCGCGGGAGGTCTACGAGTCCGGAAAGATCGGGAGCCGGGGCGCGGCCCTCTGGTGGCAGCTCGTGCGCCTCGCGGCCTCCGGCCTCCGGGGACAGGTCGCCCGTCGCGCGCGGACGCTGGGGGGTCTCTTCTACTCGCTCTGGGTCTACCTCGTCGTGGGGATTCTGGCGCCCCCCATCTGGCTGGGCGTCGTGCTGCTCCCCGGGCTCCGGCGCCGGAGGCGGTTCGCCCGGGGCGCGGCCCGGCTTCTCTTCGGCCTCGCGGGCATTCCTCTCCGGGCGGAAGGATTGGAGAACGTGCCGGAGACGGGGCCCCGGATCGTGGCCGCGAACCACGCGAGCTATCTGGACGGCGTCCTCCTGACCGCGCTCCTGCCTCCCGCCTTCGGCTACGTGGTGAAGCGGGAGCTCGAAGGGCATCCCGTCTCGGGGATCTTTCTCCGCCGTCTCGGGACCCTCTTCGTGGAGCGCTTCGATGCCACGCAGGGGGCGGGGGAGACGAAAAAGGCGCTCGACGCCGTGCAGGCCGGGCAGTCGCTCGTCATCTTTCCCGAGGGGACGTTCCGCCGCTACCCCGGGCTCCTGCCGTTCCGCATGGGCACCTTCGCCGTGGCGGTGGACGCCGGCGTACCCGTGATTCCGGTCACGATCCGCGGGAGCCGCGGGGTTTTCCGGGGGGATGACAAGTTCTTCCGCCGCGGCGCGGTGGCGGTCACCGTCTCCCCGCCCGTCCATCCCGAGGGCTCCGGCTGGCATGCCGGGGTCCGCCTCCGCGACACCGTGCGCGGGGAGATCCTCGCCCACTGCGGTGAGCCCGACCTCGCCTGATGAACGTCCTCGACCTCTTCGCCATCCCCCTCCGGCGCTCGCCCGGCAAGGCGGCGATCCGCTTTCCCGGGATGGACGACCTCTCCTACGCCGGACTGTTCTCCCAGGCCCGTGCTCTCGCGGCCGGCTTCTCCGCCCGGGGAATCGGCCCGGGCGACCGGATCGCCTTCTTCGTCAGCAACCGGCCCGAGCTGGTGACCGCGTACCTCGCGGCCCTGCACCTCGGGGCCGTCCTGGTGCCGATCAACCTCGCGTACCGGCGCCGGGAGATCGCACACATGCTGGGCGACGCCGGGCCTCGCCTCCTCGTCACCGAGCGGGACCAGATCCCGGTGTTGGACGAGCTGACGGACGAGGAGCGCGTGAGCGTCGAGCAGATCGTCCTCGTCGAGGAGCTGGACGGCTGGCGGGAAAGCACTGATGCCTTCTCCCCGCCGCTCGTCGACGGGAGCGATCTCGCCATGCTCCTCTACACCTCGGGCACCACGGGGAAGAGCAAGGGCGCCCGGATCACCCACGACAACCTCCTCGCCACCATGACCGGCCTCCTCGCCGCGTGGGCCTGGGAGGAGGACGACGCGCTCCTCCTCACGCTCCCGCTCTTCCACACCCATGGGCTCGTGGTGGGGCTCTTCTGCGCGCTCGCCGCCGGGGCCACGGTGCACCTCCGCCACCGCTTCGACGCGGCCGAGGCGGTCCGGGACCTGCTTTCGGGCGAGCCGACCCTCTTCTTCGGCGTCCCCACCCTGTACAGTCGCCTCGTGGACGAGCTGCGACGCCGCCGGGACGCCGGGGAGAGCCTGGACCTTGCCCACATGCGCCTCTTCTGCTCCGGGAGCGCCCCTCTGTCCCCCGAGACCTTCGAAGCCTTCCGGGACCTCTCCGGCCACGACATCCTGGAGCGCTACGGGATGACCGAAACGGGGATGAACCTGAGCAACCCCTACGCCGGCCCCCGAGTGCCCGGCACGGTGGGAGCACCGCTCCCCGGCGTCTCCATCCGCATCGTGGACCCTGAGGGGCAGGATCTGCCTCCCGGTGAGACCGGGGAGCTCCTGGTGCGGGGGAGCAACGTCTTCGAAGGCTACTGGCAAGACGCGGAGAAGACCGCCGCGAGCTTTCTCGAAGGGAGCTGGTTCCGCACCGGCGACCTCGCCCGGCGCGACCCGGCGACCGGATACCTCACCCTTCTCGGCCGGCGGCACGAGCTCATCATCAGCGGCGGGTTCAACATCTACCCCCGCGAGGTGGAGGAGGTGCTCGCCGCGCTCCCCGGCGTCCGCGAGGCTGCGGTCGTCGGCCGCTCCCACCCCGAATGGGGAGAGGTCCCCGTGGCCTTCCTGGTGGTGGACGCGCCCGTGGCCCCGGACGAGATCATCGCCGCCTGCAAGCGCCAGATGGCCGGCTTCAAGGTCCCCCGCGAGATCCGCGTCGTCGATTCCCTGCCCCGGAATGCGCTGGGGAAGGTTCAGAAGCACCTGTTGCCGGTTTAGAACGCCTCTGCTTCTAAGTGCTGGACTCAGTGTCCGGTAGAAGTCTTCGCTGCCTCCATCCAACCGAGAGCCCGCTGGATCAGCTCAGCGACTTCCAGAGAATCGATTTCCGTTGCGGAGTACCCAGCGGACCGAAGAGACACCTGAAGGTCCACCTCAAACTCGCTGAACCGCTGCCAGATATGGCTCCCACTGGGAAGGTCCCTGGCTGTCGTGACCCGAAGCCAGTTTCGGACCTCCAAGACCAGGATCTCGGCACTGCCTCCATGGGCTCGGATGTCGTTTCCCGAAATGTCTGAGAGAACCTTCTGATACCGGTACCGCTCCTGTTCCAAGATGAGACATTGCTTCGTGGTGAAGCGCCTGGAACCGTAGAAGCGACAGCCGAAATCGAGGCCGAGCTCGAAGGGCATATTGAAGCGAGGCAGATCTCCCGTCTGGAGAGGCCCTACCCGGGAAATGTCGTGGACACTGAGCCGGCAGGACCGGATCAACTCCCGGATTTTCTCGACCCTGACCCTGCCGGAATCGGCTTCGTCCGAGGCAAGCCGGGGAACGAGGTCGCACTCCAGGATGGTGAAGATCAACGCCTTGAGGAGTGGGCTGTACTCCTTGTCGAAAGGACAGTTGACGAAAATCTGTTGGTCGAAGTCGGGCAAGGCCGGCCGCATGGAATCCGGTTCAGCTTTCCGTCAAGCCTCACCGTACGTGTAGACCGTCTGCAGCCGCCCATCGCGAAGAACCTGCCACTCTTGCATCGTGCCATCTTCACGATGGACGATGACCTCCCCGTCCAGTCTTCGGGCCAGGTTTCGTGCAAGCTCGATGGCTTCCGATTTTACGGGAAGCACTCGCAACGCTCTCCGAGCCCGCCCCCGTTTGACCACCCACTTCTTCCGACTCGGGATGACGTGGACAACTCGCGACCGGTCCTCCTTCGCGAGCTGGGCCATCGCCTCGGCGAGCGCCTCGGAAATCTCCAGAGACTTGAGCTTGCGTGCCGTCATGACTCCCCCCGGACTGTTCTTTCTCTGAAGAGGATACCAGAACGCGGGCTTTGTCGCGAGATCCCGAAAGGCGAAAAATCCCCCCGGGGAGCAGAAGGGGGGTAAGCCCCCCGGGGGTTTGCACGGTCCGGCTAAGGCCGGATCGCGACTTTGAGCACTCCATCGAGCCGTTCGCCGAAGACGCGGTAGCCTTCGGTGATCTGGTCGAGCGAGAAGGAGTGGGTGAGGAGCGGCGTCAGGTCGACCCTGCCGTGGCGGACGATCTCCATCAGCCTCCGCATCCTCTCCTTGCCGCCCGGGCAGAGGGTGGTGACGATGCGGTGGTCGCCCAGGCCGGCGGAGAAGGCGTCATAGGGCAGTTGGAGCTTGCCGGAGTAGACGCCCAGGGACGACAGGGTGCCGCCCGGGCGCAGGCAGCGCAGGGCGCTCTCGAAGGTCTGCTGCGTGCCGAGCGCTTCGATGGTCACGTCGGCGCCGCCTCCGGTGAGCTTCCGGACCTCCTCGATCACGTCCACCTTGCGAAAGTCGAGCGCGATGTCGGCGCCCATCCGCCGCGACATGGCGAGGCGGGTGTCGTCGCCGTCCACGCCGATGATGAGGCCGGCGCCCATGAGCTTCGCGCCCGCCGTGGCGCAGAGGCCGATCGGACCCTGGGCGAAGACCACGACCGAGTCTCCGATCCTCACCTTGCCGGACTCGGCGCCGGAGAAGCCGGTCGAGGCGATGTCGGCCAGAAGGACCACCTGCTCGTCGGTCAGCTCGTCCGGGATTTTGGCCAGGTTGGCCTGAGCCGAGGGGACGAGCAGGTACTCGGCCTGGGCGCCGTTGATGGTGTTGCCGAAGCGCCAGCCGCCGACCGCCTCGTAGCCGCCGCCGTGGCCGCACTGGGAGTGCTGGCCGGAGAGACAGGCGCCGCACTGGCCGCAGGGGGTGATGGCGCCGACGAGGACGCGCTCGCCGGGCTCGTACCCGGTGACTCCCGGGCCGATCTCCTCGATCACCCCGACCGGCTCGTGGCCGATGACGAGGCCGGGGCGCACCGGGTATTCGCCCCGCAGGATGTGCAGGTCCGTGCCGCAGATCGTAGTCAGGGTGACGCGGATCACCGCCTCGCCCGGACCGGGCACGGGGCGCGGGACCTCCTCGACACGGAGGTCGTCGACTCCGTGGAAGACGGTCGCCTTCATGGTCTTCTTCGCCGTCCTGGGGGTCCGGACGGTCTCGCCGGGAATGGGCAGGACAGCCGTTGCTGTCTCGGACATGGGGAACCTCTCTTTCCGTCAGTACGCGATCTCCTCGGGCACGAGCCACTCTTCCATCACCGTGACGGGGGGAATGGGGATGCGGATCTCCACCATCTCCTGGTCAACGCGGCTCACGATGCGGGCGGGATCGGCTTCGAAGGGGAGGGGCAGCCTGCCGAAGAGGTGCTCGTAGTGCTCGTGGCCGGCCTCGTGGTCGTCCCAGCCATCTCCCTCCATCACCAGGTCGCCGTGGTCGATCGAGACCTCGACGTCTCCCATCAGGAGGCCCGGCACCTCCGCCTTGAGGACGATCTCGCCGTTCTCTTCATGAATGTCCACGTTCGGCAGCCGGTCGGCCGGCTTACCGGTCAGGGTGTTGCGGAGCTCCAGCATGGTCTCATCCTCCGTGACGGTCGTTTCTGCTCCCGATGAGAGTACGGGTGCCGCGGAGAAGGGCCGACACCCGGGAGGGTGGAGGCGGCGACGCGGGGAGGTGGGGGCTTCGCCCCGCACGAAAGGGTGGGAGGATCGAGCCCGGGAATGAGGGCGGAGCGCCACCCGGGCGGGTGTGGCGGGTCCCTGGTCCCCTGGGTACTGTGGGGGCGCAGGACTCGAAAGGAGCTTGCCATGAAGAGACACCTGTCGACGTTGTTTGGAATCGTAGGCCTGACGGCCGCGATCCTCGCCTCCGCGTGCGGCTCGGTGCCGCCGCCCCCGCCGGTACCCGTTCAGGGCTCCCCGGCGGATCTGGCCTCCCTCGCGGGCGAGTGGTTCGGGGAGTACACGAACGCCGCGACCGGACGGAGCGGCTCGATCACTCTCTCCCTGAAGGCCGGGGAGGGCATTGCCCACGGCGAGGTCGTGATGTTCGCCAACCGTGCGGCGGCCCCCTACGCCGCGGCGAACGAGAGGCCCGGGGTCGACGCCACGCAACCGAGTGTGCGGCCCCTGGCCATCCGCTTCATCGCCGTGGAGGGAGGTACGATCAGCGGGACCCTCGAACCGTATGAGGACCCCGAGGAATGCCACTGCATCCTCTCGACCACGTTCACCGGCCGCTTGAAGGGGAACGTCATCGAGGGCACCTTCCTGACCTATGGTGGCCTGGGGCACAGCCCGGAGCAGGGGGAGTGGAGGGTGGATCGGAAGGGGTAGGGTCCGATCCCGGCCGGGGGGCCGTCCTCTCGATCCGGGTGTATGCTTTTTCGTCACACGAGTGTCGAGAGGACCGTCGTGAGCCCAGCGGAAAAGACCCCAGCCCCCGCCCGCGAGCCCCTGTTGGCCGTCGACCATGCCTGGCTGCGCATGGACGACCCGACGAACCTGATGATCATCAACGGCGTCCTCGTGCTCGACGAGAGGATCGAGATGGAGACGCTGCGGACTCTGCTCGAGCGGCGCCTGCTCCCCATCCGCCGGTTCCGGCAGCGGGTGGTGATGCGGGGCGGCTCTCCCTACTGGGAAGACGATGCGGGCTTCGACATCGATGCCCACCTCTACGAGGCGGCGCTCCCCGCGCCCGGGGGAGACGACGAGCTGCGCGAGGTGGTGAGCGAGCTGATGTGTGAGCCCCTGGACCTGGGGCGCCCCCTGTGGAGCTTCCATCTGATCCAGGGCTACAAGGGCGGCTGCGTCATCACGGGGCGCCTCCACCATTGCATCGGCGACGGCATGGCCCTGCTCCTCGTTCTGCTGTCCTTGACCGACGCCGACCACGGGCCGCCGGTAGGACCCGACGACATGCCGGGGGACGACCTCGGCAACCCCTTCCTCGACCTGCTCCTGAACCCGCCGCTGGGGATCGCGGCGGCCAAGCAGCTCGCGGAGCGGATCATGCCGGACGGCATGCGGCTCCTCGAGCAGACAGCCCAGGCTTTCGAGTCGATGGGGAGGATCGTCACCGGGATCGCCTCGACCTCCGCCTTCAGCCGCCTCCTGCTCCGCCCGGCCGATCCGGACACGATGTTCAAGGGGGCCCTGGGAGTGCCCAAGCGGGTCGCCTGGTCCGAGCGGATCTCGGTGGACGAGGTCAAGGAGGTGGGCAAGGCCCTGGGGGGGACGATCAACGACATCCTCCTCTCCGCCATGACCGGGGGCCTGAGGCGCTACCTGGACCGCCACGGCCAGGACTCCAAGGGCCTGAACTTCCGGGCGGCCATGCCGGTCAACCTGCGTCCGCTCGAAAAGATGGCCCAGCTCGGCAACCAGTTCGGCCTCATCTTCCTGTCGCTCCCGGTGGGGGCCAAAAACGCCGTCGAGCGGTTGAAGGAGTTGCGCCGCCGCGCCCAGGCGCTCAAGCGCTCGGCCGAGCCGGTGGTGGTCTACGCCATCTTGAGGATGCTGGGGGTGGTCCCTCTGGCCGTCCAGAAGATGGTGGTGAAAATCTTCGCCGCCAAGACCACGGCGGTGATGACCAACGTCCCCGGTCCCCGGGAGGTGCTCCATCTCGCGGGCAAGTCGATCCAGGAGATCTTCTTCTGGGTCCCCCAGTCCGGCCGCGTGTCTTTGGGGATCAGCATCTTCAGCTATGCCGGCTACGTCCGCCTGGGCGTGGGCTCGGACGCCGGGCTGGTCCCCGACCCCGAGGTGATCGTCGAGGGCTTCCACGAGGAGTTCGAGGAGCTGCGGGCCGAGGCGCGGCGATTGAGCGGCGGGTCCCTGGGCACGGCCGAGGCGGCGGAGATCCGGGTGGGCGTCGGTTGAGCTCTCCCGCGATGCCGGACAAAACCCCTCTCCCGCCCGTCAGTGGGGACGGCCGTGGCCGTCGGCCGTCGTCTGCGTGAAGTACTTCACGAAGTCGGACTCCGTGAGGATCCCCACGACCCGCCAGCCCTCGACGACGGGCAGACAGCCGAACTTGTTTTCGAACATCACCTGGGCCGCCTCGGAGATGGGCTGTTCCGGCTCGGCGGTCTCGACCTCGGAGGTCATGACCTCCTCGACCCGCATCCGGCGCATCCGCTCGCGCTGCACCGAAAGGGGGAGGTCCGAGCGCTCGACCAGGGAGTTTCTGAGGAGGTCGCGGTGGGAGACCACCCCCACGAGATCGCCCTCGTCGTCGATCACGGCCAGGTGCCGGATGTTGCGCTCGGCCATGGCGTCGTAGATCGTCTCCACGCTGTCCTGGGGCCGCACGCTCACCACCTTTTCCGTCATCAGATCGCAAACCCGGAGCTCGTTCATCGCTTTGTCCTCTCGTCCTTGCGGGGACCGCTCTGTCCCCCCTTTGGAAGCATCCTGCCAGAGCCCCGGGACGGCGCGCACCACCTCCCCGGGTGGTGGTGCGGTTCCTGCCGGGTGGCGTCGGGGGAGCCGGGGAGGCTCCGTCGGTGATAGACTTCTCCCAGCACTTCTTGGGGAATCCGTCCGTCTTGATCGGCAGCACAATCTCCCGTTACAAGGTCCTGGAGCGCCTCGGCGGCGGAGGGTCGGGGATCGTCTACAAGGCGCGCGACACGAAGCTCGAGCGTTTCGTCGCGCTCAAGTTCCTCTCGAACTACCGGAGCGCCAACGAGGCCGATCAACGGCGCTTCCTCCGCGAGGCCCGCGCGGCCTCCGTGCTCGACCACCCGAACCTCTGCACCATCTACGAGATCGACGAGACGGAGGAGGGGCGCCTCTTCATCGCCATGGCCTTCTGCGAGGGGGAGACGTTGAAGGCCCGGATCGAGCGCGGGCCGCTCCCCGCGGCCCAGGCGGTGGGCCTCGCCGCCCAGATCGCCGCGGGCCTGGAAGCCGCGCACGAGAAGGGGATCGTCCACCGGGACGTCAAGCCGGCCAACGTGATCGTCATGCCGGGAGACCGGGTGAAGATCGTCGACTTCGGGATCGCCCAGCTCGCGGACGAGTCGCGCCTGACCCGCGCCGGCACGGCCGTGGGCACGGCGGCCTACATGTCCCCCGAGCAGCTCCGGGGGGATCCGATCGACGCGCGGACCGACGTCTGGTCGCTGGGCGTGCTCCTCCATGAGGCGCTGTCCGGCCGGATGCCGTTCCCGGGGGAGAGCGACCAGGAGAGGATCCGCGGCATCCTCTCCGGACAGGCCGAGCCGCTGCGCTCGCTTCGCCCCGGCGTGCCGCCGGACCTCGAGCGGATCGTGGCCCGGGCCCTGGCCAAGGTTCCGGCCGACCGCTACCAGAGCATGAAGGAGATGCGGGAGGACCTCCTGGCCGTCCAGGGGCTCTCCTCGGTCTCCTCGAGGATCTCGGCCGGGCTCGAGCCGACGCTGATCGCCATCCCCGTGCTCCCGACCGGAACCCGCGCCCAGGGCGACACCCAGAGCCTGACCGGCCGCATCCTCGGCCACTATCGCATCCTGGAGCCGATCGGCGGCGGTGGGATGGGCGTCGTCTACAAGGCCGAGGACCTGCGCCTCGCGCGCGTCGTGGCCTTGAAGTTCCTGCCGCCGGAGCTGACGCGCGACCCCGAGGCCAAGGTCCGCTTTCTCCAGGAGGCGCGGGCGGCCTCGGCGCTCGACCATCACAACATCTGCACGGTCCACGAGGTGGGGGAGACGGACGAGGGGCGGCTCTACCTCTCCATGCCCTGCTATGACGGCGAGACCCTGAGGCGGCGGATCGAGCGCGGGCCGCTGTCGATCGACGAGGCGACCGACATCGCCCAGCAGGTCGCCAAGGGACTCTCCAAGGCCCACCGCGGGGGCATCGTCCACAGGGACATCAAGCCGGCGAACCTCGTGATCACGAGCGACGGCGTGGTCAAGATCCTGGACTTCGGCCTGGCGAAGCTCGCGGGGGCGGCGGCCATCACCCGCACCGGCTCTTCAGTAGGCACGCCCGCCTACATGTCGCCCGAGCAGGCCCGGGGCGAGGACGTGGACCACCGCACCGACCTCTGGTCGCTGGGCGTGGTCCTCTACGAGATGGTGACCGGAAAGCGGCCCTTCCGCGGGGAGCACGAGCAGGCCGTCCTCTACTCGATCCTGAACGAGAAGCCCAAGCCCCTGACCGAGGCCCGGGTGGACGCCCCTGCGGAGCTCGAAAAGATCGTGGGCGGCCTCCTGGCGAAGAACCCCGCCGACCGCTATCCGGCCGTGGACGGGGCCCTGGCCGATCTCAAAACCCTGCGCAACGAGCCGATGACGGCCACGGTGCGGACGGATTCCCTGCTACTCCCGGCGGGCCGAGGCAACCGGCCGTGGGTGTGGGCGGCGGTCGCCGCGGCGGCGGTCGTGGCCGGCGTCGGCGGATTTCTTCTCTCGCGCGCGGGGGGCGGCCGCGCGGGTGCGGACCCTCTCCGCGCAAATTACTCCCGCCTGACCAATCAGGAGGGGAGCGAGACCTTCCCGAGCCTGTCGCCGGACGGGGACGAGCTCGTCTACATCAAGGCCTCTTCGCCCGGGAACCTGGACCTCTGGCACCAGCGGGTGGGCGGCAGCAATCCGCGCAACCTGACGGCGGACTCGGCCTTCGACGAATCCCAGCCGGCCTTCTCGCCCGACGGCCAGCAGATCGCCTTCCGCTCCGAGCGGGAGGGGGGCGGCCTGTTCGTGATGGGGGCCACGGGAGAGTCGGTCCGCCGGCTGACCGACGCCGGCTATAACCCGGCCTGGTCTCCGGACGGCGCGAAGATCGCCTTCGCCACCGAAGGGGTGGAGAACCCCCTGGAGCGCCGGACGGAGAGCCAGCTCTGGATCTTCAGCCTGGCGACCGGCGAGAAGCGCCTCCTGGTCAAGAGCGACGCCGTGCAGCCGAGCTGGTCTCCGCACGGCCACCGGATCGCCTACTGGGGGCTCCCGCCGGACAGCTCGGAGCGCATTCTCTGGACGGTTCCGGCTCAGGGCGGCGAGCCCGTGCAGGTCACGGACGGAGCCCACCTCGACTGGAATCCCGTCTGGTCTCCCGACGGCCGGCACCTCTACTTCGTGAGCGATCGGAGCGGCAGCATGAACGCCTGGCAGGTGCCGATCGACGAGAAGTCGGGCAAGGTCCTGGGCGATCCGGAGCCGGTCACCTCGTCCTCGCAGTCCCTCGGCCTCCTCTCGCTCTCGAAGGACGGCAAGCTCGTCTATGCGACCAACGAGAGCCGGTCGAACCTCGTGCGGCTCCCGTTCGATCCGGTGCGAGGCGCCGTGTCGGGCGAGCCGCAGCCGGTCACCCAGGGGGCCCAGGCCGTGCGCTCCGCCGTGGCCTCGCCGGACGGGCAGTGGATCGTCTTTGACACCACCTCCCCCCAGGAGGACCTGTTCGCCATCCGGCCGGACGGCAAGGGGCTGCGCCAGCTCACGAACGACGCCGCGCGCGACCGCATCCCCCGCTGGTCGCCGGATGGCTCGCGGATCCTCTTCTATTCGGACCGGGGAGGGGAGTACGGCGCCTGGACGATCCGTCCGGACGGCAGCGGCCGGCAGGCGATCCCCCACGGCAGCCCCGGTTCCCTCTACAGCCCCCTCTGGTCACCGGACAGCCGCTGGCTCGCCGGCAGCCTGGGCAACGGGGGCGCCGCCCTGATCGACCTGACGCTTCCGGTGGAGCGGCGCCTGAAGCTCCTCCCCCTGCCGGGCCGGGGGCAGGTCTTCTCTCCCACCTCCTGGTCGGCCGACGGCGAGCGCCTGGCCGGCACCGTGGACCCGGCGGAGCAGACCGAGCGCTCCGAAGGGCTTGGAATCGCTCTCTATTCGCTCGCCTTCGGGACCTACGAGAAGGTGACGGAGAGCGGCGAGACTCCCCGCTGGCTGAGCCACGGCCGGGGGCTCGTCTATCTCGATGCCGGAAGGATCTTCCTGCTCGACCTCGCAACCCGGCAGCCCCGGCCTCTCCTGGCCCCTTCCACGAGCTCCGTCTTCACCTCGGTCAACGTGAGCCCGGACGACCGCACCCTCTACGCCGTCCGCGCGAGCGATCAGGGGGATGTCTGGCTCCGGACGATCGCCGACGCCCCGGAGCGCTGAGGGTTCCGGCCTCCGGATCGTTGATCTGATAGAATTTCTCTACCGCTTCAAGCAGGAATCATGGCTGGCTGTCCCGCGGCCGGCATCGACACGGGGCTTCCGCCCCGGGAGGAGATGAGACAATGAGCTTCAAGATCAGGGATCTGATGGTCGACGTTCTTCCGGAGCGCCAGGGCTTCGGCGCCTGCGGCGAGGCCACGCGGAACGAGGGGGACGACGAGGGGTGCGGCGAGGCGACCCGCGGCGACCAGTACACGCCCTCCGTGCGGAGGGCGGCGGACCTGGCTGTCCTCAAGCGGCAGCTCCTGGAGATCCTGGGCTGATCCCAGGGACGGGCGAGGCGCTCCGCCGCCCGGCGGGGCGTCTCTCCGGTCTCCCTCCACCCCGTCGAAGGGTGTTACCCTCAAGGTCCGACGTCGCTCTCGATGCCGGGAACTTTTCCGGGCCCTCCGCCGTCTAAGAGAGCAAGGAGCTGCACAAACGCTCCTGGGAGGGATCCGGTGGGGGTCGCCACAATCTACGCCGCAGTTCACGATCTCGATCTCGACATCGATCTCGCCGAGCGCCACCGGTCCGGGGACGCTCGCGCTTTCGACGAGGTCTACGAGCGCTTCGGGGAGATGGTCTACAACCTGGCCCTGCGGCTCTCGAGCCACCGTGAAGAAGCGGCGGATCTCACCCAGGAGATCTTCCTCCGTGTCTACCGTCACCTGGGGAGCTTCGGCGGACGCTCCACATTGAAGACCTGGGTTTTCCGGGTCGCCGTCAACCACTGCCGCGACCGGCTGTCGCGCCATGCCCTGCTGATGCTGCCGATCGATGAAGAGACCGGGGAAGGTGGGAAGGCGTTCGCCGACCCGTCCCGGAGCCCGGAAGAGCTCGCGCTCGCCGCCGACGACGGGCGGCGGGTGGCCGAGGGGCTGGCCCATCTGGCCCCTGTATTCCGCGAGGCAGTGGTTTTGCGAGACCTGGAAGGTCTATCATATGAGGAGATTGCTGAAGTGCTGGGTGTGCGGGTCGGCACCGTGCGGTCGCGAATCGCGCGCGGCCGCGAGCAACTTCGCGTCTCCCTGGAGAGAGGATAATGAATCGCCACGTAACGACTGAGCAGATTTCGGCCTACCTGGACAAGGAGCTCGGGTTCGTCGAGATGCGGCAGATCGATGCTCATTTCGAGGCGTGCCCCACGTGCGGCGCCCGCCTCGCTTCCCTGCGGCGAACGCTTCAGGGGCTGGCCCGGGTCGAGCGCCTCGCCCCGCCGCCCCTCGTCACGCAGCAGCTCCGCAACCGGATCGCGGCGGAGTCCGCCTTGCCGCCTTCGCCGGTCCGCCGGCTTCTCCGGCTGGTCTCCGGCCTGCCGATCCAGCCGGCTCTGCGGACCTCCCTCGCCATGGGCCTCACCCTGGTGGTCAGCCTGTTCCTCGTCACCAACGGCGTGGAGCGCGAGTCCCGGAACCTGATGCCCCCCGTCTCCCCCGAGCCGCACGCGATCGTGGAGACCTACCTGGGCGACGTTCCGTTCCCGCCGCCGCCCACGACCAGCAACGTCGCCGGACGCGAGTTCTTGTGGACGGACAAGGGCTGGGTGCAGCGCGGCTTGGAAGGCAAGCGGCCCGAGGCCATGTTCGACCCCGGCAGCCCGGAGGGGAGGGCGCTGTTGACCCGGAATCCGGAAATCGGGCTCCTGCTCGCCGACGGCCCGGTGGTGGTGGTGCTGCGCTACAACCTGGAGACCGTGGAGCTTCGGAGCTCCGGCACGCCGGACCGGATCCTGGGCTTCGAGGCCGACCCCTCGGTCCACGCTCACGGCCTGCGCAGCGTGAGCGCGTAGGAAAGCGGGGAAAGCGGGGAACACGGACACACGGACGAACACAGACCGACACGGTCGACCACGGACTCAAAAGGACAACCGCTTCAGGTCCTTGTCAGTCCGTGTAAGTCCGTGTTCGTCCGTGTGTCCGTGTTCTTCCTTCCCCCCTACCGGAAGGGCTCGATCGACTCGATCGTCCAGCTCTCTCCCCCCATCCGGACCGTCTCTCCCAGTTTCTTGCCCAGGAGCTCCTCGGCGAGCTCGGACTCGTAGGAGATCACGTCCTCCTCCGGCTTGCTCTCCCAGGGGCCGAGGATGGTCATCACCCGCTTCCCGGAGGCTCCGGAGAGCCCGAGGCGGGTGCCGATGCGGACCTCGGAGGTGTCCGTGCCGGCGGTCTCGATCAGGCGCACGCGGGCGAGCTCGGCGTTCAGGGCGGCGGCGCGGGCGTTCAGGTACTCGTGCCGCTGCCGGGCCGACTTGTACTCGAAGTTCTCGCGCAGATCGCCCATCGCTCGGGCCTCTTCGATGGCCTTGCGGTTGGCCGGGACCTCCACCGTCATGATCTGGTGGAGCTCGGCGCGCTTGGCGTCGACCGACTCGGCCGTGGCGTAGAGCGGCGGCGGGCCGGTCTCCTTGCGCAGCCCCTCGAAGCGGAGGTGGATGGCGTTGATGAGCTGCTCGCGCTGGTAGAGCTCGAGGTTCGAGGCCCGCTGCACGGCGTCCTCGGCCTGGGAGGCCTGATCCACGGTCAGATGGGCGAGGAGGCGCGGCACGGTGCCGCCCGACTCGGCCAGGGCCAGGAGGCGCAGGCGGTAGGAGGCGAACTCGTCGCGCGACGCCGTGGCGAGGATCTGCTGCAGGAGGCGCAGGGGGTTCCTCGCCCGGAGGTCCTCGTCGACCGCGGCCCGCTCGGCGATCCAGGTGAACGCGGCCGGATTCCTGTGCGGCTGGGCGAGGAGGCCGTCCAGGAAGCGGTCGAGCTCCTTCGGGGCGCCCTGGACGAGACCGTCGGCCAGGAGGTCCAGGGCCCGGGGGTCGGACTCCTTGCCCAGCGCGTCCCGGTAGATCGCGGGCCAGTCCTCGCGCCGCTCGCGGATCATGGTGTAGGCGCGCTCCCGGAGGAGCCGGTCCTCGATCCCGGTGAAGAGCCGCTGCGGCTGGTCGGCGAGCAGGTGGTCCGGAGCCCAGTCGACGTCTCCCAGATTCTTCAGGCCTCCGCTCCTCTCGATCGCGAACCAGATCTCGAAGGCGAGGCCCGGGTCCTTGTCCATCACCTGTTCCGCGACCTCGGCCAGGTTCCGGGCCATGCGGCTGCGCAGGTCCTCGTCTCGCGCGCCCTCGCGCTTCAGCCGCTCGATCTTCTTGCGCGGATCGGCCTTCGCGAACGCCTTCCACACCGAATCGAGGGCGTCGCCGCTGCTGTCGGCCCACTTGTAGGTCTGGCGCGCGCCGGTCCCGCTCGCCACGACCTGCGGGTGCTTCCGGGCCGCCCCCCACCAGGAGGTCCACTGCGACTCGTTGACGATGCCCGCGAGGATGTCGCGGATCTCCCCGGCGGTGAGCGGCCGGTCGTAGCTCTGGAGGGTGATGCGCAGCAGCTCCGGCGGCGCGGCCGCCTTGAGCACCGCCGGAGCTTCGAGCTTTCTCCGGAGGACATGGTCCGTGGCGAGCGGGCGCAGCAGCTTCGGGGCCGCCTTGAAGCCCACGGTGAGCCCCTTGTGCCGCTCGAAGTCGACCTTGAAGCTCTCGAGGCCGAGGTTCGCGTCGACCACGCGGCCCACGCCCTTGCCTTCCATGGCCACGACCGTCCCCACGTCGAAGGCGAGCAGGCCTTCGAGACGCTCGACCTTCTCCCAGATCTTGTGGAGGTCGTGCGTGGCGCGGTGGAGCCCCACCGCCTCGGACAGCGCCTTGTAGGTGGAACGGTCGCCGTAGAGCTTGCCGAGCGTGGAGGAGAGGGTGGGGTAGAGCTTGTCCGCGGGGAGCAGGATGGTGCCGGCGCGTTTCAAGAGCTGCAGCCGGGTGGCCCAGAGCCCGCCTTCGCGGAGCTGCTCGTCGAGGATTTCGAGCAGCGTCCGCGCCCGGCCCTCCTCGCCCGAGCCGACCAGGGCGCGCGCGACGCCCACGAAGTATTCGAGGTCGTTCGGGTTCTGGCCGATCTGCGCCAGCCACTCGCCCTCCAGGGCCTCGAAATCGCCTTTGGACAGTTGATTCTGGGTGGTTCGCGAAATTGTCATAGGGGAGAAGGAAGATACCAGATTTCTCTCGTACGGATTTCTATAAGCTATCACCATGTCCGAATTGCCCGAAGAGCTCCCGGAGCTCGCCGTCCCCGCCAACGACAACCGGGACGACCTCGGACGCCGTCTCCGGGAGGCGGGGCCCGAGGAGCTCCTGGCTCTGCTCGAGGAGCACGCGGGCCGTCTGGACGCCCCGGCGGCGCGGCAGGCTCTGCGCAACCCGCACGCTGGAGCCGAGGTGGTGGACCTCCTGGCCGGCCATCCTCGCCTGCTCGCATTCTACGAGGTCCGGCGGGATCTGGCGCTCCACCCGAAGACCCCCGAGGTCCTGGCCCTGCGGTTCGTCCCCGGCCTCTTCTGGCGCGACCTGATGGCCCTGGGGCTGGATACCCGCCTGCGCCCGACGCTCCGGCGGGCGGCCGACCTCCAGCTCCTCGCCCACCTGCAGGCGCTCGCGGTCGGGGAGAGGGTCGCTCTCGCCCGCCGGGCGAGCGCGGCCATCCTCGCCCAACTCCGGAACGACCCCAGCCCCCGCGTGATCGCGGCGCTGCTCGACAACCCCCGCCTGACCGAGGGGATCCTGGCGCCGGTGCTCGCGAGCTCCTCGACGCCGCCCGCGATCCTCGACCTGATCGCGGGCGACCGGCGGTGGGGCGTCCGCTATCCTCTCAAGGTGGCGCTCGCGAAAAACCCGCGAACGCCGCTCGAAACCGTGCTCCGCATCCTAGCCGCCCTGAGGAAACCCGATCTGAAATCCGTCGCCTCGGACCCCCGGCTCCCCGAGCCCGCGCGGTTCCGGGCGCGGCTCTTGCTGGGAGAACTGTAGGCCCTTGCCGCTCCGGTATTTGACCCGGGGTGCCGGCGCCGCGTAAAGTTATGAGTCGCGTGCAGAAAGACGTGTCGAGACGACCGAGAGTTCCGCCCCGTAATCCGGAAACTACCGGCCTCCCCGAGGCCGAGGCGCGGGGCGTGGCCGGCGGCAAGCGCCCGCCGCCCTGGGAGAAAGAGGCCGTGCCCACCGAGACCGGTTCCTTCGGAGACTGGCTCCGACGGCAGCGCGAGATGCGCGAGATCAACCTGCGCGACATCGCCGAGCGGACCAAGATCAGCCTGCGCTACCTGCAGGCCATGGAGGCGGACCGTTTCGACCTTCTGCCGGCCCCCATCTTCGCCAAGGGGTTCCTGCGCGAATACGCCCGCTATGTAGGCCTTTCACCCGATGAAGTGGTCAACCACTACCTCGCGGTGCAGCAGCCGCAGGAGTCCGAAGACCCCAAGGAAGACACCAAGGTCCGGATGCGGGCGAAGCCCCCGAAGCCCATGGACCCGGGCCAGCCGTCGGTGCGGCGCACCTGGAGCTACGGCCTGGTCCTCACCCTGGCCGGCCTGATCCTGCTGGCCCTGGTGGCGTTGGCCGCCTGGCTCGCCGACAAGCGCCGCGACGAGCCGAAGGCCGAGCAGTCGGCCCCGGCCATGGCGGCGCCGCCGGTACCGGTCCCGGTTGCACAGGCGGTCTCTTCCCAGCCCCTGCCCGAGGAGCCCAAGGCGCCGCTCGAAGTCACCCTCGACTTCACCAAGGACTGCTGGGTGGAGGCGTTGATCGACGGCGAGAACCGTCTGGCCGAGCTCCGGGTCCAGGGCGAGTCGCTGCAGCTCGAGGCGCAGGAGAGCATCCTGATTCAGAAGCTGGGCGACTCGGGCGCGGTGGAGATCCAGGTGAACGGGCTCGCCTTCCCCCTGGAGAAGGTGGACGGCCAGATCGTGCGCGATCTGCTGATCAATCTCGAGACGGCGCGGCAGCTTCAAGAGAAAAAAGAGGCCCGCTGACGTGGCCGACAGCCAGGCCTCCCTCCTCGAGCAGGTCCGCTCGGGCTCCAACCGCCAACTCCAGATGCTCGCCGCCGAGGGGATGCTCCCGCTGCCTGCCGAGCAACTCATCCCGGTCCAGGTCAGCCTCACCCTGGGCGCGGACCTGGAGGTGGCGACCCGGGCCGCGGAGAGCCTGAAGAACTTGGACGCCCGCTTCGCCCAGTCGTACCTGGCCCGGGACGCGGGCCCCGAGGTGCTCGCCTTCTTCGCCGGGTACGTCACCCATCCGCTGGTCATCGAGACCATCCTGCGCCGCCGCGACGTGCCCCGCGCCATCCTCGCGGACCTCGCCCGGAGGCTCCCGGCCGACCTCCAGGAGCTCCTGCTCCTGCGCCAGGACGCGATCGTCGAAGCCCCGGAGATCCTGGACGCTCTGGAAGAGAACCCGGACCTCTCCTCCTACACCCAGCGGCGCATCGACGAATACCGCGAGCACCTGCTGCCCCGGGACCGGAGCGCCCGCCCCGGGCCGGCCGACCCTCTGGTAGGCGAGGAGATCGACGACATCGAGCTGGCGGCCGAGCTCGAGGCGGTCCGGGAGCTGCCCGAGAGCGGCGAGGTCGACGTCGAGAAGACCAAGCTCTCCGAAGGGCAGATCCGGATGCTCTCGATCCCCGCCCGGCTGAAGCTCACCCGGGGAACGCCGCGCTCGCTGCGCAGCATTCTGCTGCGCGACTCGAACTCCCTGGTCGCCGTTTCGGTGATCCAGAACAACAGCCTCTCGGACCAGGAGGTGGAGCAGACCGCGAGCAGCCGCTCGGTCGTGGAGGAGGTCCTGGAGGCGATCGCCAGGAACCGGCAGTGGGCGGCCAAGTACAATATCTGCAAGTCTCTGGTGCAGAACCCGCGGACCTACCTGCCCACGGCCCTGCGCCTGATGACGAGACTGTCGGTCCGGGATCTGCGCGAGCTTTCGCGAGATCGCAATGTGGCTGACGCGATTCGATCGACGGCCCTGCGTTTGTATACAATCAAGCAGAAATAGGACTCGACATGGCCAGGGACTTCTACGCCGTCCTCGCGGTGCCGCGCAACGCGACCGAGGATCAGATCCGGCAGCGCTTCCGGGAGCTCGCCCGCACCCGGCACCCGGACCGTTTCCACGGGGCGGAGAAGGAGAAGGCCGAAAAGGAGTTCCAGGAGATCACCCAGGCGTTCAACGTCCTTTCCGACGCGGAACGGCGGCGCCGGCACGACGTGGATCTGGGCAAGCCCGAGGACACGGGTGCGCCCGATCCCCGGCAGCTCGCCCGCGTCTATCTGCAGCGGGGCATCAAGGCCTACAAGGAAAAGAACTATGTCGAGGCCGCCGGCAACTTCGACCGCGCCACCCAGGCCGACCCGCAGGCCGCCCTCGGGTGGCACCATCTGGCCCAGGCGTGGAGCTACATGCCCAGCCAGGTGCAACGGGCCGTGGCCGCCATCGAGCGGGCCTGCGAGCTCGATCCCATGAACGCCGCCTACCACAAGCAGGCGGGACGCATCTGCGGGCTCGCCGGCCACACCGAGAAGGCCGCCCACCACTATCGCAAGGCGATCGAGTGGGGGGATGACGATCCGTCCATCCGCCGCGCCCTGGAGGACCTCGAGCGGTCCTCCAGGCGGGGCTTCTTCGGAAAGGCCGGCTGATGAGGGTGCAGATCAAGGCCTGCGGGCTTTCCGACGTCGGGCTCACCCGGGCCCACAACGAGGACTATTTCGAGATCGACCCCCGCCACAAGCTCTACGTGGTGGCCGACGGCATGGGCGGCCACAGCCACGGCGAGGTGGCGGCCCAGATCGCCGTCAACGCCATCCGCGACTTCGTCGAGAAGACCGCGGACAAGGACACCACCTGGCCTTTCGGAATGGACTCGCGCCTCTCCCGCCACTCGAACCTGCTCAAGATGGCCGTGCGGATCGCCCACGAGAACGTCCTGCGCGCCATCAGCCGCGACGGCTCGCTCTACGGCATGGGAACGACCGTCGTCGGCCTCCTGCTCTCGGGAGGCGTCGCCGCCGTGGCCCACGTGGGCGACAGCCGCGCCTACCGCCTGCGCGACGGCAAGCTCGAGCAGCTCACCCAGGACCACACCTGGGTCAACGAGCAGGTCGTGGCGGGCTTCCTGTCGAAAGAGCAGGCCCGTTCCCACCCCCTGAAGAACGTCGTCACCCGCGCCCTGGGCGGCGAGAGCGACGTGCTGGTGGACGTGCGCGAGGTCGAGGTCCAGCCCGGCGACCTCTACCTCCTCTGCTCGGACGGCCTGACCGGCATGCTCTCGGACGCCGACATCAACGAGCGCCTCTCCTCCGGCCGCACCCTCCACGAGATCTGCCGCACCCTGGTCAACGATTCGAACGCCCGGGGCGGCATCGACAACGTCACCGTGGTGCTGCTGTCGATCGAGGAAGGGGAGGAGAACGGAGAGGGGGAGGAAGAGTAATCCGCATCGCCGTTCTGGGCGGCGGCCCCGCGGGGGGATCGGCCGCCCTCGCGCTCGCCCGGGAGGGCGCCTCCGTCGACCTCTACGTCCCGTCCCGTCCCGGGGAGAAGCCCTGCGGCGGCGCGCTCCCCGAGCACGTCCTCCCGAAGATCGCGGGCTTCGATCCCTCGCCCCTCCCGGCGACCCAAAGCCCCGCGGCCGTCCTCGAAAACGCCCGCGGCGGGCGGATCTCCCTGGACCTTGCGGGCCTCCGCATCTTCCGCCGGAGGGACTTCGACCGCGCCCTCGCGGACGCGGCCGTGGCCGCCGGGGCGGTGCGGCAGGCGGTCAAGGCCGAGGCCCTGGAGGCGGCGCCGGACGGCATCCGCATCACGGCCGAGGGCCAGACCCGCGAGTACGACTGGGTGATCGGCGCAGACGGCGCCCGCGGGCTCACCCGCCGCACCCTGGGGCTCGTCCCCCGGGGGGACAGCCTGGGCCTGGGAGGCTCGCTCGCCGGTCTCGACCAGCGCGAGCTCGTCCTCGCCTTCCCCGACCTCGCCGACTCCTATCTCTGGATCTTCCCGCGCCCCGGCGGCGCCTCCGTGGGCATCGCCTACACCGCCGGAACGCTCTCGGACGGCGCCGCCCGCGCCACCCTCGACACCTTCCTGGACCGCCACCTCCCACCCGGCTGGCGGGACCTCCCCGGGCCGCGCTACCGCTATCCCATTCCCGTCTTCGGCCCCTGGACCCTCCAAAGCGTGCGCGCCGGCCTCTCCCGCCGCATCCTCCTCGCCGGAGACGCGGCGGCCCTGGCCGACCCTCTCACCCGCGAGGGAATCCGCTACGGCCTCCTCTCCGGCCTCTGGGCCGCAGCCCACCTCCTCGAAGACCGGCCCGAAACCTACCCGGAGCGCCTGGAATCGGAGCTAGCAGAGGAGATGGGGAAAGCCGCCCGCGCCCGGGACCTCTTCTTCGACGACCCCATCGGCCAGTGGATGGTGCCCGTCGCCCGGATTCATCCCGGAATCCGCAGGGTCTTGGGGGATCTCCTCGCCTGCCGGCAGGGGTATACGGGGTTGAAGCGGAGGTTGTTGGGGGCGGCGGTGGGGGTTTAGCGCCCCCAGGGCGCCGTTCGGATAGCCCAGGGTGGAAACCCTGGGCTGGGGGCCGGCCGGGCCGTCTGGATCTGGTGAATTCACAGGGGGCGCCGCCGGGTCTGCCCGCCCAGGGCTTCCCGGCGTGCGTTTCATCGCGCCGCCGGGTCCCGCCCAGGGTTTCCGCGTGCGTTTCGTCGAGCCGCTCGCCCGCCCAGGGCTTCCGCCCTGGGCTAACCGAACAACGCCCTACGGGGCGTTTGGAAGGTCTACGAGGCGGTCAGTCCCCGTACCCATACCCCCGCCGGGCCTTCACCCGGAACTCGGGGTTGGTCGTGGTGACCTGGACGGGCTGGAAGCCCTTGGCGCCGGCCAGGCGCTCGGTCTGGTAGCTCAGGAGGTAGTAGCCGCTGTTCTCCTGGCTGATCTGGTCGAGCGGCGTCGAGAAGTTCGTGACATTGAAGAAGTACCGGCCGCCGGTCTCGACCGCCATGCTGTTGAGCGAGTCGGAGAGCGTGTGCTCCGTTCCCGGCGGGGTGATGTCGACCGTGTAGGCCGCCACGTTGTTGTCGTTCAACGCCCGCACCGTGGGCTCGAAGTAGACCTTGTCCGGCACGAACTGGCCGAAGGAGTCGGTGCGGCCCGGCAGGCCGTAGGTGAAGAGGAGCAGGTTCTTCCGGCCCCGGATATTGCCCGTGGCCTCGGAGATCAACCGGAGCGCGTCGAAGATCGTGCCGGTCTCTTTGCGCAGCTCCTTGCCCTTGGGCAGACCCTTCAGGAGCGACGGGCCTTCCGCCGTGATCCGGGAGGGATAGTTCCCCTCCGGGTCCTTGGCCTTGATCGCGTCGTCGATGCCGCGGACCAGCGCCCGGCGGTCATGGGTGAAATCCTGCTGCACCTTGAGCTTGGTGTCGTAGCTCACGACCGCCACCCAGTCGTTCGGCAGCAGCTCGCCGTCCACCCACCCCTTGGCGCGCTTGGCCGCCTCCATCTGCTGGGAGAGGAGGCGGGGAGCCTCCTGAGCCGTGGCTTTCTGGTCCTCGAAGAAGAGGATGAAGTACCGGTCCTCCGGCACCTGGTCGACCCGGATCCCCTTCTGGGCCACGGCCTCCGAGGCCTCGACCAGCCGGCGGTTGCTGTAGAACGTCACCCCGGTCAGGTCGACCGGCTTGCCGTCCTCCTTCACCACGAAATCGTCCTTGCCGAGACCGACGATCACGTTGCCCCGGGAGTCCGTCACCAGGACGTCCAGCAGGACCTCGTTGACCTCGATCCGCTCACCGAACTGCCCCTGCGGCTCCTCCTGCTGGGCGGCGACGGGGCCGGCCAGGGAGAGCGCGAGAAGCGAAAGCGCCAGCGTGCGCACTGTTTTCATCATGACTGTGTTCCTCCTCCATTGTGGAGTTGCGGACCTCTATGACTTTCATCCGCACTATGAAACAGCAAGGGGCGGGCCAGGCTATTTCCCTCGGGCGGTCCGGCCGGAACGTCCTCCGGGAAGGACGCTCCGGATCGTCCCAGGCTACGAGAAAGCGGCCGCTACTTGTAGCGGGCGTAGAAGCCGCCGGCCTCGGCCGTGGCGCGGAGGGCGTCCGAGGGGCGGAAGCGGTCGCCCACGGCGCTCTCCAGGCGCTCCAGGGTGGCGAGGATGCGCGGCAGCCCCTCCTGGTCCGCCCAGCGGCAGAGGCCGCCCCGGAACGGCGGGAAGCCGGTACCGAAGATGAGGGCGAGGTCCAGGTCCGAGGCGGTCCGCACCACCTGCTCCTCGAGGCAGCGGGCCGCCTCGTTGACCATGGGGAGCACCATGCGGTCCGCGATCGTGGCCGGGTCCGGGCTCTGCACCCGGGGCTCCAGCCCGAGGAGGGCGTAGACGGCCGGATCGGGCTCCTTCCGTTCCTTGCCCTCGTAAAGGTAGATGCCGGAGCCGTTCTTGGTGCCCAGCCGCCCGCTCTCGACCAGCCGGTCGAGCCACGGGGGGATCGGCAGGCGGTCGCTGAACGCCTCGTGAAGGATGTGGGCCACCTTGTTCGCCACGTCGATGCCCACCTCGTCGTTGAGCACGAAGGGGCCCACGGGCATCCCCCAGTCGGTCATGGCGCGGTCGACGTCCTCCACCCGGTACCCCTCGTCCAGCAGCCAGAGCGCCTCGACCGAGTAGAACATCAGCAGGCGGTTGACGAGGAAGCCCGGAGCGTCCTTGACCAGGATCGGGGTCTTGCCGAGCTTGCGGGTGAAGTGGAAGACCGTGTTCACCGCCCACGGATCGCTCGCCTTCGACGCGATCACCTCGACGAGCGGCATCTTGTCCACCGGGTTGAAGAAGTGCATGCCCACCACCCGCTCCGGGTGCGGCGTCTTGGCGCCGATCCCCTCGATCGAGAGGGACGACGTGTTCGAGGCGAGGACCGTGTCCTTGCTGACGTGCCCGGCCACCTCGGCGAACACGTTCTGCTTGACCTCCATCTTCTCGAGGATCGCCTCGACCACCAGGTCGACCGAACGGAAGCCCGAGTAGTCGAGCGTGGGATGGAGGAGAGCCATCTTCCTCCGCGCCTCCGGAGCGGTCATCCGCCGCCGCTCGACGAGCTTGTCGAACAGCCCGGCCGCGTGGTGCATGCCGCTCGCCAGGGCCTCGTTCCGGACGTCCTTCATGCGCACGGGCAGATCCACCTCGTTGGCCACGAGCTGGGCGATGCCGCCGCCCATCACGCCCGCCCCGAGCACCGCGGTCGAGGAGACCGGGCGCGCCTCGCCGCCGGGCATCCCCTTCTCCCGCTTGTTCGCCTCCGTGAGCTGGAACACGTGGACGAGGTTCTTCGAGATCCGGCCCGTGGCGAGCTCGCCCACGGCGCGGGCCTCGGCGTCGAAGCCGGCGCGGACGCCGTCCTCGATCCCGACCCGCACCACCTCGATGGCGCGCAGCGGCGCCGGGTAGTGCCCCCGGCTCTGCTCGAGCGTCTTCTTGCGCGCCTGGTCGAAGAGCACCTTCCGCCCCAGGGGGTTCTTTTCGAGGAGCATCTCCTTGAAGTCCGGGCCGCTCTCCTCCTCGCGGGGCTTGTCCACCCGCGCGAGGGCGAAGTCGCGCACCAGGTCGAGGAAACGGGCGTCGGGGAGCAGGGCGTCGACCAGCCCCAGCTTCAGCGCCTTCCGGCCGTCCACGTTCTTGCCGGTCAGGATCAGGTCCAAAGCCTCGGCGATGCCGATCCGGCGGGGGAGACGCGTCGAGCCGCCCCAGCCGGGGAGGATGCCCAGCCGCACCTCCGGAAGGCCCATCTTCGTATCCTTGCGGTCGCTCGCCACCCGGTACGTCGAGGCGAGGGAGATCTCGAGGCCCCCGCCCAGGCAGATCCCGCGGATCGCGGCGACGGTGGGGAAGGGGAGTGCCTCCCAGGCCGAGAAGAGCCGCTGCCCCACCCGCGAGCCCGCCTCCGCCTCCAGCGGGTCCGTCACCCGGGCGATCTCCTCGATGTCGGCCCCGGCGATGAAGCTCCCCTCTTTCCCGGAAAGGAGGATGAGGCAGCCGATGTCGTTGCGGCGCGACACCTCCTCGATCGCCTGCTCCAGCTCCGCCAGCGCTTCGCGGGTGAAGACGTTGACCTTCTTGTCCGGCGAATCAAAGGTGAGCGTGGCCAGGCGGTCCTGGCCGACGTCCAGATGGAAGATGGAAGCCACCCGTCACCCCCCCTGCTTGTCCGCCTCGGCATAGAGGCGGTCGATGATCGAGCCGTATTTCTGATTGACCACCCGGCGCTTGACCTTCTGGGTCGGCGTCAGCTCGCCGGTCTCCAGCGTGAACTCGTTCGGCAGCAGCTCCCACGCCACGATCTTCTCGAAGCTCGCGAGGCTGGCGTTGACCTTCTCGACCTCCTGGGCGAAGAGAGCGCGCACCGCGGCGTTCGCGAGAAGCTGCCCGTGATCCCCCGTGCCAATCCCCTGCTTCTCGGCCCACGGCTTGAGCGCCTCGAAGTCGGGCACCAGGAGGGCGGAGAGGAACTTCCGGCGGTCGCCGATCACCACGGCCTGGCCGATGAAGCGGCTGCTCTTCAACGTGTTCTCGATCGGAGCCGGCGCCACGTTCTTGCCGTAGGCGTTGATGATCAGCTCCTTCTTGCGGTCCGTGATCCGCAGGAAGCCCTCGGCGTCCAGCTCGCCGATGTCGCCCGTGTGGAACCAGCCGTCTCCGTCGATCACCTCCTCCGTCTCCTTGGGCATGCCCCAGTAGCCCTTCATGGTGTTCGGGCCCCTCGAAAGGATCTCGCCGTCCGCGGCGATGCGGACCTCGACCCCGGGGATCGGCCGGCCCACGGTGCCCATCTTGACGGCCTTCGGCGTGTTCACCGAAATGACCGGCGAGGTCTCCGACAGGCCGTACCCCTCGTAGATCGGGATTCCCGCGCCCCAGAAGAACTCCGCCACGTCGCGGGCGAGCGGCGCGCCGCCCGACAGGGCGAAGAGGAACTTTCCCCCCAGCCGTTCCTTGATCTTGCTGAAGACCAGCTTGTCGGCGAGGCCGAGCTGGATTCCCAGGAGGCCCGGCGGCTTCTGCTGCTTCAGGCGCCAGGGCATGGACCGGCGGCCCACGTCCACCGCCCAGGCGAAGATCTTCTGCTTGATGGGCGAGCCCGCCGCCGCCCCCTCGTTGACCTTGGCGAGCACCTTCTCATACACCCGCGGCACCGACACAAAGACGTGCGGCCTGGCCTCCTGCATGTTCTGGGCGACCGTGGCCACCGACTCGGCGTAGGCGATCGTCGTGCCCCGGTAGAAGTAGCAGTAGTCCACCGTCCGCTCGAAGGAGTGGGAGAGCGGCAGGAAGGACAGCGCCGTCTGGTCGTTGCGGATGTCGATGTCGGTGAGCGCGTTGACCACGTTCGAGACGATGTTCTCGTGCGTCAGCATCACCCCCTTGGGGGTGCCGGTCGTGCCGCTCGTATAGATGAAGGTCGCGAGGTCCTCCGGCCGGACCGCGCGGGCGCGCTCCTCGAACTCCGCCGGGTCGATCCCCTGGCCCTTCTCGATCAGGGACTGCAGCGAGACCACCCGCGGGTCGGCCGACTGGCCCTTGATCAGCACGAACTGGCGGACATCCGGAAGCTCCGCCGCGTTGGCGAGGAGCCCGTCGAGATGGCCCGTCGTCTCGGCCACCACCACCTTGGCGCCGCAGTTCTTCACGATGTAGGAGGACTGGTCGGGAAGAAGGGTCGGATAGATCGGCACCAGCACCGCGCCGATTGCGAGGCTGGCGAAATCGACCGTGGGCCAGTGGGGGCCGTTCTCCGACATCAGCGCCACCCGGTCCCCGGGCTGGACTCCCAGGTCCCGGAGAGCCTTGGACAGCCTCCGGACCCGGTCCACCAGCTCCGCCGTGGACACCGGCTGGTACGTCCCCCCGACCTTCGAGAGAAGGCAGTCCGGCTTGTTGTAGCTTGCGGCTTTGAGGAACAACTCCGACAGGGTAGCGACGGACATAGGGGCCCCTCCCAGTGTTTACGTCCGCGATTCTATACCTTAAGCCCCCGCCCAGGGTTTCCACCCTGGGCTGACGTTACGGCGCCCCAGGGGGCGCTG
>DATHUD010000101.1:0-3856 GCA_035462575.1 Thermoanaerobaculia bacterium | reverse complement strand
AAGGCCGTGTTCTCTCAGATCCTGGCTTCGCCATAACTCCGCTACGCACGGCCAGCGTGACCACTGCCGCGGCGGGCTTCGGCGCCCCCTCGACCCGCAGCTTGTAGTCTGCCGGAGTTGACTTCCTTCCCTCCTTCTGCGATATTTTTACCATATGTTCACTATTGGAGACCGGGTGCGGGTCACTCTGGTCGAATTCGGAGCCTTGAAGGCTGGGGCTGCTTATAACGCATGCGACATCGCGAACCAGGTGCAGGGTGCCTTCGAATTCGTCTGGCATCCGGAACCGCTCCGGTTCGACAAAGAGAAGTACCTTCTTCCAAACGGCGGCTATGACCTTTGCCGGGCAGCCAAGGAGCAGGCCGGGTTGAAAGATCTGCCGAAACCGCTGATCCTCCTCAGCTCGCTGCCCTTCAGCATCGCCGATTACGCGGAGGATGAGGACGGCTTTTTCTTCTCTCAGCAGGTCTCTTACGCGGAACAGGGCGCAACCATTGTGAGCACAAACCTTTGGGAGAAAATGCCTGGGAAGAGACGGCTGCAGCCATACTTTCTCACGATGCTCGCCGGGCTTGCTCTTCGCCATATCTCCAAGCTCGCATACCACGAAGAGACTCGCGGCTGCTTCTTTGACCTCTGTGACCAAGCGGCCGACTTCGACAGAATGTTCACGACGGAGGGTATCTGCGACGAATGCGAGGGGCAACTGGAAGCCAAGATGAGGAAGGGACAGATTCGCGTTGAGCAGCTAGCCTCCATCAAGCGGCTGTTCAACCGGGGTATTGGCAGGAAAGTCTGTTTCATGGCAATGCCTTTCGAGGAGAGTCTTTTGAATATCTACGCTCTCATCGCGAACGTCTTCCGTCAGAAAAAATGGGAGATCATTCGCGCTGATGAGATTGCACGACCCAGGCGAATCACAGACAGAATCTTGCTGGCCATCCTCACGAGCGACCTTGTTTTGGCTGATTTGACGTCTAGCAATCCCAATGTATTTTACGAGCTCGGCCTCGCCCACGCTGTAGGAGCGGATGTAATTTTGTTGACCCAAGAGTCCGAAGTTCCCTTCGATGTCGCTGCGGAACACACGATCTTCTACAAGGCCACCGAGCCTGAGCTGAAAAAACTCGAAAAGCGGGTTGCCGGATTTGCCGGAAGAGGAGAGCCGTAGGCCAGTGAGACCCTGGAGCTCGGTCCCGGGACGCGGAGCGGGTGGAGAGCCGGGCGGAGATCACGATTTCTGGGGCGGGATGGGGAACGAACTCGGGGCGGGCGCGTTCGTGAGAAGACGCCCGCCCCGGGCTTTTCAGGGCTTCACCCTGAAGGCGTTCGAGTGGACTTCGCTCGGGGACAGCCCCGTGTTGTTGCGGACCAGATTGGAGAGCTTGTAGCTCTCGACCTCCTCAATTTCTTTCGGGGTCAGGATGTTCTGGTACCAGAAGCGGTCCGCGGCGCGGAGGTCCCAGATCTGCTTGTGGAGGACGGCGGTGATCAGGGGGCCGGTGTGGCCCCACGGGAACAGGCGCCTCTCGCAGACGCCGCCCGCGAACAGGTCCACCTGGTTCGGATTCGCGTAGATCGAGCTCAGGCGCGCCGCCGCCTTGGTATCGAAGGCGTCCGACCAGTTGACGACAGGCGGGAGGAAGAAGCCCTGGCGCGCGGCGTTGTAGCTCGGCAGGCCGAGCTCCCGGCCCCGGGCGAGGTTGCTGGCCGGCAGGTCGAACAGAGTCCCCGGATCCCCAGGCTCATCGACGATCAGCGTATTGCGCACGCCGTCCGCCACGACGCAGTCCACCTTCTCGTGCGTCTGGCGAATGAACCCGCGCACCACCGTGTCCAGGTCCGTGGAGGTCTGGAAGAGATTGGCCGCCTGGAACAGAGACGAGCCGAGCCCGAGCGGCGGCAGCGGGTTCGTTCCGTCATGGCGCTCCAGCTCGCGGGGGAGGAGCGTATGGCCGAGGCGGTAGAGCGAGTGCTCGAACTCGAGGGCGAGACGGCCGTTCACCCACGGATGGTGCCCGGTGTAGGGCAGCACCGGGAAGCCGGTCAGCGTCGGGATGAACTCATTGACCGTGATCGACTGCATGAGGCTGATCACCCAGCGGCGGCCGAGCTGGAACAGCTCCTCATCGGTCAGGGCCGGGTTTTGGGCGGCGTACTCCGCCACCTTCCGGTTGTGCTCGCGCACGAACAGGGTATGGATCATCGTCAGGCCGGGCGTCTCGTTGCAACGCGGGAAGAAGTCGCCGCAGACGAACAGGGTGGACGGGAACTGCGGGGTCGGCAGGACCGTGGGAACCCGCGGCAGCAGGTTGGTGCCCGGCTCGACCAGCAGGCGGCCGCCGGAGAATTCCCGCAGCACGCCCGGGGTCGGCCCGGGGGTGCCCGGACCCGGCAGGGCCTGGCCATAGCCATAGACCTGGGACGCATCGATCCAGCCGGTCTGCTCGTTGATCGAGAGGCGCGGATTCGGGGCCGGCCCGATGCCCGTGGCGGGATCATGCTTCTGCCGCTCGATGGTGATGTACGGCCGGAGGATCGGGTCGAAGAACGGATCGTCGGGCGGAACGACCATGTCGAGGTGCTCCGCCGGCACCTTCTCGAGCGTGATCCCGAAGTCGTGATCGAGGAACTGCCCGAACTGCCACAGGAAGTTGTTGTGCTTCAGCGGATTCAAGACCGGGTTCAGATCCTGAAAGAACACGTGGTTCGAGATGTCGCGCTCGCCCGGCCTGTCCTGCCCGGGAAACTGCGAGGGATCGCCGCCCAGATGGTCCAGGTAGGCGTCCGGCAGGAAGCGCTTCTGCTTGGTGCCCGCCTGGTTGGCGGTCGGGTCGCTCAGGTTGTGGTTGCTGCCATCGATCGGCGCAATGTCCGTCACCGGCTGGACCGGGCCTCCGGCGACGGCCACGCCAGGAGCTACGGTCGCTGCCAATGCGACAGCCATTGCCATGCTTCGAAGTTTCATGGTTCGCTCTCTCCCTAGCCCCCCACAGAGGGGCGGATAGGTACACACGGCATGTGCACACCCAAAGTCTGCTGCCACGCCCCGCAGGACTGCGTCGCGCGAATTCTCGCGACGCGAGGCGAGAAAAGGCTCATCGGCCGTGCGTCCGCTGGACACACGGGAGGAAGCGATCCGTCGCCGGGAAAGTGGGGGCAGACCTTACCAGGTGGACTTCAGGGAGAGCGATGAAGCGACAGTGCTCTTATATACATATCTGTTGGACTGGTCAAGAGGCTGGGCCGTTACAAGGCTGTGGCCTTCCCCGGGCTCCTCGGCGGGATCTCGAAGCAGTCGTCCCTGGAGGGTCCGTCCGGTGACCTCGACGACAGCACCGCCTTCCGGATGAACCGGATGGCTCTGCCTACCCCGGGAGCCGGGTTTTCCCCCCGCCCGTTCAGGCGTCCGGTACCGCGCCGCGGCACGTTTTCCGGGCTCTCCGTTTTTCCTAGGCTCGGAGGCGATGAGAGGGCACGGACGGCGGATCGTCGCGGGCTGGATCGTTCTGGCCCTGCTTCTGGCCGGCCCCGCGGGGCTGTGGCCCGGCGGCACGCGCGAGGGCTGCGGTTGCCGCGGCCCGTGCTCCTGCCACTGCGCAGCCCATCACTCCGTGGCGTCCCGGGACGGCTCGCACTGTACCGGCGGCTCCTGCGTCCTGCGCAAGGGCTCGGTCGTGCCGGCGAGAGAGCCGGCGCCGTCCCCTCTCGATATGCGGGAAGCCGTCCTGGCTTCGCCGGTGAATCTGCTTCGGCCCTTCTGGGGAGGCCGTCCGGACAGCCCCGACGAAGACCTCCCCGCCTCTTTCTCCCGACCTCCGGTCCCGCCCCCTCCCCGGGCTCTCGCCTGAGCCGC
>DATHUD010000100.1:0-1697 GCA_035462575.1 Thermoanaerobaculia bacterium | reverse complement strand
TGCCGCGGGACGCGGAGGGCGGCGGCACGTTCCCGGCGTCGTTCGCGCAGAGGCGGCTCTGGTTCCTCGATCAGCTCGAGCCGGGGAGCGCGGTGTACAACATACCGCTCGCCCTGTCTCTTGAGGGCGAATCGCTCGAGGGCGAGCTGGCCGCAGAGCAGCTCGCGGCGGTGTTCGGCGAGCTGGCGCGGCGCCACGAGACGCTGCGCACGACGTTCGTTGCGGGGACCGACGGACCGCTGCAGGTGGTGCACCCGATACCCTCGGACATCGAGTGGCCGTTCGCGCTCGCCTCGATCGACCTGTCGGCGCTGGGTGACGAGGAGCGCCGGCGGGAGCTGACGCGGCGGGTGGCGGAGGAGTCGCTGCGCCCGTTCGATCTGGCTTGCGGTCCGCTGCTGCGGGGGACGCTGGTGCGGCTGGCCGCTCGGGAGAGCGCGCTGCTGCTCACCCTGCACCACGTGATCTCGGACGGCTGGTCGATGGGAGTGCTGGTGCGGGACGTGACGGCGCTCTACGCGGCAGCGGTCGCGGGACGGCCGCTGAGAGAGGCGCTGCCGCCGCTGCCGGTGCAGTACGCGGACTTCACGGTGTGGCAGAGCCGCCGGCTGTCGGGGGAGACGCTCGCGCGCGAGATCGAGCACTGGCGGGAGAAGCTCGCCGGAGCACCGCCGTTCCTTGAGCTGCCGACGGACCGGCCGCGTCCGCCGGTGCAGACGTTCGGTGGACGGAGCCTGCCGCTGTGGCTCGAGCCGGAGCTGGCGGGCCGTCTGTCGGCGCTGGCGCTCGAGACGGGGACGACCCTGTTCATGGTGCTGCTGGCGGGCTTCGAGACGCTCCTGGGGATCTACTCGGGGGCGGAGGACCTGGCGGTGGGGACGCCGATCGCGGGCCGCAACCGGGCGGAGCTCGAGGGACTGATCGGGTTTTTCGTCAACTCGCTGGTGCTGCGCGCCGACCTGTCGGGAGATCCGTCGTTCGTCGATCTCCTGGGCCGGGTCCGCGAGGACACGCTGTCGGCCTACACGCACCAGGAGCTGCCGTTCGAGAAGCTGGTGGAGGAGGTCAAGCCGGAGCGCAGCCGGGCGTGCTCGCCGATCTTCCAGGTGGCGTTCGCGTTGCAGAACGCGCCGATGGGGCAGGGCAGCGAGCTGCCGGGCCTGACGATGCGGCCGTTGGCGGGGGGTGAGACGGCGGCGAAGTATGACCTGGCGCTGGTGCTCTCCGAAGAGAGTGCCGGGAGCGGTGGGAGGGGTGGGATCGGCGGCAGCCTCGATTACAACGTCGATCTGTTCGACGCGCCGACGATGGTCCGGCTGCTCGATCATTGGCGGGCGTTGCTCGAAGGGGTGGTGGCGGACTCCGGATCCCGGCTGTCGGCGCTCCCCCTGCTGGCACCCGGGGAGCGGCAGCAACTCCTCCACGAGTGGAGCGACGCGGCTCCCGTGGGTGGCGGAAAAACCCCGGTGCACGAGCTCTTCGCGGCGCAGGCAGCGCGGCGTCCGGACGCGGTGGCGCTGGTCTCCGGTGACCAGGTTCTGACCTACGGCGAGCTCGCGCGAAGGTCGAGCCGGATGGCGCGCCGCCTCACGGAGCTCGGAGTCGGGCCGGGCACGCTGGTCGGGCTCTGCGCCGAGCGCTCCCCCGAGCTCATCCTGGGAGTGCTGGCGATCCTCGCGGCCGGCGGGGCCTACCTG
>DATHUD010000099.1:0-8560 GCA_035462575.1 Thermoanaerobaculia bacterium | reverse complement strand
CGCCTTGGGCGCGGCGCCGTAGTCGTCCCAGTAGTCCTCGTCCTTAGGGCGGACGACCGAGAGGTCCACGGGGAACGGCGGGTCCCAGCCCGCGATGTCCTCGGCTTCCTCGAGCCCGGGGAAGGTCGGGGTGAGCGTGCGGTCGGCTCCCACGCCCGTCATCTCGAGGATGCCCTTGACGCGCAGGGGGGCGCTCCGCTCGACGAGCCCGCCGCCCGGCGCCATCACGAGATAGCTCATCGTGACCGCGTCGCCCGGCCTGGCGCCCAAGTCGTCCGCCGCCCAGCGGTTCAGGAGCACCTCGCCGTCCGCGAGATCGGGGCGCGGAAGCCCGGCCACCATCGAGTAGGGCAGCAGGCGCCCGTTCGCGCGGAGGCCGGTCGCGAGATAGGTGAAGATCCGTTGCGAGGGGCCGCCCGATTTTTCGGCGACCTCGACCGCGGCCGGCTTCACGAAGAACTCCTCGCTTTCGAGGGAGACGTGCCCCTCGCCCCGCACCAATCTCAGTCCCAGGTCTTCGAGCCGCACCGCCGGGCGAGGATCGATCCCTTCCCGATTCGCAAGGAGAGCATTCACCCTCCCCTCCTTCTCCAGCGCCTTCTGGAGGCCGGAGAGGGCGACGAAGGCGTTCAGCGGCTGGGACTGGTGAGGCGACAGCCCGAAGCGGCCGGGGCCGCGGTCGGGGATCACCCGCGCCACGGTCAGGCGGCGGGTGATGAGGACGTCGTCCGCATCCTTCTCTCCCAGGAGCGACTCCCGGGGGACCTCGCCGGGCAACTCCAGGGACAGCAGGACGTCGTCCCCTTCCTTGGCTCCCAGCTCGCGGGCGAGGGATTCGTTCAGCACGACCGGCGGGAAGATCCCCCCGGGAGCCTGCTCGCTGTCGAGAATGGAAAGGTTTTCCTTGAAGAAGGAAGCGAAGCGCTCGTCCACTCCGTAGATCGCGACGCCCGAAGCCCGCGTCTGCGTCGATCCGTGGACCGCGGTCCCCCGGGCCACGATCGCCGGAGCGGCCTCGAGGTCGTCCGCCAGCTTTTCGCGAAAGAAATTTTCGGAGACGAGCGCGGCGTCGATCGCGCCCAGGCGGTCGAGGGTCAGGTCCCGCAGGCTCCCCTGCACGGAGTCTCCCGCGAGGAGCGCTCCGGTGAGCACCGTCGAGGCCACGGCCGCGCCCAGCGCCACCGCCAGGTTGGCCTTCCAGAAGTGGGTCAGGCCGCGGAGGGTTCTGAGCACTGCCCCTCCACCAGCTCGCAGCGGCGGGAGAACCGCGCCGCAAGCTCCAGGCTGTGGGTCACCACGATGAGCACCGTCTTCTCCGCCTCGTGCAGCTCGAAGAGGAGCGCGGCGACGGCCGCGGCGGCCGCGCGGTCCAGGCTCCCCGTGGGCTCGTCGCAGAGAAGGAGGCCGGGCCGGTTGATGAGCGCGCGGGCGACCGCGGCCCGCTGCCGCTCGCCGCCCGAGAGCGCCGCGGGCCGGTGGGTCAGGCGAGGCCCGAGCCCGACCCGCTCCAGCAATTCCTTCGCCCGCGCCTCGACAGCTTTCGGGTCCGCCCCCTTCTCCGGGAACGCCACCGTGGGCACGAGGACGTTTTCGAGCACCGTGTACTGGGGCAGGAGGTGCGAGTCCTGGAACACGAAGCCGATCGAGCGGTTGCGGAACCGGGCCAGCTCGGGCTCCGAAAGATCGAAAGGATTTTTCCCCCCGATCGTGATCGTGCCCGACGTCGGCCGGTCGAGAGTGCCGATCAGATGGAGCAGCGTGCTCTTGCCGGAGCCCGAAGGCCCGGTGATGGCGAGCGCCTCGCCCGGCGAAAGCTCCAGGGAGACCCCCTGGAGCACGGAGACGGGCTCGGCCGCGGTCTCGTACCGCTTGTGGACGTCCGAGAGGACGAGGGTCATTCCGCCTCCTCGATCCGGCTCGCGATGAAGTCGGGGATGGGGACCGCCCGCACGCCGTCCGGATCGTTCAGCACGCAGCAGACGGACGTGATCTTCCCTTCCGCGATCCTCGTCTCCCCGCGGGTGATGTCGAAGCCGTAGGTCATGGATTTCGATCCCTTGCGGAGCACCTTCACGTGGATGTCGAGCACGTCGCCGAAGCGGGCGGGCGAGAGGTATTCGCAGGTGGCGGAGACGCGGGGCCAGCCGATGGCGTCGCCGTCGACCATCACATGAACGCTCGTGCCGAGCGCGTTCAGAAACTCGTGCTCGGCGGTCTCCATGAACACGAAGAAGCGGGAGAAATGGGCGATGCCGCCCATGTCCGTGTCCGAGAACTCGATGCGGCGCCGGGTCTTGAATTCGCGCATCAAGCCGCCACCCGCCCGGCCAGCACCTGTTGGTAGACGGCGAGGGCGTTTCCCGCCTCCGCCTCGTCCCCGAACCGGGCGTGGACCGCCTCCCTCCCCCGCCGGCCCAGCTCCGCCCGCCGCGCCGGGTCGTCGAGCAGCTCGCCGATCCCCCGCGCCAGATCTTCCGGAGAGTCGGGCTCGACCAGGAGCCCGCCGCCCGTGGCCTCGATCACCTCCGGGAACGCGCCGTGCCGGGGCTCGACGACGGGCACCCCGTTCGCCAGCGCCTCCAGCACGAACATCCCCTTGGGCTCGCGGTAGACGGTGGGCACGGAGAGGACGTCGAGCGAGCGCAGGAACCGGATCTTCGCCTCGCGGTCGATCTCGCCCGCGTACTCCCAGGCGTCCGCCAATCCCCAGGAACGCATCTTCGCCTCCTGCTCTTCGAGGAACTTCCGGTCCCGCTCGCCGAGGTACCCGGCCACGCGCAGGCGCACCCGCCCGGGGCGCTCGGCCGCGACGATCCGGAACGCGTCCACCAGCACGTGGAGCCCCTTTTCCGGGCAGATGCGGGCGAGGTAGCCCACGGTGAGCGGTCCGCCGGGATGCGGCTCCGGCTCGCCGTGGCCCGCGAGCGACAGCCCGAGGGGGACGACGTGCATCCGCTCGCGCGGGACCTCCAGGTAATCGGCCATCCTCTCCCCATACCAGCGGGTGTTGACGATGAAGCCGTCCACGTCCCGCGCCCGCTCGCGGAGCGTCTCGAAGACGCGGGCTTTCCAGGGCTCGCGGAGCTGGTCGAGGAAGAGATCCTCCCCCTGGAGGCTGCAGACCACGGGCACGCCCAGCTCGCGCTTCAAGGTCCGGGCGAAGCCGGTGAACATGGAGTTGGTGAGGTGCACGATGCCGGGCTTGTACTCGTCACGCAGCCACGCGGTGAGCTTCTGCAGCTCCTTGGCCTGGAAGCCGTCTTCGCCCTGGAGGATCGACAAGGTCAGATCCCCCAGCTCCGTGGGATCGGTGGATGCCCCGAGCTTCGCCACCTTCCGGAGGAGGCCGCGATTGTCGAGCAGGCGGTCGAAGGCTTCCGGCGTATGGCGGAACGCTCCCGCCTTCTGCTGCAGGTAGACGTTCAGCGCCCCGAAGAAAAGGCGGTCCATCGACACGTCCGTCGCATCCGTCTTGAGCGGCGTGTAGGTGGGGATGAGCGCCACCTCATGCCCCCGCTGCATCAGGGCGCCCGCGAGCGCGTTGTCATGCAGGCAGGTGCCGCAGATCATATCGGCGGCCCCGGCCGCGATGTAGGCGATCCTCATACGGTTTCTCCCCTCGCTTGGGCCTCCCGCGGAAAGAACTTGTCGAGCGTCGCCGGGGCCGGCGGCCGGGTGAGGAGCGATCCGGTCACCATGGCCGCGGCCGAGACGAGGAAGATCACGGCGACCGGCATGATCCCGGTGTCCGCGATCGTGTAGTTGGGGGACTCCCAGCCGCGGATCACGAAGAAGATCCAGAGCACGACGACCGAGACCGTAGAGGCGAAGGCCCCCCACTTGGTGCTCCGCCTCCAGAAGATCGCGGCCACCACCACGGGCAGGAGCGCCGCGAAGCCGGTGAAGCACCAGACGCCGAGCTTGAAGAGGCTCCGGTCCATCACGAGCGACAGCAGGAACGTGACGACCAGGATGCCCACCGTGAAGAGGCGCCCCACCGTGATCTGCTGGCTCTCGCTCATCCGGTCCTTGAAGCCGTAGTGTCGCACGATGTCCTGCGTGAACATGGTCCCGACCGAGAGCACCTGGGAGTCGAAGGAGTTCATGATCGCGGCCCAGACGCCCGCCGCGAGCAGGCCCGCGAGCACCCCCGGGGCGTAGAGGTCGATCATCTTCACCAGGATCGAGCTCGCCGCCCCGGGCGGAAGGTCGGGGAAATCGGCGCGGGCGAGCACGCCCAGGATCACGCTCGGCCCCCAGACCAGGGCCACGCAGAGCGGATAGAAGATGAGCGTGGGCTTGAACGAGGCGGCGCTCCGCGCGGTCAGCCAGTGGACGAACATGTGGGGGAACATGCCGACCGAAAGCGGGATGAGCAAGTAGGTGAAGAGCTGCCACGGCTCGATGTGCCCGGCGCGCGCGAGAAGCGTGGGGTCCGCCGCGGCCACGCGTTCCATGGCCGCGCCGATCCCCCCGATCTTGCCCACGATCGTGCCGAAGGCCACGAGCCCGAGGGTGAGGAGCACGAGCGTCTGGAAGACGTTCACCCAGATCGTTCCCCGCATGCCGCCGTAGGTCACGTAGGTCAGGACCACGGCGCAGACGACGAGCCCGCCCACCCACGGGGGCGCCTGCCCGTCCGTCACCTGGGTCAACGTCGAGCCGCCGCCCATGACACCGATCAGGAGATAGGGGACGAGGAGCGCGATCTGCACGGCGAAGAGCAGAAGCCCCAGGCCGTCCGACTCCCACCGCTCGCGGAAGAACTGGACCGGCGTGAGATAGCCGTGCCGCTTGCCGAGCGCCCACACCCGCGTGCCGATGAAGAAAAAGACGGCGGGGACGACGAGCGCGGAGGACGACGCCATGAGCGCGAAGACGCCGATCCCTTCGAGATAGGCCTCGCCCGAGGCGCCCAGGAGGGAAAAGGCGGTCATGTGCGCGCCGAAGAGCGAGACGAGCAGGATGAACGGCCCGATCGTGCGCGCGGCCACGAACCAGTCCTCGCTCGTGCCGCGGAAGAAGCGGTGGCTTCCGAGACCGATGACGAGGACGAGGACGAGGTAGGCCGCGAGGATCGCGAGCTTCAACGCTCCCCCTCTTCCGCGTCCGCCGCCGTGAGGTCCGCGGGCCAGGCGTGGCGGACGATCAGGAGGAAGACGGCGGCCGTCACCCCGCAGAAGGCGATGTGGTAGAGGAGCCCCACGGGCAGCCCCAGGACGAGCCGGCCGTCATCCCACAGCCAGAGGTCGTTGTGGAGCAGGGCGAGAAGAAGAAGGGCCGCGTAGAGCGGCCACTTCCAGGAGGTTTTCGTCAATGCGCGGCCCCCGCGGGAGCCGGGTCGAGGGTCGCCTCCTCCGGCAGGCGCACCATGGTCGCCATGTCCTTGAAGAGGCCGTTCGTGGGCACGGAGACGTTGCCCACGAGGAGGTGGACGATGTCGAGGCGGTGCTGCGGATACTTCGCGAGGAACTGGGCGAAGCTGAAGCCCTCCTCGTAGAAGGCGTAGACGAGCTTCCGCATCGCCTCCATGCCGGCCAGGAACCCGGGGCCGTGCGCGCCGAGCTTCTCGCCCGAGAGGTCGCCCGCGGTGAGCGCGTCGTGGATCGAGTCGGCCGCGAGCTCGCCGGACTTGAGCGCCAGGAACACGCCCGAGGAGTAGATCGGGTCGAGGAACCCGAAGGCGTCGCCCACGAGCACCCAGCCGTCCCCCGCGATGCGCGAGGAGCGGTAGGAGAAGTCGCGGATCGCCTGCACGGGGAAGACCTGGCAGGCGCCCTCGATCCGTTGCTGGAGCGGCGGGCACTTCGCCACCTCCTCGTCGAAGATCTTCTGCGGATCGCCCTGGCGGCCGGCGATCAGGGCGTCGAGCCCGCCGACGACGCCGACGCTCACCCGGTTGTCCGGCAGCGGGATGTACCAGAACCAGGCGCTCGCGTCCTCGGTGTGGAGCACGAGGGTCGCCCCCTCGTCGATGCCGGGATCCCGGTAGGCGCCCTCGAAGTGGGTGAAGAACGAAGCCTTCTTGAGCTCCGGGTCGGGCTGGCGCAGGCCGAGCTTCTTCGCGATGAGCGAGCTCTGGCCCGAGGCGTCCACGACGACCTTGGCGGGCACGTCCCGCTCCCCCTCCGCCCCGAAATCCACCCGCACGCCCACGGCCCGGTCGCCGTCGAAGAGGACGTCCTTGACCGCGGCGCCCCAGCGGACGTCCACTCCCTGCTCCGCGGCATTTTCGAGCAGCATGGCGTCGAATTCGCTGCGCAGCACCTGCCAGGTCTGCGAGCTCTCGTGGGGGTCGGTCTCCTGGAAGTAGAAGGGAGAGGAAGCCTTCCCGCTCTTGCCGTAGAACTGGACGCTGTACTTCCTGGGGAAGTGGCTCTCCTTCATCTTGGCGAGAGCCCCCATGCGCTCGAGCGTCCAGTAGGTCGCGGGCATGAGCGACTCGCCGAGCTTGAAGCGCGGGGACGGGGCCCGCTCCAGGAGCAGCACCCGGTGCCCGCGCTGGGCGGTCAGGGTCGCGGCGGCGGCCCCGCCGGGCCCGCCGCCGATCACGATGACGTCGTAATTCATACTTCTTACCCCCACTCAGCGCAGCAGCCGGTACTCCAGGCCGCCGTAGACGGAGAGGCCGGGCGCCGGGATCACCGAGGCGTTCCCGAAGCCGCGGGTGAAGTACTCCTCGTCCGTCAGGTTCTTCAAATGCAGGTTCAGCTTGAGGTCGCCCAGCTCGTAGGAGAGCGAGGCGTCGAGCGTGGCCGTCGAATCAAGCTCGAAGGCGTTGTCCTCGGCGATGAACTGCTCGGAGAGATAGCGCCCGCCGGCCCCCGCGCCGAATTTGCCAAAGCGCTTGGAGACCCACAGGTTCGCGATGTGCTCGGGCGCGAAGGACGGCCGGTTGCCCGAGCGGTCGAACACCTGGAAGCTGTCGAAGCCCGTCTGCACCACCTCGGTGAAGCGGGTCAGCTCCGCGTCCGTGTAGGCGTAGGAGAAGAGGGTGCGCAGGCCCCGCAACGGCTCGGCCGCGATCTCGAGCTCCACGCCCCGGGAGCGCTGGGTGCCGGTCTGGGAGGTCACGCCCGTGAGATCCGGGATCGCCACGTTCTCCCGCTCCAGCTCGTAGAGGGCGAAGGTCGTCTGGAGCCTGCCGCCCCAGACCTCTCCCTTGGCGCCCACCTCGTACTGCGTGCTCTCTTCGGGCTTCCGGTCCCCCACCACGCGCGACGACGGCGGCGCGAACGCCTGGCCCGCGTTGGCGTAGAGCGAGAGCGATTCGACCGGCGTGTAGACGAGCCCGAGCGACGGCGACAGCCGCGAGTAGTCGCGGTCCGTGCCGCTCACCGCGTCCTCGTAGGAGATCGCGTCGAAGCGGGCCCCGGCCACGACCTGGAAGCGGTCCGAGAGGTGGATCTGGTCGACCACATAGGGCGCGATCACCTGCGTCTGGGCATCCGCCGCCTGGTTCGGGAAACGCTGGAAACCCTGCGCCGTCTCGACCGGATTGTCGAGGCCGATCGTGGGCAGGAGGCCGAAGTCCAGGGTGAAGCGGTCGTCGAACCGGCCGACCTCGACCCCTCCCAGAAGCTGGTGCTTCACGCCGCCGGCCTCCAGGCTGTACACGGCTTCGAGCTGGTTGCCGAAAAACTCCTGGGTGTCGTCGAGCAGCACGAGCGTGCGGATCACCTGGTCCGAGCCCCCCACGAGGAAGCCGGGGATGACGCCGTTGAAGATGGTGCCGTCCGACAGCCACTCGAGCTGCCGGTAGTAGGTCTTGTTGCGCAGCGTCAGCCGGTCCGAGACCGCGTTCTCGTAATCCACCTGAGCGCGCCGGGTCTCCTGCTCCGAGCGGTCGAAGGGGGACTGGTAGGACCGCGTGCGCGGCACGTCCGCGATCGCGGAGCCGGTCGGAATCGGGATCGGGAACGGAGGCCGGAATTCGAAGCTCGTGACGATGGGGATGCCCGAATCCGGCGAGAACGACGAGTCGATGAATTCGAGGTTGACGTTCAAAAGGCTGTTTTCGCCCAGCCGCCAGGAGAAGGCGGGGTTGACCGCCTGGACCTCGCTCGGCGTGCCGTCGCGGTAGCCGTCCGACTCCTGCCACAGGCCGTTCAGGCGGAAGCCGAACGTGCCGTCGCCTCCGGCGTTCCAGTCGACCGTGCCGCCGTAGGTGCCGTAGCTGCCGCCCGAGAGGCCCAGGGTGAAGGAGCTCCCCGGCTCGGGCTGCTCGCGCACCATGTTGACGGTGGCGGCGATGGGGTTGGCCCCATAGAGGAAGCCGCCGGGGCCTTTCAGAACCTCGACGCGCTCGATGTTGTAGAGCTGGTAGAAGCTGATCTCGGGCTCCGAGGCACCGTCGACCATCACGAGGCCGTTGGCGATCGAGTCGAAGCCGCGCACCACGAAATAGTCGGCGACGCCGCTCTGGGTCTGGACGTTGACGCCGCTCACGTTCCGGAGCGCGTCGCCCAGCACGGTCGCGCCCTGCTCTTCCATCATCGGCGCGGAGATGACGCCCACGCTCGCGGGGGTCAGCTGGAGCGGCATCGGCAGCTTGGTGACG
>DATHUD010000098.1:0-22918 GCA_035462575.1 Thermoanaerobaculia bacterium | reverse complement strand
TGGCCGCCTGTCTTGCGGTCTCCCTTTCCCTGCGGCTTGGGGTCCGGCTTCTTCTGGCGCGGATCGATCTCCATCGCCACCCGCCACTCGACGGCCTGGGCGGCGGCCAGGAGCTCGATCGCCAGCACGGCCTGGACATTCCTCAGAACGGTCCGGAGCTTGCGGGCCGCGATCGTCGCCATGGCGTTGTGGTCCTCGGAGTTGGCCGACGTAGGGATCGAGTCGACCGTCGCGGGGTGGGTGAGGACCTTGTTCTCGGAGACGATGCCGGCGGCGCAGTACTGGGCGATCATGTAGCCGGAGTTGATCCCGCGGTGGGGGATCAGGTTCCCGGGAAGGTTGCGGTTGTGGTGGGCGTCGAGCAGCATCTGGGTGCGCCGCTCGGAGATGTTCGCGAGCTCCGCCAGGCCGATCGCCAGGAAGTCGGCCGCCATGCCGACGGGCTCGCCGTGGAAGTTGCCCGCCGAGTAGGAGATCCGCTGGCGGCCGTCATAGCCGTCCGGCCAGTTGGCGGCGAACTCGTGGTCGAAGGGTGGAGTCCCGTCCTCCGGAAAGAAAAGCGGGTTGTCCGTCGCGGCGTTGATCTCCGCCTCGGCCACCTTCCGGGCATAGGCGATCGAGTCCCGGGCGGCCCCATGGACGGCCGGGGTGCAGCGCAGGGAATAGACGTCCTGCACGGCCCCCGCCTTCTCGATCAGCTGGCTGCCCTCGAGGAGAGACCGGATGTTGGCAGCGCTCGCGATCTGCCCTTCGAGGCCCCGGGCGCGGTGGACCCGGTCGTCGAACGCGCGGGCGCAGCCGCAGACCGCCTCGAGCGAGAGGGCGCACGCGACGTCCGCGACATGGGCGGCGTTCCCGGCGTCGTGGGCCGCGAGAGCGAGGAGGGCCGCGGAGAAGTTCGCGCCATTCGTCAGGGCGAGGCCCTCTTTGTAGCTGGGCGAGGGCACTTCGTCGAGCCCGAGGTCCTCGCGAAGCTGAGCGAGGCCGCCGCGCAGGTCGCGGGGCCTGTAGGCGAGGTCGCCCGGCTCGCGGACGACGTAGTACCGCCCTTCGCCCAGGAGCACGACGAAGAGATGGGAGAGCGGGCAGAGGTCGCCGCTCGATCCCACCGAGCCGCGGATCGGCACCAGCGGCACGACCCCCTGGTTGAGCATCGCCTGGACCGCCCGGACCATCTGGGGACGGAGCCCCGAGTGCCCCTTCAAGAAGGCGTTCAGGCGGATCGCGAGGGCCGCGCGCACCACGTCCGGCTCGAAGTAGTTGGCCGGGTTGCCGGGGTCGGCGGTCTCGCCGGCCCCCACGGAGTGAGAGAGGAGGATGTTCCTCTGCAACTGCTCCAGGCAGTCCGGCGCGATCGGGATGTTCTTGAACTCGCCGAAGCCGGTCGTGACGCCGTATTCGAGGACCGGGCTCGCCTCCTCCCCGCGCTTCTGTCTCTCCCAATCCTCGATGTACCGCTTGGCGAGAGCTTCGATCTGATCCCAGCTCTTCCGGACGCGGGCCAGGGCGTCTTCCTGGATCTCGACCCGGACGCGCGGGTCGCGGGCGATGCGGGCAAGGTCCTCGAGGGTCAGGGAGCCGCCGTCGAGGACGACGGCGGACGAATGGCCGGGCTCGCTCATCGTTGGTCTGTTCCTATCGGTCGATGAGGCCCAGCATATCGCGAACCGTAGCCACCAGCTCGGAGCGGGGGACCTCGCGCTGGCCCGGGCGCTCCTCCAGCCACTCCTGGCGGTTGGCGAGGGCCTCGGCGCGCTGGCGGCCCACTTCCATGTCCTTGATCGTCACGACGCCCTTTTCCTTCTCGTTCGAGCCGTAGAGGACCACGAGCGGAATGCCCCAGGCGTCGGCATACTTGAGCTGTTTGCCGGGCCCCTTGGCGGTTCCCAGATAGAGCTCGGTGGGGATGCCCGCCCGGCGCAGCTCCCAGGTCATGGCGATGTAGTCGTCCGCGAGACCGGGATCCATGTTGGTGAGGAGCACCTTGGCCGTGCACTTCTGCTGGCCGGCCCGGCCGAGGTGGATCAGGGCGGCGAGCAGCCGGTCGACTCCGATCGAAGCGCCGGTTGCAGGGACCTTCTCGCCGAGGAAGCGCATGACCAGGCCGTCATACCGGCCGCCACCGAAAACGGAGCCGAACTGGGGGGCATCCAAAAGGATGGCCTCGAAGACCGGGCCGGTGTAGTAGGCGAGGCCGCGGGCGATCGAGAGGTCCAGGGAGACCCGGTCTTCCCCGTACCCCAGGTTGTAGAGATGGTTCGAGATCCGCTCGACGAGGGTCACCTGCTCGTCCGCTCCCGGGACGCCGGCGAAGAGCTCCCGGAGTTGGGAGACGACCTCCCGGCGGTCGTCGGAGCGGATGGTCAGGAAGCGCTCGATCTTGTCCACCTGCCCGGAGGAGAGGCCGACGCCGGAGATGGGGTCGCCCGAGGAGTCGACGTAGCCGGTGGTGAGCTCCAGGCGGACCTTCTCGGGGCCGACCTTGTCCAGCTTGTCGAGGACGCGGAAGACGTCCGTCCCCAGGCCGGCCGGAATGTCCGCGTAGGCGAGGACGGTGTTCAGGATGCCCCGGGAGGAGAATCGCACCCGGTAGGGCCCCACCTTCAAGGCTTCCAAGGTGTCGCACATGCCGGCGATGATCTCGGTGTCGGCGATCTCCGATTCCACCCCGACCGAATCGAGGTCGAACTGGGTGAACTCCCGGAAGCGCCCCGGCCCCGGCTTGTCGGCCCGCCAGACGGGCGACACCTGGTAGCGGCGGAACGGGCGCGGCAGATCCTTGTATTGCGCGATGACCCGGGCCAGGGGTACCGTCAGGTCGAAGCGGAGGCCCAGGGCCTCTTTTTCCGGGTTCTGGACGGTGAAGATCGACTGCTGGGCCTCCGAGCCGGCGGAGGAGCCGAGCAGCACGTCCAGGTACTCGATCGCCGGGGTGCCCAGCGGGACGAAGCCGTAGAGCTCATAGACGCCGCGGATGGTGTCGATCATCCACTGCCGGGCCAGCATCTGGTCGGACAGCAGGTCGCGCAGGCCGCGCGAGACGCGCGGTTCCACTGTCTCTGGCATGGGAAGACGTCCTCCGACGAAACGGCTGGTCTAAAGGGGTATGGTACCGACGTCCGGATTTGAACCGGAGACCTCCTGATCCACAGTCAGGCGCTCTAGCCAACTGAGCTACGCCGGCCCCGAACGCGAAATCCTACGTACAGAGCGGCTCTTTGTCAAAGCCTGACCAGCAGGTTCGACGCGAACCGTCCCTCGGGGTCCTTCCAGGTGCTGCGCAACTCGAGCCCCGTCTCGGAGGCCAGGGACGCGATCTGCTCCGGCGAGAACTTGTAGGAGCTCTCGGTGTGGATCGTCTCCCCCTGGAAGAAGGGGACTTCGATACCCAGGGCCCGGACCGCGACCGTCTGGGTCCGGCGGCTTTCGAGGTGCATCTCGATCCGCCCCTCCTGCCGGTTGTAGAGCGCCCGGTGGCGGAAAGAGCCCAGGTCGAACTCCCCGCGGAGCTCGCGGTTGATCCGGACGAGGAGGTTCAGGTTGAACGCCGCCGTCACCCCGAGAGCATCGGCGTAGGCCGGGATCAGGACGCTCTCGGGCTTCCGGAGGTCCACCCCCAGAAGGAAGCCGTCTCCCGGACGCAGAAGGCCGCGGACCTCCTTGACCAGGGCGATCCGCTCCGCGGGATCGAGGTTCCCCAGGGTCGAGCCGAGGAACAGGACGAGCGTCCGCACCGGCGGCACCCCGGGGGCTTCCGTGCTCCGGATCTCCCGCAGCGCCTCCCGGTACTCTCCCCGGTAGGCGGAGATGCGGAGGGCCGGATAGGAGAGGAGCAGCGCCCGGCTGCTCGCCCGGAGGGCGGACTCGGAGATGTCGACCGGCAGGTAGTCGAGCGTCTCCTGGCGGGCCAGGAGGGCCTCGATCAGGAGGCGGGTCTTCTGTCCGTCCCCGCTCCCGAGCTCCACCAGGCGGACCGGCCCGCCGACTGAAAGTGCGATCTCTCCAGCGTGGGCCGCGAGGATCTCGGCCTCGGCCCGGGTCACGTAATACTCGGGGAGCGCGGTGATCGCCTCGAAGAGGCGGGAGCCCAGCTCGTCGTAGAAGTACTTCGGATAGAGGACCTTGGGCTCCGAGGTCAGCCCCCGGCGCACGTCCTCGGCAAAGGTGGGGAGCACCCGGCCGGTGTCCAGGGACCGCAGAGAGAAACGATCCGGCGGCCGGTGCCCGGGCGTGGTCTGAGGAGCCGCTACTTCCTGGTCGCAGGTGGCTGTGGTCTCCATCTTCTCCCTCCCCCGGTGATGGCTGGCGACGGCGCCATGGTAGCATCCTGCGCCGGAGTCAACCCGAAAGCTTGGATGCAGGGGGTGAGCGCTCCGTTTCACCCCCTCGGAGGATACCGCACGCATGAGCGACGAGCAGCGCGAAACCCTGGAGATGGACGTCGTCTTCGTGGGCGCCGGGCCGGCGAGCCTGGCGGGGGCCTACCACCTCGCCCGCCTGGCTCGCGAGAGCGGCCAGGAGATCTCGATCGGCATTCTCGAAAAGGGCCGGGAGATCACGAGCCACGCGCTCTCGGGCGCCGTGGTCGATCCGCGGGCGCTCGCGGAGCTCTTCCCGGAGGACTGGAAGACCGCTCCTTTTGAGGGCCGGGTCGAGCACGAGAAGTTCCTCTTCCTGACCGAGAAGAAGGGCTTCTCCCTCCCGATCCCCCCGCCGCTCGAAAACGAGGGGAACTACGTGGCCTCGCTCGGCAAGCTCTTGAAGTGGATGGCCCCCAAGGTCGAAGCCGCCGGAGTCGACATCTTCTTCGAGTTCCCGGCCGCCCACGCCCTGGTCGAGGACGGCCGGGTGGTCGGCGTGCGCACGGGCGACAAGGGCATCTCCCACGACGGGAAGAAGAAGGCCAACTACGAGCCGGGGGTCGACATCCGCGCCCAGGTCGTGGTGCTGGGCGAAGGGCCGCGCGGCACGCTCGTCAAGCAACTCGACACCCAATTCGGGCTCTGGGAGGGAAAGAACCCGCAGATCTACGCGATCGGGTTGAAGGAGGTCTGGGATCTCCCTCCCGGCCGGGTCGCGCCCGGCGAGGTGATCCACACCCTGGGCTGGCCGCTCGACCGCGACACCTTCGGCGGCGGGTTCTTCTACGGCATGCAGAACGACCAGATGATCGTCGGCCTGGTCGTGGGGCTCGACTACAAGAACCCGCTCCTCGATCCGCACGACGAGTTCCAGCGGATGAAGACCCACCCGGAGATCTCGCGCCTCCTCGAAGGCGGCAAGATGAGCTTCTACGGCGCCAAGGCCCTCCCCGAGGGGGGCTGGTGGTCCATGCCCCGCGTCTCGGGAGACGGCTTCCTGATCATCGGCGACTCGGCCGGCATGCTGAACAGCCAGCGCTTGAAGGGCATTCACCTCGGGATGAAATCGGGCATGCTCGCGGCCGAGACGATCTTCGAAGCGCTCAAGGCCGGCGGCGCCACGGCCTCCCGCCTCTCCGCCTACGAGGCGAAGATCGAGTCGTCCTGGATCAAGGAAGAGCTCTGGCCGGTGCGCAACTTCCACCAGGCCTTCGACCACGGCGTTTTCGCCGGGATGGCCCAGGCGGGCCTCGGGCTCGTGACCGGCGGACGCGGCTGGGGAGTGCTCGACCGCGTGGGGACGAAGCCCGGACACGAGCGGATGATCCCGCTCGACTCTCCCGAGGGGCAGAAGCTCCCGCGGCCGGAGCCGGTGAAGCCCGACGGCCGGCTCACCTTCGACCGCCTGGCCGACGTCTACAACTCGGGGACGGCCCACGACGAAGACCAGCCGGTCCACCTGCTCGTGGCGGACACCGACATCTGCATCTACCACTGCGCCGTGCAGTACGACAACCCTTGCCAGCGCTTCTGCCCGGCCGCCGTCTACGAGATGGTGCCCGACACCGGCTCGCCCACGGGGAAGCGCCTGCAGATCAACGCCAGCAACTGCGTGCACTGCAAAACGTGCGACATCATGGACCCGTACGGGATCATCACCTGGGTTCCGCCGGAAGGCGGGGGTGGTCCGAACTACGGGAAGATGTAGGGGGATTGTCGGGGCGCTTGGACAAGGGCGACCCCGACCCACCGCCCAGGGCTTCCGCCCTGGGCTAACCGAACATCGCCCCTGGGGGGCGACGTAACGTCAGCCCAGGGCGGAAGCCCTGGGCTGGAAACGCCGGGCTGGTTCCCTGGACGATCCTTACGAACCTTCCCGCGGGCTGATCACGCAATCGCCGCTGCCGGTCGCCACCCGGATGACGGTCTGGCCGTTGCCCCGCTTGGCGCCCACGACCTTCTTGCCCGACTTGCGGATCGCCGCGTCCGCGTAGCCGACCTGGAGCTCGCCGCTCCCGTGGCTCGTGGAGATGTCGAAGGAGGCGTCCGGCCCGCCCTTGATCTCGACGTCCCCGCTGCCGGTCTCGGCGCTCACCCGCTTCGCCTTGGCGAGGGAGGCCTGGAGGACGACGTCCCCCGAGCCGGTGTCGGCGTCGAGCTCCTCGAGCTCCACGCGAATGACCCGGACGCTGCCGGAGCCGGTCTCGGCCAGCACGTGGGCGGCCGTCCCCTCGCGCACCGTCACGTCCCCCGAGCCCGTGTCCACCGCGAGCTTGCCGGCGGAGACGTTCTCGACGATCACGTCACCCGAGCCGGTGTCCATCGAGCCGTTGCCGATCAGGCGCTTCACCACCACGTCGCCCGAGCCGGTGTCGACCGAGGTCTCCCCCCGGGCGGAGCCCAGGACCACGTCGCCCGAGCCGGTGTCCACGGTCAGGCGGCCGGCGTAGGAGGCGATCTGCACGTCGCCGCTGCCGGTCTTCACCGAGAGCGAGCCTTCGAGGTCCCCGCCGCGCACCACGCCGATGGCGTTCCTGAAGACCACGTCGCTCCCCACGGGAAGCGAGATCCGGAGATCCGTGTAGAGCGTAGGAGCCGAGCCGTGCGGGCGGGCGTAGACCTTGACCTTCTCGCCCCGGTAGGTGGTCACGGTCTGGCTCATGTCGAGGAACGAAAGGAACGCGGGCGCGGAATCTTCCGTACCCTTGCGGGGATAGACGAAGGAGCGGTGCTTCTCGACCGGGTAGGAGAGCGCCCACTCCTCGTGACCCTCGCGGTCGCGGCTCTTCACCCACTTCATGCCCTGGAGCAGCTTCTGGGTTTCGCCGCCCGCGTCGGCGTGAACGGTCGCCTCGACGACCACCTCCTTGCCCTGGCCGCGCACCAGATCGACGCGGCCGGCCAGATTGGCGAGCCGGACCGTCCCCCCGGCGGGGAAGCTCTGGCGGAAAGCCCGGGTCTGGATCTGGGCGGCGAACGCGGCGGGCGCCACGCCCACCCCGATCGCAAGCATCAACACCGCGGCGGCCGCGGGTGCTCGTCTCATCGTGTTCATGACTTCGTGTCCTCCATCGCCATCTCTGTCCAGAGAGAGTACGACCCCGCTCGGAGGAAGGTTTCAGCGATAGACTTCCGCGCATGCGCTCACTCCTCCTCACCTGCTGCCTCACCGCCCTCGCCACCGCGGCCGCTGGCCAGACCGCGAAGAAGCTCACGGTGGACGACCTCTTCCACCCGGCCGTCAACGGCCGGCAGCCCACCCAGCCGGCCTGGTCGCCGGACGGACGGCTGAGCTACGTCTGGGACGAGAAGGGAGACGGCAAGGAGAGGGCCCTCTGGATCCTCGATCCGGCGACGGGCAAGAGCGAGCTCCTGGCGCGGCTCTCGGACCTTGGCCGGCTGGCGGGGCAGGAGGAAGAGCTCGGCCTCGGCGAGTACTCCTGGTCTCCCCGGGGAGACGCCCTGCTCCTCGTCTCGGAAGACGATCTCTATCTCTATTCCCCCGCCTCCCGGAAGCTCTCCCGGCTGACCGAGACCGAAGCCGAAGAGGAGAACCCACAGTTCTCCCCCGATGGCTCGAAGGTGGCCTTCATTCGCGATTTCGACCTCCACCTGATCGACCTGGCGACGGGCCGGGAGGCAGAGCTCACCACGGGCGGCCAGGAGAACGAGATCTTGAACGGCATCACCGACTGGGTCTACTGGGAGGAGATCTGGGGCCGCGACGCGACCGGCTTCTGGTGGAGCCCGGACAGCTCCCGCATCGCCTACTACCGCTTCGAGGAGGAGCCGGTCGGCGTCTACCCCCTGGTCGACAACTCCCCGGCCTACCCGAAGGTCCGTTGGCAGAAGTACCCCAAGGCGGGCACGGACAACCCCCGGGTGAAGGTGGGCGTCCTCGACCTCGCGACGAAGGCGACGACCTGGATGGCGACCGGCGATCCGGAATCCTACCTCGCCCGCGTGGACTGGGCCCCTTCCGGAGACGCGGTGGCCATCCAGCGCCTGAACCGGGAGCAGACCCGGATCGACCTCCTGCGCTGCCGGCCGGCCGACGGCTCCTGCGCACCGCTCGCGGAGGACACCTGGCCCACCTGGGTCAACCTTGGGCAGGACTTCCGTTTCCTCCCGGACGGCCGCTTCCTCTGGGGCTCCGAGCGGAGCGGCTGGCGGCGCCTCTATCTCCACGGGACGGACGGCAAGGTCCTCCGCCCCGTGACGCCCGAGGGATGGGCGATCGCCTCGCTCGACGGCGTCTCGGAGAAAGGGGACTGGGCCGTGGTCAACGCCTTCCGCACGGAAGGCCTGGGGCCCATCGACCGCCATGTGGCCCGCGTCCACCTGGACGGCGAGGGCTGGGAGGTGCTGACGACGGAGCCGGGGACCCATATAGCCGCCGGGGTCTCCGAGCGGACCGGCGCCTGGATCCACGGCTGGAACGACGCGGACACCCCGTTCCGGACCGAGGTGCGGAAGGCGGACGGCGGGACGGTCCCCCTCCCCTCCGCCCCATCCCCCCTGGACTTCGCTTCCCTCCCCAAATGGGAGTTCTTGACCATCCCGGGGCCGGACGGCTCCCGTCTCCCGGCGCGCCTGCTCAAGCCCGAGGGCTTCGATCCCTCCCGCCGCTACCCGGTGATCGTCTACCACTACGGCGGGCCGGGATCGCAGGTGGTGGCCAACGGCTGGAACCTCCGCGGCCTCTGGCCGAAGATGATGGCCCAGCGCGGCTTCGTCTCGCTCTCCGTCGACAACCAGTCCTCTGTCTTCTTCGGCAAGAAAGGCGAGGACCGCGACCACCGCCGCTTCGGGGAGGTCAACCTGGCGGGCCAGCTCGCCGGGGTCGACTACCTGAAAACCCTCCCCTGGGTCGACTCCTCCCGGATCGGCCTCTGGGGATGGTCCGGCGGCGGCACGAACACTCTCTACTGCCTGCTCAACCGCCCCGGCGTCTGGAAAGCCGGAGTGGCCGGCGCTCCGGTGACCGACTGGCGGCTCTACGACTCGATCTGGACCGAGCGCTACCTCGATCATCCGAAGGACAACGAGGAAGGCTACCGTCTCTCCTCCCCCATCACCCACGCCGCCAACCTGAAGGACCGCCTGCTCCTCATTCATGGCCTCGCGGACGACAACGTCCATCCGCAGAACACGGTGGTGATGAGCGACGCGTTGATCAAGGCCGGCATACCCTTCGAGGAGGCCTTCTACCCCGGCCAGAACCACGGCATGCGGGGCCCCGCCATCCGCCACTTCTACGGGAAGATGACGAACTTCTTCGAGCGGGAGCTCCTGGCTGTCGAGGTGGAGGACGTCGAGATCAGAAGAGAGTAGGGGCGGCCCTGTGTGGCCGCCCTGACCGCCCCTACTCCTCGTAGCGCTTCAGGATGATCGCCCCGTTCGTTCCGCCGAAGCCGAAGGAGTTGCTCAGGGCGTAGGCGAGATCGGCCTTGCGGGCCTTGTGGGGGACGAAGTCCAGATCGCACTCCTCTCCCGGCTCGTCCAGGTTGAGCGTGGGAGGAAGGATCTGGTGGCGGACGGCGAGCGCCAGAAAGCCCATCTCCAGACCCCCGGCCGCCCCCAGGAGGTGGCCTGTGGCACTCTTCGTGGAGGAGACCGCGAGCTTGTAGGCGTGATCGCCGAACACCTTCTTGACCGCCCGGACCTCGGAGAGGTCGCCCAGGGGGGTCGAGGTGCCGTGGGCGTTGATGTAGCCGATGTCCTCGGGAGTGATGCCGGCGTCCTTCATGGCTGCGTGCATCACGCGCACGGCGCCGTCCCCGTCCGGATGCGGCGCCGAGATGTGGTAGGCGTCGGCGCTCATGCCGTAGCCCACCATTTCGGCGTAGATCGTGGCGCCCCGCTTCCGGGCCGACTCCAGCTCCTCCAGAAACACGATGCCCGCCCCCTCGCCCATCACGAAGCCGTCCCGGTGGACGTCCCAAGGGCGGGAGGCCTTCTCCGGCTGGTCGTTGAAGCTGTGGGAGAGCGCCCGCATGGCGCAGAAACCGGCCACGGCGAGAGGGGTGATGACCCCCTCCGCGCCGCCCGCGATCATGGCGTCGGCCTCCCCGTGCTGGATGAGCCGGAAGGCGTCGCCCACGGCGTGGGCCCCCGTGGTGCAGGCGGTCGCGGGAGCGGTGTTCGGCCCCCGCGCGCCGTAGTGGATCGACACCTGCCCGGCCGCCATGTTGACGATCAGGCCGGGGATGAAGAACGGCGACACCCGGGACGGCCCCTTCTCCAGAAGGATGCGGTGCATCGACTCGATCAGCGGCAGCCCGCCGATCCCCGAGCCGATGACGACGCCGACCCGGTCGCGGTTGCCGTCGTCGATCGTGAACCCGGCATCCTCCAGCGCGAAGCGGGAGGCCGCCAGCGCGTAGTGGATGAAGGTGTCGCTCTTCTTGACGTCTTTCTTCTCGACGTAATTGGCCGGATCGAACCCCTTGACCTCGCCGGCGATGCGCGACGGGTACTCCGAGGTGTCGAAGCGGGTGATGGGCCCGATGCCGCTCCGGCTCTCGAGGATGGCGTTCCAGTTCTCAGCGGTCCCCACACCGAGAGGGGACACGAGGCCCACCCCGGTGACGGCGACACGGCGGCGTTTTTCTAAGCTCAAGATCAGGGCTGGATAAATGCTTGAGGCTGGTTGGTGGTTCCGGGAAGGACCTAGTTCTGGTCCCCGGCGTTGTTCTGGATGTAGTCCACCGCCTCGCGCACGTTGCTGATCTTCTCGGCCTCCTCGTCCGGGATCTCGATCCCGAATTCCTCCTCGAAGGCCATCACCAGCTCCACGATGTCCAGGGAGTCCGCTCCCAGGTCGTCCGTGAAGCTCGCCTCCAGAGTGACCTCTTCCTCGTCTACGCCGAGCTGCTCGACGATGATGCTCTTGACCCGTTCCGCTACCGCCATGGGGGATACCCTCCTTGATCTTGGCCGGCCCGGGCGCACCCGGGCACGATGTGGGGTTCTAGCACAAAGCTCCTTCGGGAGTCCATGCTGTTTCTTTAGATATACAGCCCGCCCGATACGTTGAGCGTGTGACCGGTAATGTAGCCTGCCTCCTCGCTCGCGAGGAAGAGGACGGCCCAGGCCACGTCGTCGACGCTGCCCAGACGCTTCAAGGCGATGGCCGAGGACAGCTCCTCCCGGGCCTTCTCGGGCAGGGCTCCCGTCATCGCCGTCTCGATATAGCCGGGCGCCACCACGTTGACCGTGATGCTGCGGCTCCCGAGCTCTCTGGCGAGCGACTTGCTGAAGCCGATCAGCCCCGCCTTCGAAGCCGCGTAGTTCGCCTGGCCCGCGTTGCCCATCATCCCCACCACCGACGAGACGTTGATCACCCGCCCCCAGCGCCTCTTCATCATCCCCCGCACGACCTCGCGGGTGAGGGCGAAGGCGCCCGTCAGGTTGGTGCGCAGCACCCGCTCCCAGTCCTCCAGCGACATGCGGGCGAGCAGGTTGTCCGCCGTGATGCCCGCGTTGTTGATCAGGATGTCGATCGCGGCGAAGTCCTCCGGCAGGGCCTTCATTTTCTCGCCGAAGGTCTCGGGCTGCGAGACGTCGAGCGCGAGCGGGTGCGCAGAGCCGCCCGCGGCCTCGATCCCGGCCGCCAGGGCCGAGAGCTTCTCCTGGTTCCGGGCGGCGAGCACCACGCGGGCGCCCTGCCGGGCGAGGAGGCGCGCCACCCCCTCGCCGATCCCCTGGGAGGCGCCGGTCACCAGCGCCGTCTTGCCGTCGAGTCGAAACATCAGCTCTCTCCTCCCGCGTCCGCGGTCTCTGCCAGGAGCTTCCTGAGCTGGTCGGGATCGGCGATCCCGGTGGCGGACGCGGCCTTGGCGATCCTCCGGGTGAGCCCCGTGAGCACCGTGCCCGGCCCGACCTCCACGAACGCCTGGACACCCGCCTGCTCCTCCATCCACAGCACCGACTCGACCCACCGGACCGGGCTGTCGATCTGGCGGACGAGGGCGTCTTTCGCGGCCGCGCCGGTCGTCACGGGCGCCGCGTCCACGTTCGAGACCACGGGGACGGCCGGATCGCGGAATCCGGTCTCCCCCAGCGGTCCTTCCATCCCCTCCCGGGCCGGCCGCATGAGCGGCGAGTGGAAGGGCGCGGAGACCGCGAGGAGCGTCGCCTTGCGGGCGCCCCGCTCCCGGGCCAGCGCCACGGCGCGGTCGATCGCGCCCTTGTGGCCGGCGATCACGGTCTGGGCGGGCCCGTTCAGGTTCGCCACCCCGCAGACCTCCCCCTGGGCGGCCTCGGCGGCAACGGCCGTGATCGTGTCGATGTCCATGCCGATGATCGCGGCCATGGCCCCCACCCCGACCGGCACCGCCTCCTGCATCAGTTGCCCGCGGAGGCGGACGAGCCGGAGGGCGTCGGCGAAATCGAGAGCGCCCGCGGCCACCAGGGCCGAGTACTCGCCCAGGCTGTGCCCGGCGACCGCCACGGGACGGAGCTCCGGGGCAAGCCCGGCGAGAGCCCGGTGGACGGCGATCGACGCGGCCACGAGGGCCGGCTGGGTGTTGGCCGTCAGGTTCAGCTCCTCCTCCGGCCCCTCCCAGCAGAGCCGGGAGAGGGGAAAGCCGAGCACCTCGTCGGCCTCCTCGAAGGTCCGCCGCGCCGCTTCCGAGGCGTCGGCCCAGACCCGGCCCATGCCCACCTTCTGCGAGCCCTGGCCGGGAAACAGGAAAGCGATCTTCTTTGCCGCGAGGCTCATCCGGCTTCGGCCTCCTGGTCCGTGCCGAGCAGCCGCTCCTCCTGGTTGTGGAGCTCGGCGATCTTGTCGCGGATCTTCCGGTCGAGCTGGGCGGTCGAGAACTCCAGCGCCCGCCGGATGGCGTTCTGCATGGCCCGGGCGTTCGACCGCCCGTGGCCGATGAAGCAGCCGCCGTTGATCCCCAGAAGGGGGGCGGCGCCGTACTCGCTGTAGTCGGTGCGCTGGCGGAAGCGGTCGAAGGCCGGCTTGGCCATGAGATAGCCCATCTTGGCCCGGGGAGTCGCCTCGATCTCGGTCCGCAGCATCTTCAGGATGAACTCCGCCAGGGCCTCGGCGCTCTTCAGGACTACATTCCCCACAAAGCCGTCGCAGACGATCACGTCCACCGAGCCGTTGAACACGTCCCCGCCCTCGACGTTGCCGACGAAGTTCAGGCCCGTGGTCTTGAGCACCTTGAAGACCTCGCGGGTCAGGTCCGTCCCCTTGCCCTCCTCCTCGCCGATCGACATCAGGCCGATCCGCGGCGAAGGAGTGCCGATCACCTCCTGGGCGTAGAAGTGGCCCATGACGGCGAACTCGCGCAGGTGGACCGGCTTGACGTCCACGTTGGCCCCCACGTCGAGCAGCACCGTCCTCCCCCGCTGGTTCGGCAGCACCGCGGCGAGCGCCGGCCGGTCCACCCCGGCGACCGTGCCGATCACCATCTTGGCGGCGATCATCGCCGCCCCGGTGTTGCCGGCGGTCACCAGCGCCTGGGCCCGGCCCTCCTTGACCAGCTCGGCGCAAAGGCGGATGGACGAGCGCCGCTTCTTGCGGATCGGCGTGATTGCGGGCTCCTCCATGCCGACGACCTCCTCGGCGTGGACCACCTCGATCCGCCCGGAGGCGTCGCCCCATTTGCGCAGCTCCGCCTCCACCCGGACGCGGTCCCCGACGAGGATGACCGACGCGCCGTCCTCGGTGGCGGCGCGAAAAGCGCCCTCCACCGCGCTCTGCGGCGCGTAGTCCCCTCCCATGGCGTCGACGGCGATTGGCATGCTCGGAACCCGGTCGACCGCGGCGGCCTGGCCAGGAGGAGCGTCGATGGGCTACAGAGTCTCTTTACCCTCGATCACCTGCCGGCCGCGGTAGTGACCGCAGTGCGGGCAGGCGCGGTGCGGCAGCTTGACCTCGCCGCAGTTCGGGCAGTTGGAGGTGGCGGGGCGCGGGAGCGCGTCGTGAGCGCGCCGCTTGTCGCGGCGGGCTTTGGAATGGCGTCGTTTCGGATTCGGCATGGTCGTCGAGCCTCGTCAGATCGTGTTTCGGTCCTTCACTTCTCTTCGCCGGCAAGCTTGCTCTTCAAGGCCCCGAGCGACGCCCAACGGGGGTCGCCCGGAGTCTCCTCGCAGGAGCAGGGGCCGGCGTTCCTGTCGGCCCCGCACACGGGGCAGAGCCCCTGGCAGTCGGGCCGGCAGAGCGGCTTCATGGGAACGTTCAACTGCAACTGCTCGATCAGGATCGGGTCCGTCTCGAGGATCTCCTCCTCGAGGTACAGAACCCCGAGGTCCTTCTCGTGGATCTCGTGATCGCCCCCGGACTCTTCTTGGCGCTCCACCAGGATCATGAGCTCGACGTCTGAATCGACGCGCTCGACGATCGGCTTCAAGCACCGGTTGCAGCTCAGGGTCTGCTCGTAGGAGAGACGCGCCCGGAGGAAGTACCCCGGATCGGTGAAAATCACCTGCCCGCGCCACGACACCGGAGAGAGCTCCAGAATCTCGGGGCGGCCCAGGCTCTCTACGGGAACAGTCTGAGTCTCGTCCCAGTTGAATGGCTCGTCCTGTACCTGATCCAGCCAAATTCGCATACGGATGCCAGCCTCCAACCGGGGCAAACGCGAAGGCTAAGGGATTCCCTCCCCGCTGTCAATCGCCCTCCCTCGCGCTCTCAATCGCAGCCGTGAAACCGCAGACGGAACGACGCGGGCGACTGGGTCGCGGCGAGCGACACCTCCTCACAAGGGGCGAGCGGCGCCATGATCCTCTCCCAGTCCCGCCAGCGCTGCACCTGGGCGCGGTCTACCAGGGGAATCTTTTCGAGGATCTTGCGCGTCTGGGCGACGAGGCGCAGGGCGGGGCGGGGCTGCAGCCAGAGGCCCAGAACCAGCCGCCCGTCCGGCCTGTCCCCCTCCGGAGGGGTCAGGGAAGAGATCCCGGGCGCCAGAGATCTGGCGCGCGCGAGGCTCCCGGCGTCGAGGGCAACAACCCGCCATCCGGCGGAATTCCCCCGGTGCAGCCGCTCGGAGAGAAGCCCCGCGATCCCCTGCGCCGGCAGCCGCCAGCGCTCCTTGCCCGGCGGATGGAGGATCGCCGCCCCCGGCAGCCGCCCGAAGGGGCCGGCCTGGATGCCTTCGACCGAGTCGGCGGCGAACAGCGCGAACGCCGCGGGCGGCAGGGGCTTCGCCTCCGCGGCCGGCCAGGACGAGCCCGCGACCGCGAGGAGCACCGGCAGGGGCTCGCTGCCGAAATCCGGCTTCCCCGGGGCCGGCGCGCCGCCCGCGAGGGTCAGCTCCAGGTCCCCCTCCCGGCGCTCCAGCAGGTACTCCCCCGGGGGAAACTCCGAGACCTCCTGCTCCAGCCGGACGATCCCCAGGCTCGCAGGATGGGGCGCGCCGGCCGGCGCCGCCGCGGAGAGGTCCGGAACCTCCCCTCCTCCGCTCACCATCCAGAACCCGTCCCGCCAGTCCACCCGCAGGACCCGCTCCACGACCTCGTTCGTCCTCCCCTCGGAATCCCGGATCTCTCCCCCTTCGAGCCAGGGATTGCCCGCGATCTTCCCGGAAAGCCGGGCCACGGCCCCGAGCGCCGGGTAGACGCGGGCCACCAGCACGAAGCGGTCGCCCGAAAGGTCCGAGCAGGCGGTGACCTCCGAGGCCGGGGGCACCGCGAACGGCCCGAAAGACGGCAGCACCGGCGGCGGCACCTCCGCCACCCGCGCCACCGCCGCGAGATACGCCGAGCCGTCCTCCACCTCGCCTGAAAGGACCCCCACGTTCTGGTGCGGGTACGGCGCCCACAGGCAGGCGTCGTACGCGCCCGAGGCGAGGAGCCGCGCGGGCAGCCCCCCGGGATCCGGCGCCGCCGCCCGCTCCCGGGGCCAGTACCAGTAGAGGACATGCCCCAGGAGCAGCAGGGGGACGAGGGCGAAAAGCCCGATCTTCAAGATTCTCCGCATGAGCGCCGGGACGCTACCACGAGAGAAGGACGGAATACACTATCCCCCCTCATGACAAACCGCCCTACGCTCCGGCTGGCCGCTCCCGCGGGCGTCGCCGCCCTCCTCGCCGCCGGAGCCCTGCTGCCGGACCCGCCGCGCGCCTTCCAGATCCTGGTCCTCGCGGCTCTGCTCGCGGCGCTGGGGATCTCGGGGCAACGGATCGCCCGCCGGCTCCTCCCGGAAGCCGGCCCCCTCTCGCGGATGACGGCCGCCTTCACCGCGGCGGTGGCCCTGGCGGTCGTTCCCGCCACCTGGCTCGGCCACTTTGGATTCCTCCGCCCCGCGCCTTTTCTCCTGGCCATGGCCACGGTCGTCCTCCTCTCCCAACTCCTTTCAGATTCCTCGCAGCTCCCTCCTCGGGGAGGTGAGGGCCGGGGCGGGTGGCCGCTCGGCCGCGTCGAGACCGCGCTCCTGGCCGCCGCCGGATTCGTCATCCTCGTCCTCCCTCTGGGAAAGGCCGTGGCCGACAGCTTCGATCTCGCCCCGGGGCGCAACAGCTTCGACGACCTCTCGTATCACCTGACCGCGGTCGCCACCTGGCATCACCATGGCGACCTGCGGATGGTCAAATTTTCCATGGGGGATTCGGGGACCGCCTTCTACCCCATCCTTTCAGAGATCGCCGCCTGGACCCTGCTCGCCCCGTTTCGGGACAGCGACGTGGCCGCCCGCTGGGTGGAGCTCCCCTTCGCCCTCTTCTCGCTCGTGGCGCTCGCCGCCATCGCCCGCCGGCTCGGCCTCTCCCCGCGGGCCGCCGTCTTCGCCGTCCTCCTCTACGCGTCGCTGCGCCGGTTCTTCCCCGTGCTCGCCCTGGGAGCCGGCAACGACCACGCCACCGCCTTCTTCACCCTGGCGGCCCTGGACGGGATTCTCGAGACGGCCCGGAGCCCCCGCCCGGGCGCCGCGGCCTCGGCCGGGCTCGCCCTCGGGCTCCTCGTGGGCACCAAGTACATCGGCGTCCTGAACGCGGCCACGCTCCTCGCCGTCCTCGCCCTGCTCGTCCTCGTCCGCCGGCCCCGTCCCGCCCTGCCGGCCCTCGCGGGGCTCGCCGCCCTTCTCGCCGTGACGATGATCGCCGCGGGCGGCTACACCTATCTTCGGAACGCCGTCACCGCGGGCAACCCGCTCTTCCCCGCGCCCATCCACCTCTTCGGCCGCGAGATCTTCCCCGGCTGGGAAGGGGCCACGATGGCCTTTCGGAGCCGGTTTCCCGAATACCAGATCGACATCCCGCGCTTCCTGACGGCGCGACCCGACCTCTTCGGCCCTCTCTCCCCCTTCACCCTCCTGCCCGCCGCACTCCTCGCCCCGTTTGCGGCGGCGCTGCGAAAAGGACCCCGGGACCAGCGGATCGAGACGGCCCTGGTCTTCGTCCTCCCCGGGGTCTTCTTCCTGGAATTTCTCTACCTGATGCACGACCACCGGGACGTCCGCTACTTCGCAGCCGGCATCGCCCTCGCCGCCCTGGCTTTCGCCTGGCTCACCGAAAGGGCCGGTCCCCGGGCCGGCTTTGCGATCCGTACGCTGGTGCTCCTGGCGGCCACGGCGAGCGTTCTCACCCGGGCCTTCTCTCCGGGCCAGGCTCTCCTGGGCACTCTTCTCGTGGCCGCCGCCGCTCTGGGAGCCGCCCACTGGCTGCCGCGCATCCCCGTCCGCCTTCCAACCCCCCGGCTTGCCGGGATCGCGGGTCTGGCGCTCCTCCTGATCGCGGCAATCCCCGCGGGCGCCGCCGTGGCGAGGTATCAGAATCTCAAGCTGCGGGATCAGACGGCCGCCTTCACCCTGGAGCAACTCGCCGGCCCCGCGGGAGCCCGGGTCGCCTACGCGGGCTTGAATCAGCCCTACCTCTTCTTCGGAAGCCGCCTCCAGAACGACGTCCGGTACGTCCCCTCCACCCGGAACCTCGCCGCCCAGTACTACACCTGGGGAGGCTCGATCGACTTCCCCTTCCGGACCGCGGGCCGCTACCAAACCTGGCGCGAAAACCTGGAACGCCTGAAGATCGGCTACGTCGTCATCCTCCGCTCGCGCTGGGAAAACCCCGAGCGCCGGTGGATGGCCCGGCACCCCGAAGGGTTCCGGCTCGTGTACGAGGATTCGCAGACGGAGATCTGGGAGGTGGGGCTATAGAGCCCGGAAAAAGCTTCCCACCGTCTCCAACAGACTTTTTCCTCCTAGGAAAAGCTCTTTCGACGCAGGAAAAGGTCTTTTGGGTCCCCTGAAAGACCTTTTCCCTCCGCCAAAAGCCTTTTAGGCGCAGAGAAAAGTTAGTCGGCGGCTCCGAAAGGCCTTTTGCTCCCGGAAATGCTCTCAGCCCGGACCCAAAAGACTTTTCCCGGCCGCAAAAAGTCTTTTCCCGTCCCCGAAAGGGCTGAGACCCGCAGCAACTGCTCTATTGGGCGCGAAAAAGGTCTTTTCCCCGCGCCAACTGAGCAATTCCTGCCGCGGAAAGCTCTTTCCCGGCGCCCAAAGGGTCTGGACAGGAGTACTATAGGTATAGCCACAACGCTCGGCTCGCCTGCGACACCTTGGGGGGCGAGCAACGCCCCTCATGCCGTCCGGACGGGCCGGCTGAAGGTCTTAGGACAAGGAGGCGATGATGAGTGGCAAGATGGCTCGTGCAACCGTCGCTGTGGCTGTAGTGCTCCTGGGATTCCTCTTCGCGGGCTGCGAGCGGGGCTATCGGCAGATCGTCGTCGTCGACGGCGCCAACGCCGAGTTCGTCACGATCGGCAAAGCCCCGGAGGAAACCTCTGGAGTCTGGGCCCCCGGCCGGGTCCTGGTCTTCCGGACCTCGTCCGCCGTTCCGGGCGTCACCAACGGCGCCAAGGGGATGGCCGGACGCGTGTACCGTGTGAAGGACGACTCGGTCATGGAGGAGCTCGGGGAGTTCGACCCCTCGCTGCCGAACGACACGCTGTGTTACCGGTACGGACGAGGTTGAGGCTCCGCCGGAGCTGATCCGGAAAAGAGCAGATCCGGTGGCTCCCGTTCGCTCCACCCGCAACCCTCCCTCCCAGGTCTGAGCCCTGGCTGGAGGGAGGGTCGGGTCCTCCCTTTTCCTACGCTCTTTCATTGCAAAGATTCGATAAGTCCGCTATAAAGGAAGCCCGCGCTTCGGCGTGGCTGTTGAAAGGAGCAATGATGAAGAAGAACGAGACCCCCATCGGACGCATCCTCGGCCGCAAGCTCGCCCGCGAGCTGAGCCGCGAGGAGCTCGAGCAGGCGACGGGCTCCGGGCCCAAGACCTACACCCTGACGTATCCGCCCGATCGCGATCAGATCGACAACAACGGCTGATCCGGCCTCGCCCCCGGCCGAGCGCTCGAGCCCGGCCGGGCCACTTCTCTTCCTCCGCATGGCGCGCTTCCTCATCCCCACCCATCCCGGAGACGTCCACGCCGTGGCCGTGGCTCTGGCTCTCGAAGCCCGGGGGCACGAAGCCGTGGAGTGGTTCGGCAGCGACTTCCCCACGCTCCAGAGCGCGTCGATCGACCTCCGGGGCACAGTGACCGGCTGGGAGATCTCGGGGCCCGGGATCGCGGCCGGTCCCCCTTTTGACACCGTCTGGCTGCGCCGGCCGACCCCGGCCGTCCTCCCGAGCGGCCTCCATCCCGCCGACCGCCCGGTAGCCCGGCGCGAATGCCACGATTTCCTGGCCGGCCTCTACCACCTCGTGGCGCCCGGCGCCTTCTGGGTGAACCCCCTCGCGAGCCGGCCTCGCGCCGAGCTCAAGGCCGTGCAGCTTCAGGAAGCGGCGCGGGCGGGCCTCACCGTCCCCCCGACCTTGATGAGCAACGACCCGGCGCGGATCCGCCGCTTTTTAGAAGAGCACCGGGGCCGGGCCGTGTATAAACCTTTCTATCCTGCCCAGTGGGGCACCGACGACCGCGTGGCCGTCCTGTTCACGACCGACGTGGAAGCCGAAGACCTCCCCGACGACGAGACCCTGCGCGTCACCCCCGGCATCTTCCAGGCGAAGGTCGACAAGGCTCACGAGCTGCGGGTCACGGTGATGGGCGCCCACGTGGTGACCGCCCGGTTGCTCTCGCAGGAGGTGGAAGCGGCACGCGACGACTGGCGGGCCGCCGGAGCGCAGATCCGGGTCGAGCCGGACCGCCTGCCGGAGAAGGTCGAGCGCGCCTGCCTGCGCCTCATGGAAAACCTGGGGATCGTCTTCGGCGCCTTCGACTTCATCGTGACGCCGGAGGGCTCGCACGTCTTCCTGGAGGTCAATCCCGCGGGCCAGTTCCTCTGGGTCGAGGAGTCCAATCCGGACATCCCCCTGCTCGCCCCCTTCGTGGACTTCCTCCTCGCCCGCCGGACCGACTTCCGCTGGACCCCGTCGCCCGGCGCGGTCCGCTACCAGGACTACGTCGAGGAGGTCGCCCGGCGCATCGCGGAGGCGGAGCCGCTCCACGCGGCGCCGCCGGACTCCTTCGTCAGCAGCGACGAATCAATAGGGCGGGAGGAGCCGGCGCAGGCCGTGGAGCAGCACGAGGACGAGGAAGGTGAGGTTGCGCACGGCAATCCCGAGCACGGGAACGCCTGAAGGGCGCTCCCGTCCCCCCTCTCCGAGCACCCGGCCGAGTTGCACCCCCAGCCCCTCCATCCACGAGACGGTCCGCGGCCATTCCGCGAGCGAACGGAGCAGATCGTCCGGGATCGCCTCGCGCCCCCCTCCGGCGCCGACGATCCCTCCCACGATTGCGCCGACCGAATCGGTGTCGCCCCCGCAGCGAACGACCTCCCCGAGCGCCCGGCGGAGATCCCCGCCACAGTAGATCCAGGCGTGGATCGCGACCGGAACCGTGTGGAGCACATACCCGCTGACTCCGCGCTCCAGACCGATCGACGCGGCGTAGGCCGTCGTCGGCTCCCCCGTCTTCGCGTGCTCCACGGCGCTTGCCACGAGGCGCAGGAGCTCGCCAGCCTCGTCCCGTTCGAGGAGGCTCTCCAGCTCCCGCAGATATCGGTCCGGATCGATCCGGGGATGGGTTCGCGCGTGCCGGGCCGCCAGGGCGACCGCAAGCGCGCCCTGCTCCGCTTTGGGATCGGTGTGCGTGACGACCGTCGCTCTGTGGACGAGCGCTCTCAGCCGAACGGGATCGTCGATCGCGGCTCCCAGAATTGCGCTCCGCATGGCGGGGCCGTTGCCTGCCGAAAACACGCCTTGACGGGTTGGTGGGACAAACATCCAAAGCTTGAGGATCGCCCGGAGCGTCGCGAAACCGATCCCGGCGGGGAGCCCCAGAAACCACCAGCGCAGTCGCCGGGCGAGTTGGCGGCCGAACTCGTCCGGCTCCCCCGCGGAAGCGATCAGAGCCTGCGCCACGAGACACGTGTGCTCCGTGTCGTCCGACACCATCCCCCGCCCCAGCACGAACCGGTACCGGTCCGGCTCTCCGACGAGACGCACGCCCCGTCGGGAGGACAAACCCTCATAGGGCAGGCCGAACGCATCGCCCACGGCCGTCCCGAGAAGACAGCCCACGATCGAGGAAGTCGATTTCGGCATGCCCCGTATACGAGGGCGGGGGGTGGCGCGTCGCGGGGCGGAGCCTGGAGATTACGGGGGAAAGGCTCCCCCGAGCGGGGGGAAGCTCGGTTCCAGCGGGTACAGGCCCGCGGTAGAGGGGGCTGGGTGGTGGACCGGGGCGGGATTGGACCGCCCCGGGTTGGTCGTGTCCTAACTCTGCAGCCTACCCGGCACACACACACACACTATCTTGTCGGGTCGGTGGGCACTTCTGCCGCGAGGCATAATTATAGGTGCAAGGATATTCATAGGTCTCGACGCCGCCGAGAATCTGTCCTAAGTCGAGGTCCAGGTTTCGCACCGTGTCCTTCGCCAGCACCAGCTTCTTCAGGGTCTTCTTCATGGTATCTCCCGGTTGTGTCGGGGACTCGCCCCCGGCGGGAGAATTCTAGCAGGCGCGCAAGTCTGACGTGTGCCCGGCGGGCATGGTGTCGCTTCACGAGTCTTCGGTCTAGAGAGCGGGGCGCGGGCTTCGTCCCGCGGCCGCCGCGATCCGCGCGCCGAGCCAGGCCATCGGGAGGAACACCGCGACCCCGAGCACCCAGAACCAGACCGGATGCGGAATCATGAGCATGTTGGCGATGGCCGCCGCGAGCCCCAAGGCCCCGACGACGAGCCCGTGGCCGACCGGCGCCCGCCGCGCGATCCGCGCCGCGGTCCAGGCTCCCGCGAACGTCCCCACGATCCACGCCAGGAGCACGAAGAGGAGCGATCCCACGGGAGCGTTCGCCATCGCCGCCCGGGCCGCCTCGGGATTCGCCATGTCGACTCCCGGAGGAGGCGGGAAGATCATCATCCCCACCGCTTCGATCGCCATGACGAAGAAGGCGAAGACGATCATTCCCGCCAGGACCGCGACGATGCTGCGCACCACACTACCCATGCCGTTGCCTCCTTGTCGGTCATAGTTTCAATCCCTGAACGAGTAGAAGCTCAGGCGCCAGGCGGGCAATGAGCAGGTCGAGGCCGGGTGGAGCCCGGCCTCTCTTCGGTCAGCAAGTGTAGGTGGCCAGGCAACCTTCTGAAGGCGGTCTCCTG